>JANPDG010000232.1:0-16512 GCA_031431335.1 Polaromonas sp. | reverse complement strand
GCCGCTGCCCATCGCGGTAAAGGCGTTGCTGCCGCTATGCTGGCGCATATTGTGCAAACCGCTGAGCAACGTGGCTACACGCGGCTAAGCCTAGAGACGGGTTCACAAGACCAATTTGCGCCAGCGCGTGCTTTGTACAGCGGCTTTGGATTTACCGAATGTGATGCCTTCGGGGATTACCAACCTGATACCGACAGCACGTTCATGACCCGGTCTTTATAGACTTATTTTTGATTTACCTAAAAGTTTTATGACACCCTTCGCATTTATCTTCCCCGGTCAAGGCTCGCAATCTGTAGGTATGTTGGATGCTTGGGGCGACCACCCGGCTGTGGTAGCTGTAGTCAAAGAAGCCAGCGACGCTCTGGGTGAGGACGTGGCTACGCTCATCAAAGACGGGCCGAAAGAGGCACTGGGGCTGACCACCAATACGCAGCCGGTGATGCTGGTAGCGGGGGTGGCGGCTTATCGGGCTTGGCTGTTTGAGACACAAAATATGGGCGGCGCGCTGCCCGCTGTGGTTGCGGGGCATTCGCTGGGTGAATATTCGGCGCTGGTGGCCTCGGGTGTGCTGAGCTTGACGGACGCGGTGCAAACCGTGCGTCTGCGCGCAGCTGCTATGCAAGAGGCTGTGCCTGTGGGCACGGGCGCGATGGCGGCGGTGCTGGGCATGAGCGCGGCTGATGTGATAGCTATTTGCGCTGAGGCGACTGCAGCTGGCGGCGTAGCGGCAGGTGAGGTGGCCGAGGCGGTGAACTTTAATGACCCGATGCAAACCGTGATTGCGGGCAGCAAATTGGGCATCGAGAAGGCCAGCGAACTGCTCAAATCGCGCGGCGCTAAACGCTGCTTGCCACTGCCAGTGTCTGCGCCTTTTCACAGCAGCCTAATGAGGCCTGCTGCCGACAAACTGCGCGCTAAATTAGCCACGGTTACTTTCAACACACCGCAGATTGCAGTGGTCAACAATATTGATGTAGCGGTGCAAACCGATGCTGACACAATCCGCGATGCATTGTTCCGCCAAGCCTTCGGGCCGGTGCGTTGGGTGGAATGTGTAGCGGCTATTAAATTGCGCGGTATCAGTACCTTGATTGAATGCGGGCCTGGTAAGGTGTTGTCGGGCATGACCAAGCGAATTGATGCTGAGCTGGTGAGTGGCGCTGTGTATGACCCTGCTTCACTGGCTGAGGCTAAGGCTTTGGTTGGCTGAGGTTTTAATATGGACTTGCGGACGCAGAGGACGCAAAGGTTACGCAGAGGACGCAAAAGGAATACAAAAGAAGAAACAGAAAAAAGAAGAGATCAAGAAAATTTAAAGTAAAAAAATAGAGCTCAATTTAAGATTTGATAATAGCTATTAATATTTTTGGTCTTATTTTTGGTATTTTCTTTTTTGCGTCTTCTGCGTAAATTTTGCGTCCTCTGCGTCCGGAAGTCCGATTTCAAGCATTCAACCATTTACACATTTAAATAAACGAGACAACCATGAGTGAAGCAAATTACAAAGATCAAATAGCCCTAGTCACCGGCGCAACCAGAGGCATTGGCGCGGCGATTGCGCAGGAGCTTAAAGCCAAGGGTTGCAGGGTGATCGGCACGGCCACCACCCAAGAAGGCGCTGACAAAATTAACGCTACTGGCGTGCAAGGTGCGGTGCTTAACGTGACTGACGGTGCAGCGCTGGACGCGCTGATTGACAGCATTGTGAAAGAACACGGCGGCCTGCATATTTTGGTCAACAACGCCGGCATTACCCGCGACATGCTGGCCATGCGGCTCAAAGATGATGACTGGGATGCGGTGATCGACACCAACTTGAAGGCTGTTTTCAGAGCCAGTCGCGCGGTCATGCGCACGATGATGAAGCAGCGCTATGGCCGTATTGTCAATATCACCAGTGTGGTAGGCGCGTCGGGCAACCCTGGGCAGGCTAACTATGCGGCGGCCAAGGCGGGTGTGGCGGGCATGACGCGGGCGCTGGCGCGTGAGCTGGGCTCGCGCAACATCACCGTGAACTGCATTGCACCGGGTTTTATTGAAACCGACATGACTGCAGGCTTGGCCGAAGAGCAGCAAAAGGCGCTGCTGGCGTCGATTCCGCTGGGGCATTTGGGCAAACCAGCTGACATCGCGCATGCGGTAGCGTTTGTGGCCAGCCCGCAGGCGGCCTACATTACGGGCCAAGAGATCCATGTCAACGGCGGCATGTATATGTAATACTATTAAATTAATAGCAAACTATTGAATATCCACGTCGGAAAACTGCCTAAAATTTACCCAAAATGTGTTTTTACACAGGACGGGCTACTTTTTTAGAAAACTGCCCCTAAGCGGGTAAAATTACTGGGTTATTAACAACCCTTTGAGGGAATCTATGAGCGATATTGAAGCACGTGTCAAAAAAATCATTGCCGAGCAATTGGGCGTTGAAGAGTCTCAAGTGACTCCAGAAAAGGCCTTTGTTGCTGACCTGGGTGCTGACTCTTTGGACACCGTGGAACTGGTGATGGCCTTGGAGGACGAGTTTGGCATCGAAATTCCAGACGAAGATGCAGAAAAGATCACCACCGTAGCAGCCGCTATTGACTACGCCAATACGCACAAAAAGGCGTAAGCTGGCAGGGCTTAAGCTGGCACATTGCTGCAATGCAGAGGAATTAAGGGCAAAAGCGCAGGCTTTGGCCCTTTTTTCTATTGCGGTTACAGATAACAGCCACAGATAACAGCCGCAGATAAATTTTCAATCGATCACCGCATGAGACCACCACATGAATAAGCGCAGAGTCGTCGTCACTGGTTTGGGCTGCATCAGCCCTGTAGGCAACACCGTAGAGGCCGCGTGGGCCAACTTGCTCGCGGGTCAGTCGGGCATTGATATGGTGACCAAGTTTGATGCCAGCGCCTTTGCGTGCAAGTTTGCAGGCGAGGTTAAGGGCTTTAATGTAGAGGACTACATGAGCTCTAAAGAAGCCCGCACGATGGACACTTTTATCCATTACGGCATTGCTGCAGCGTGTGAAGCCGTGAAAGACGCTGGCCTGGCTACTGGCGAGGCGCTGGGCGACGACAAGGCCGTGCGCATCGGCTGCAATATTGGCTCGGGCATTGGTGGCCTGCCGCTGATCGAGGACACCCACTCTGAGCTGATTAACCGCGGCCCGCGCCGCATCACGCCGTTCTTCATTCCTGCCAGCATCATCAACATGATCTCTGGCCATGTGTCGATGAAGTTTGGCTTCAAAGGCCCCAATATTGCCATCGTCACGGCGTGTACCACCGGCTTGCACGCCATCGGCACCAGCGCCCGCATGATTGAATATGGCGACGCTGACGTGATGGTGTGCGGCGGTGCTGAGGCGGCGGTCTCGCCCTTGGGCATTGGCGGGTTTGCCGCCATGCGCGCCCTGAGCACCCGCAACGACGATCCCAAGACGGCCTCGCGTCCTTGGGACAAAGACCGCGATGGTTTTGTGCTGGGCGAGGGCGCTGGCGTGCTGGTGCTCGAGGAATACGAGCATGCCAAGGCGCGCGGAGCCAAGATATATTGCGAGCTGCCCGGCTTTGGCATGAGCGCTGATGCAGGCCATATGACCGCGCCCAACATGGACGGCCCGCGCCGCGCCATGTTGTCGGCTTTGGGCAACGCCGGGTTGAATGCCGATTCGGTGAACTACCTCAACGCCCACGGCACATCCACCCCCCTGGGTGACTCTAATGAGACCAACGCTATCAAGGCGGCTTTAGGCGACCATGCCAAAAAAGTGGTGGTCAACTCCACCAAGAGCATGACTGGCCACTTGCTGGGCGGCGCAGGCGGCATTGAGAGTGTGTTTACCGTGATGGCGCTGCACACCCAAAAATCGCCTCCCACCATTAACATTTTCAACCAAGATCCAGAGTGCGACCTGGACTACTGTGCCAACACCGCGCGGGACATGAAAATTGATATAGCGATGAAAAACAACTTTGGGTTTGGCGGCACCAATGGCACGCTCGTTTTTAAACGCCTTTAAAAACGCAAGGACGCACGTTGTGAACCTCTTTAAAAACATCTCCAAGCCCAACTCAACGCCATGAAAACGCCGCCCGCTGCCTCCATCCGCTTGGGCGCATCGTGGCATTATCGTACTGTGGTGCTGCTGATCGCTATTATTTTGATAGCTAACTATTTAATATCCACGTCGGAAAAATGGCATTTTTTCTTCCAAAATAGCGCTACCCAAGATGGCCAAACATGGGGTGTCAGTGCAGCGTTGCTGGTGGTGAGTGTGTTGGCGGTGGTGTGGGCGCTGTGGGACGCGTGGGCACCGCGCGCGGGCGCTTTGCACTACGCGGCGGGCGACTGGGTGTTGGCGCGCGGCGATGTGGAGGTGCTGGGAACTTTGCAGCCCGTGCTTGATCTACCTTCTTACATGTTGGTGAGATTTACGCCCCACGTCGACGGCTCGGCCCATATCCAACCGCACCCGCACCCGCAACTGCATAATAATCAACAACAATGGCTGCACCTCGAAAGCCGACACACTCGGCACACCTCTACTGCACTGACGGCATCAAGCGCGTTGACTGCTGCTGCGCGCGCAGCGGCGGACTCGGCGCTGAGCCAGGCGCAGTGGCAAGCGGTGCGCCGCGCGGTGCACGCACAGCCTGTTGCTCCAGAGCTGTCAGCGCATGAGCAAGCCTAGCGCCACCCCTTTGGCTGAGGCTGCTGACACGCTGCAAGCTGCGGCTGTGGGCGTGCCTAGCGAAGCAATCGCTGCAACAAGCGCAGATACAAGGGCACCAGCGTCTGCAGAAACCAAGCCAGAACCCACCGTAGACGCAGACTACGCCTTGGTTACACTCGCCCAAGCAGGCGATGAGCGAGCTTACGAGATGCTGGTCATCAAATACCAGCGGCGCATCGAGCGCCTGGTGGGCCGCATGGTGCGCGACGTGGACATCGTGCAAGACATTGCCCAAGAGACCTTTATCCGCGCTTGGCGTGCACTGCGCAACTTTCGCGGCGACGCGCAGTTTTATACCTGGCTGTACCGTATTGCGGTAAACAGCGCCAAAAAACACCTGATGGACGTGAAACGTGACCCCATCATTACCGAGGCCGCTCTGCGCGGGGCCGAGGGTGATGATGATGAAACTTCTTACGCAGACCACCCTCTAAACAACAGATCGACTGACAGTGACACGCCCGAGACGGCGTATGCGGCCAAAGAGATCGGCGAAGCGGTAAATGCTGCAATGGATGCATTGCCTGAGGAACTCCGCCAAGCCATCACACTCAGAGAGCTTGAAGGCTTGAGTTATGAGGAGATTAGCGAGATGATGAACTGCCCCATAGGCACCGTGCGATCCCGAATTTTCAGGGCGCGCGAAGCTATTTCGGCGCGCATCAAGCCCATGTTGCAAAAACAGACCACCAAGCGCTGGTAGTTTTGAACAATGATACAGACACCGAACCCGATACCTGACAGAGGTGAATATGAATTACGCAAACCAGTCCCAGTCCCAGTCCCATTTGCATGCCGAGCAGTTGTCCGCCTTGGCTGACAACGCCCTGAGCGCCGAGCAAGCCCGCGCCGCCGTTCAGGCCTGCGCGCAAGACACCCGCCTGATGCAGACCTGGGCCAGCTACCACACCATTGGCGATGTGCTGCGCGCCAATGCGCGAGATCAGCGTAGTGCGGTGACACCATTGGCAGGCGCAATCGCACTTGAGCCGGTCATGTCTGCGCCCACAGCCATGCCCACAGCGGCCAACGACAGCGTGTTTCGCTGGAAGCTGGTAGCAGGCTTTGCCGCAGTCGCCGCTGTCAGCTCGATACTGTGGGCCACGGTGGGCTCACCGGGCATTAGCGGCGGCGCGCAGCTAGCGCAAAACGCCGCAGGCAGCGCTGCACCCACGGCAGTGGCCAGCGTGGTCAGCACAGCCAGTGATGCAGCAGCCAACCCACAAGTGATGATTCGCGATCCGCGCTTGGATGAGCTATTGGCAGCGCACAAGCAGTTTGGCGGCGCATCGGCGCTGCAACAACCTGCGGGCTTTTTGCGCAACGCTACATTCCAGTCCACTGGGCGCTGAGCATGTTGTTATCGCCTTGTGTATCTTTGCAGCCGCTGCAACCGGCTAAACCTGTAAAGATTATGTTTAGACAAGTTTTTAAGCAGTTTTCCGACGTGGATATTAAAAAGTTCGCTATTATTTTAATAGTACTCTGTGTGAATTTATCCATGCCAGTGGTTTGGGCGCAAGTCCCCGCTGCAGGCAGCGCTGCGTCCAATGCAACCGTGGGTGGGCCTGCAAGTGCAGCTGCACCCGAGACGGCACCCAACATCAACGACTGGCTGCTGCGCATGCACGAGGCCGCCATGAAAAAGCGCTCCTATGTCGGTACCTTGGTGCAGTCCTCGCCCATGGCTATTAGCAGTGCCCGCATTTGGTATACATGCGACGGAGCGCAGCAGATCGAGCGGGTCGAGACCCTGACCGGCGCGCCGCGCTCCACATTTAGGCATAACAACAAGGTCATTACCTTCATGCCGGAGACGAAAGTGGCACGGATTGAAAAGCGTGAGCAACTGGGTGGTTTTCCAGACTTGCTCAAGCCCGGCGCAGGCAGTATCCCTGAGTTTTACACCCTCAAAACGCTGGGCAGCGAACGCATGGCGGGGCTAGATGCCGACGTGGTTCAGCTCTCGCCCAAAGACGGGTTGCGCTTTGGCTACCGCATTTGGACAGATAAAAAATCTAATTTAGTGCTCAAGCTACAAACTATCGAGCCTAATGGCAACGTGTTAGAGCAGGCCGCTTTTTCTGAACTGCAGCTCGACGCCCCAGTCAAAATGGACAAACTCATGCAAATGATGTCGGCCACCGAAGGCTACAAAGTTGACCAAAGCGCCATCGCCAAAACCACTGCCAGCGCCGAGGGCTGGAGCCTCAAATCGCCTGTGGCGGGCTTCAAGCCACTGAGCTGTTACAAACGCGGCGTGGCCAACAGCAGTATGAACCCCAGTACGGGCGTCAACATAGGCTCAGCCAGCGGTAGCACCAGCACTGCCACCAGCCCGCAAGACGGCACCACACTGCAATGGATCTTTTCAGACGGCTTGGCAACAGTGTCCTTGTTTGTCGAAAACTATGACGCCACGCGCCACAGCCAAGAGGGCATGCTGGCCCAAGGCGCGACACACTCGTTGTTCAGGCGGATGAATGAGTTTTGGCTCACCGCAGTAGGCGAGGTGCCGCCCCAAACGCTTAAGGCGTTTGCCCAAGGGCTGGAGCGCAAGCGTTAACTGCAATTTGCCGATGGTTTTCTCTTGAGTTGAATTGATGTATTGACCGAATTTCACAGGATTTCTATGACAAGTTTGATTTTCTCTAAGCGTACGCTGCCTCTGGCTTTGGCCGCTGCGCTCGGTGTTTTTGCGCTGAGCGCCAGTGTGGTGCCCAGCCCAGCGTGGGCTCAAAGCGCGCCGAGCGTGCGCGGTCTGCCAGACTTTGCCGACTTGGCTGAGGCCGCTGGCCCCAGTGTGGTCAATATCCGCACCCTAGAGAAATCCAAAGCCAGCGCGGGTGCAGGCGGCAGCGGCATGGATGAAGAGATGCAAGAGTTTTTTCGCCGCTTTTTTGGCGACCGCGCGCCCAATATTCCGCGCCAAGCCCCACGGCCTAACCGCCCCACGCCTGAAGAGGGCGAAGAGATGCCGCGCGGCGTCGGCTCGGGCTTTATCTTGAGTGCCGACGGTTTTGTGATGACCAATGCCCATGTGGTGGACGGTGCGGACGAAGTCATCGTCACGCTCACTGACAAGCGTGAATTCAAAGCCAAGATCATCGGCGCAGACAAACGCACCGACGTGGCTGTGCTCAAGATCGAAGCCAGCGGCTTGCCTGCCGTCAAAATTGGCGATGCCGGCAAAGTGCGTGTCGGCGAATGGGTGATGGCGATTGGTTCGCCCTTTGGCCTAGACAGTACCGTTACCGCTGGCATTGTGAGCGCCAAACAGCGCGACACAGGCGACTATTTACCTTTCATCCAAACCGATGTGGCCATTAACCCCGGCAACTCGGGCGGCCCGCTGCTCAACATGCGCGGCGAGGTGATTGGTATTAACAGCCAAATTTATTCTCGCTCGGGCGGCTTCCAAGGCATTTCGTTTGCCATTCCCATTGACGAGGCGAGTCGCGTGAGCGACCAGCTGCGCGCTACAGGCCGCGTCTCGCGCGGGCGCATTGGCGTGCAGATAGGCAACGTCACCAAAGAAATCGCTGAGTCTATTGGCCTGGGTAAACCGCAGGGTGCTCTGGTCAGCAGCGTAGAGACCGGTGCCCCCGCAGACAAAGCGGGCGTGGAGGCGGGCGACATCATCACCAAGTTCGATGGCAAAGTGATTGAAAAATCATCTGACTTGCCGCGCTTGGTGGGCAGTATCAAGCCTGGTACCAAAAGTGTGGTGACCGTGTTTCGCCGTGGCCAGTCTAAAGACTTGGCTGTGATGGTGGCTGAGATCGAGCCAGAAAAGCCTAAAGCCGTGAAACCTGCAGCCAAAGCGTCTGAGCCTGCCAAGCCGACTGGCGCAGGCCAAAGTGTAGGCTTGGCCGTGGCCGAGCTGACCGATGCGCAAAAGAAAGAACTCAAAATCAAAGGCGGCGTGCGCGTGACCACCGCCACCGAAGGCGCAGCCCGCGCGGGCCTGCGCGAAGGCGACGTGATTGTGGCCGTGGCCAACACCGAGATCAGCAACGTAGCCGAGTTTGATGCTGCATTAGGCAAAGCCGACAAAACCAAGCCGCTCAACGTGCTGTTTCGCCGAGGCGAGATGGCCCAGTTCACACTGATCCGGCCAGTGCGCTAGTTGCCGTTACTGCGGCACGCTGATTTTCTAGTGCAGAAGGGCTGTTTGGCGACAAACAGCCCTTTTTCATCAGCGATAATAGGGTTTGTGGGCCGTTAGCTCAGTTGGTTAGAGCAGAGGACTCATAATCCTTTGGTCGTAGGTTCAAGTCCTACACGGCCCACCACTTATTGCAAGCCTGGCATTTCATCCAGACTTTTCACTGCTTCATGGTAACCAGCACTGCTTCAGATTCAGATTTAGACATATCCAAGCAGTGCATGCAGCAGGCATGTGCGCAGTCGCGTGATGTGATGGTGCAGCTGGTGCAGCAAGCCGTGGCGGTGATGCAAGCCAAGCAAAACACCTTGACCGATATGCGTGAGCGTATCCAGTGGGACGACGATACGAGGGCTTTGTTGCAGCAGCGCGAGCTACTGGCCGATCGATTCCCCCGAGCGTTGCGTGCTGCGATCGACAAGCTCAGCGCCGCAAATGACTCGCTAGCGAAAGATACCCAGTCCACAGGCGGCGATGCAAAGCCTGCAGCTCGTGCACTACGGTTTGAAACACTAGAGCTGGTTGACGATGCCAAGGTGCAAAGCCAGATCGACCTTTCGCGCCTGCAGCAGGCGGCTGAAAACGCGTGCGAAAAAGAACTCGGTATGCTCGACGCGCTGGTCTGCGCAGCACGGGGGCTCAAAATAGTGCAGCCGGAGCGCAATCCCTTGCGCCCCGGCACATTTTGCACCGCATTGACAGATACTTTGGCCGCCGCAGACGCCACACCTGCACAGCGCGCTGTCTGGATGCAGCAGTTGGGCGCTCTGCTAGCTCCAGAGCTGCGCAAGCTGTATCCGAAGCTGGTGGAGTTTTTGCAAAAATTGCATGTGCAAGCAGTCGGCTACAGCGCTAATTTTTCGTACGGCGGACTAGGCGATGGTGCTGGTGGCGATGCGGGTGCATCAGTGGGTAGTGCAGCGCCACCGCCACCGAGCGTTGCACGCCCACCCCCTCTGCCTAGGCGCGAACGCGCTGCCAACACACCTAGGCTTTCGGTTGATCAACTGCGCCAGGTTTTGGGTGGACAAAATTTCCAATCAGATGCGGCCACACCACAAAACTCAAATGATGCAAAAGACGCCTACAGCCTAGATGATGTGATGCGCGATGTGCAAGAGCTCAATGCGTTAGTGCAGCAGCTCGGCGGCCCTGCAGCCAAGCCTTCAGGCGCGCAGGCAAGGCAAGCCTGTGATGCAGAGCTGCACACCTCAAAGGCGGATGCACTGGAAGTCTATGAAGAGCATGAAGATCAAGAGTCTGATGCCCATCCTCCCGAAGTGTTGGACGCTGCAGCCCAAGGCGCGCTTGCGCAAGATGTAGTGCGCTTGATGGTCGATGAGTTGTGTGACGACACGCGCCTCATGGAGTGTGTGCGCGATTGGGTAGGTTCATTAGAGCCTGCACTGCTCGCATTGGCCAATGTTGATAACACATTTCTCACGCAAGCTTCACATTCTGCGCGGCGCTTGCTAGATGAGGTCACTGCGCGCAGTCTGGGCTTTGGCTCTGACCAGTCGGTGGGTTTTGCCGCTTTCTTTGACCCGGTGCTCACTGCCAGTTCGCATATTCAGCCATCAGGTATCACCAGCGCGCAGCCGTTTGTGCAAGCCTGGAGCTATGTAGAACAAGCGTGGGCACAGCAAAAGTCAGCAGTGCAAATTCAACGCGAGCAGGCGCAGCAGGCTCTGGTAGAGGCTGAGCAGCGTAATTTATTGGCCGAAAAAATCGCCCTTGAATTAACGCGCAGAGACGATGCGCGGTATGCCCCTATTTTCGTCAAACAGTTTATGGCCAGCGTGTGGTCGCAGGTGCTGGCCAAAGCGCGGCTAGACCCACAGGGGCGGCAGCAGGCGGTGGACTATTTGGATGTGGTTAATAGCTTGTTGTGGAGCGCCGTGCCAGAGCAGATTGCAGCAGACAAAAAGCGCTTGGTCAGTATGGTGCCGAGTATGTTGGCTACCTTGCGCGAAGGCCTTGCCAGCATGGGCGGCTCAGAGCACTTGGGTGATGCATTTTTTGCGCAATTGATGCAGGTGCACGAGTTGGTGCTTAAGTCGGGTCATAAAACTCCGAGCACAAAGTCCGTTCAGATGCAGGCGATTGAGCAATGCGCCAATGAAAAATCTGAAGAAAGTGCAGAGGGCAGCAGCGAACAACCCGTTTGGCTGGCGCCTCAAGAGGTGCGAGCTGTAGGTTTTGTCAACTCAGAACTCACCGATTCAGATGCTGCGGCCTTGGCAGATACGCCGATGAGTGAAGCTGTAGAGTCTGACTTTGCTTCGACCGAACCACAAGCGTCTGACCAAGACGCGCCGCTGGGTATAGCGATACTGCCCGACGGTACATTCACGCAGCCACCGCCTCTGGGCGCTTGGGTAGAGTTTTTAAGCCACGACAAATGGGTGCGTGCGCAATTGACTTGGGCCAGTCCGCATGGCACTTTGTATATGTTTACGGGCGCTGCTGGCAACCCACACTCGATGACCCGTCGTGCGCTCGATAAAATGCTGTCCCGCCAAGCGATGCGCAGTGCAGCCGAGGGAAGTTTTGTGATGGGTGCTCTTAACGCAGTTGCACAAGCTGCGCAGCGCCAGAGCGCTAGCGCATGAGCTCAAGAGCGCATTAATTTTTTGCGCACCAAGTGGATATTGCCGCGCAGTGCATACAGCTCATCTGCATACGACAGCGGGATTTTGATTTTTTCTACCCGAGTGTCTAGAGAATTGAGTTCTACAATTAATTCTTTATTGGCTTCGCCATTGGCGCTGTCGCGGTTTTCAATATCACGCAACTGGGCATACCATTTGAAGATGCGTGAGCGCACTCTGAACTGGTAGAGCGGCGGCAGTACGCGCGACAGAGGCAGCAAAATAGCAATGATGATACCGAGCGCTACCCACATGCGGTCAATCAAGTTGGCCATCCAAAACGACAAGTAGCGCTGCAGCAGAGGAGGACCATTTTTGAGTTGCCGCTCGGCCTCTTTTGCCATAGGAAGCTCGTCGCGTTTGTCGTTAGGGTAGTCTCGCGCCTTGTTAAACCAGCCTGCACCGCTGTGAATATGGTGTGCAGCGGCAGTAAACAGTTGCAGCAGCGCAGGGTGGGTTTCGTTGCGCGCTATGAGCGATGTGGTGGGGCCAGCCAGGCGCACATCTTGTGCAGGACTGTCAATGGACAGGTCGACCACGCCGCGCGGCAGCAGTGCGGGCGATAAAAACGTAAAGCGCCGCGAATAAGCCTCCGCTTGGACAAAATCCATCAGCTTGATGCCCGGTGTTTGCAGTAGCATTTGCACCATCAACGACTCGGGTGCTGAGGCAAACACGATGGCGTCGGTCTCGCCAGACAGCAGTGCCATAGTGGCGGGAGTTTGGTCTAAAGTGGATAGTTTGATCGCATCAAGTTCTACGCGGTTGCTCTCTAGCAAGCGGTTCATCAGGTTAGGCACCCCGCTGCCGGGTGTGCCTACATTCAAACGCCAGCCACCTAGCTGGGTCAGCGATGTCAGGCGCTGCTGTTCTGGCTTGCCTTTGATCAGGCGCTGCGCTGAGTCTTCCCGGTAAAACAACCAAATAGGTTCTAAAAACAAGCTGCCCAAGGTTTGCAGATTAGTTTCGTCTTCAGGGTCGGACTCACCCGTTCCGCCTTGCACAAAGCCTAAATCCGCCTTGCCCTCTCGCAGTAGCTTGAGGTTAGCAGACGACCCCTCGGTTTGAATCACCTGCACTTCTATGCCGCTGGCCTTGAGCTGCGCGACATATTTTTTGCCAAATTCGTCATAGGCGCTTTGTGCAGGGCCAGTAGCCAGTGTGACGACTTTGGGTGGGTTAGGGTCTAGCCACCAGTAGGCTAGGGCTAGCAGTAGCACACCGAGTGCAATAAATGGAGCAAACGAGATCATGAGATCGCGCAGTGAAATCAGGGTGTAACGGATGGCTTGTGTCATGACTGTATTACACCACTTGGGGGACGCGCAATTGCCATTCGCGAACAATAAGCAGCCTAAGCTATCTGAATGGCTGTGTACGGGCCATTAAATCGGCAGGGTGCTTGGGCCCAAATATTGCTAGCAATGAAATCTGCTCACACCAGCGACCCAGCATATAACCGGCTGCGCTTGCTATCACAGCGACCCCCACAATGAGGGAAAGCGCGTAAGCGCAAGGCAGCCAATTGATCATTTTGGTGCCACCTTTTCAGCTCCTGTCAGCACAAATGCGCCTTGCAATTGTTCAGCGGTAAATATAATCTTGTCTCCTGCAACAAATTTGTCTAGCAACGCAACATCGCGCACTTGAAACACCATGGTCATGCCGGGCATGTCGAGGTTTTTAATGGGGCCATGCTTAAGTGTGACCTTTTTGGCGTCTTTGTCAACCTTGCGCACCTCGGCTTCGGCCATGTCTTTAGCGGCCACATCTTTGACTGGCATAGCTGCTGAGCTTGCTAGTGCTGCGGCTGGGGCGGTGGTTTGCGCCACAGCAGCCATACTTAGCGCAGACGATAACAAAGCGATAGTTAAAAGTTTCATGGGAGTATTCCTTTCAAGAATATGTTTGATAAACGCGGGTTACACCGCTTTCGAGGACAAGTAACACGTTGAATTTGTCTTTTTTCGTGCCCATTTCCATACCGGGCGAACCTATGGGCATGCCTGGCACATGGCCTTCGATTACATAGTCTTCAACCCTAGCGGTGTGGCATGAGCCTAGAGCGGCTGGCATATTCAAGTGCTTGCGGATAGGTAAGGTGTCGGGTACATCGGTAGCCACTACCTTAAAGCCATTGGCCTGTAAATGCACTATCCATGCTTTGCAACAACCGCAGCTGGCAGTTTCCCAAACGGACACTAAGTTGCTTTCACTGCGCGCTGATGCAATACCTTGCCATAAAGACAAGGCAGCACCTAGCGCACCACCCAAGTAAGCGCGGCGTTGTATCGAAAAATTAATGTTTGTGGTCGGTGTGGCCATCGCTCTTACCTGCAGCTACTTTAATTTTTCCGACCATGCCCGCCTGGTAATGACCAGCGATTAAGCAGGCAAAGTCAAAATCACCAGGCTTGTTGAAAGTCCAAATAATTTCACCAGTTTTGCCCGCACCTACGTGCGCCATGTAGGGCTCACTGTGTTCCATGGTGGGAAACTTGATCATCAGCGCAGCATGCTCGTCATTTTCTTTTTTGGTGCCTATGACAAACTCGTGCAAAACTGCAGGGCTGGTGTTTTTCACGATAAATTTGATGGTCTCGCCTTGTTTCACATCAATCTTGTCTGGGCTGAACTTCATGGTGTCCATCATGCTGATTTCGATGGTGCGTTTAACCATTTTGGCGTCACCCGCAATGCCCCAATCTTTTTGCTCTTTTTTAACGGGACCTGCAGGTTTGGCATGGGTTTCATTGCTGTGCGCCATGGCGCTGGACGCGAATGTACAGCCAAGCGCGGCGGTAATAATCAAAGTTGCTAGAGTCTTCATGGGCCACCTTTTTAAGTTGAAGAGGGTAAAAAATACAAAGTTGCTGCATAAGCTAGTAATGTCACAGCGCAAGCACCAGCCAAAAAATATCACCTGACAATGCAGCTACCTTTTGGGTGTCGCGCGTGTCAAGGTAAAGCCACACGAATGCCAATAACGAGGTCAGCGGCAACGAAGCCACCAAAGCCGCCCATAGGCTGTTAAGTTTGGCGATCTCGGCCACTGCCACCAATACGGCGGCTGAGAGGCTGAATTTGAGTAACAGGTGGCTGATGTTCATAGCAGGTTGTGGGGCAAATAAATTGTTAATAAAAATGCTGTTTTTCAGCGTAGTTATTGCTCAAGAAGCTATTAATTTAGAAGCTTAGGTAATTGTGAGATCAAGTTATGGCCTAGGCATCGTGCCAGTGACCACGTAGGCACTGCCCCACAATGCCGTGTGAATGAGTTGCAAGTTCGCCCCACGCTGTTCTAGTAGTCGCCAGGGTCGGTCTAGGTTGACATAGGTAGTCATGTAGCGGCGGGCGCGGTACATGTTAAAAATATTAGCCGGCCAACCCCACAGCCAGGGCACTGTTTTCATACCCAAAATGGTGATGCGCGCACCCGGCTTGGCGCTGGCCATAAGACTGTCTAGTGCATTAAGTGATTGCAAAACGTCTTGCGTGTAGCACAGCAGCAATGCATCGGCACGCGCGCTGGGCACAAAGCTCTCGACGGCTAGTTGCGCTACCGAAACATGCTCGCAGCCCGCTGTGGCGGCTATGCGACTGCGCGCCAATGCTGCCATTTCTGGACAATGCTCTACGCCTACCACCTTGCCCGACGGACCTACCGCACTGGCCAGCAATGGCAGCACAGGCCCAGTACCGCAGGCAATGTCGAACACGGTCTCTCCGTGCTGCAGTGCTAGCGCATGCAGCGCTATCAAGCGTAACTTTTCAATGCGTGTGCACGTAGCGTCATAGCCTGCAGCCAGTGCGCGGTAGTTGTCTAGCGCGCGCTGTGCACTGGGCTGGGCGGCAGTGTTGTCTATTACAGCAAGTGTCATAGTGGTTATTTGATTTAGTGTTTCATGCCAGCCATAGGCTTGCGCACGGTCAGCTCAACAGGTTGTGCAAAGTTTTTACCAGTGTCGGGGTTACGCAGGCCTGTCACCATACCGTTGTTGGACTCCATCTCAGATTTAAAGCGCGCAGGTTCAGGTAGCGTGCCTTTCCATTCAAAGGCTTGCGTGCCTGCGGGCTGTTTGTACCAACCTGGGTCTTTGTAGTCACCGACTTTTTGGTCTTTGCGCACCTTGACATTGGTGAACATGCCGCCCATCTCTACAGGGCCATAGGGGCCGGTGCCGGTCATCATGGGCGCAGTATTCTCGGGCAGTTCCATTTCCATCTCGCCCATGTCGGCCATACCGCGCTCGCCCATCACCATGTAGTCGGGGATGAGCTTTTGGATTTTTTTAACCAAGCCTTTATGGTCTACACCAATCATGGTCGGCACGTTGTGGCCCATGGCGTTCATGGTGTGGTGGCTTTTGTGGCAATGAAAAGCCCAGTCACCTTCTTCATCTGCCACAAACTCCACTTGCCGCATCTGCCCCACTGCCACATCGGTAGTGACCTCACTCCAGCGCGACGACTTGGGCGTCGGACCGCCATCGGTACCGGTAACTTGAAACTCATGGCCATGCAGGTGAATGGGATGATTTGTCATCGTTAAGTTGCCAAACCGAATGCGTACCTTGTCGTTTAACCGCACGTTCAGCGATTCAATGCCTGGAAACACGCGGCTGTTCCATGACCAAATATTGAAGTCCAGCATGGTGTTGACCTTGGGTGTCATGCTGCCAGGGTCCACATCGTAGCCTTGCAGTAAGAAGCAAAAGTCGCGTTGTACTTCGTCAATCAGCGGGTGCTTACCTTTGGGGTGGGTGACCCAAAAACCCATCATGCCCATGGCCATTTGTGTCATCTCGTCTGCATGCGGGTGGTACATAAACGTGCCGGGGCGGCGGGCGATAAATTCATAGACAAATGTTTTGCCTACAGGGATTTGTTTTTGGTTTAGCCCGCCCACACCGTCCATGCCGTTGGGCAGGCGCTGGCCGTGCCAGTGCATGGTGGTGTGCTC
>JANPDG010000231.1:0-3251 GCA_031431335.1 Polaromonas sp. | reverse complement strand
CTTTTACCCCGACCTGCCCAAAGGCTACCAGATCAGCCAATTTGAGATTCCGGTGGTGCAAGGCGGTTCTATAGAGTTTTACCTCGGGGATACTAAAAAATCAGTGCGCCTAGTGCGCGCCCACCTCGAAGAAGACGCTGGCAAGTCACTGCATGAGGACTTCGTTGGCCAAAGCGGCATCGACCTGAACCGCGCCGGCACACCGCTGCTAGAAATAGTCACCGAGCCCGACATGCGCAGCAGCGCTGAGGCGGTAGCTTATGCCAAAGAGCTGCACAAAATCGTCACCTGGATTGGCATTTGCGACGGCAACATGCAAGAGGGCTCTTTCCGGTGTGACGCCAACGTGTCGGTGCGCAAACCGGGTGCCAAGTTTGGCACGCGCCGTGAGATCAAAAACTTGAACAGCTTCAAGTTCATGCAGCAGGCCATAGACTACGAAGTGAGCTGGCAGATAGAGCAAATCGAAGACGGCCACGCCATCGAGCAAGCCACCGTGCTTTTTAACCCCGACACCGGCGAAACGCGCGCCATGCGCACCAAGGAAGACGCAGCCGATTACCGTTATTTCCCTGACCCTGACTTGCCCCCGCTGGTGATTGACCGCGCTTGGGTGGAGCGCGTAAAAGCCGAAATGCCCGAGCTACCGCGCGTGATGGCGGCTAGGTTTGCAGCAGACTACGGTTTGTCTGACTACGATGCCACCGCAATGACGCAAAGCAAGGCTGTGGCAGCATACTTTGAATCAGCAACTGCTGCGTGCAACCAGCCCAAGCTGGCCAGCAACTGGACGATGGGCGAAGTATCACGCCGCCTGAACGCAGCAGAGCTAGACATCACCGCGAGCCCGGTGCCCGCCAGCGCCCTCGGCGTGCTGATAGGCCGCATATCTGACAACACGATTTCTAACAACGCAGCCAAGCAAGTGTTGGATGCGCTGTGGTTGGGCGAAGGCACTGACGTAGATGCAGTGATCGAAGCCAAAGGCCTCAAACAAATGAGCGACACGGGTGCTTTGGAAGCCATCATCGACGAGGTGTTGGCGGCAAACGCCAAGAACGTGGCGGAGTTCAAGGCTGGTAACGAGAAGGCACTGAACGCACTGGTGGGCATGGCGATGAAGGCCAGCAAAGGTAAGGCGAATCCGGCGCAGGTGAATGCTGTACTCAAAGCCAAGCTAGGATAGTTTACTCTGTTTTTAATAGCAAACTATTGAATATCCACGTCGGAAAAGTGCACGTTTTTCTTCCAAAAGACGCTGTGTGAATATGGCGAGGTGTGTAATCCGCTCTGCACTGCCTCAGTCACTGCGAAGCGCGTGACTTAAAACAAACCCATAAGACAGGGTGAGCGGTGTGAGCGTGTTGATGAAAAATGGGCTATTAAAAAGTCCCCGGATAGTTACCGCCGTCGATCAAAAGGTTTTGCCCATTGATATAAGCCCCGTGCACGCTGCAAATAAATGCACAGTACGCACCAAACTCTTGCGGCGTACCCAAGCGCTTGTTGGGCAGCGCGGCTATGCGGCCCGCGCGTACTTCGTCAGCCGTTTTACCGGTGTTTTTGGCCACCGCTGCAAAGTTGCTCACGATGCGGTCAGTGTCAAAAATACCGGGCAGCAGGTTGTTCAATGTCACGCCCTTGGCAGCCAAGCTCGAACGCGCCACGCCTGCGACAAAGCCTGTTAAGCCACTGCGCGCGCCATTCGACAGCCCCAAAATATCGATAGGCGACTTGACTGCGCTAGACGTGATGTTGACCACACGGCCAAAGCCGCGCGCCGCCATGCCGTCCACCGTGGCTTTGATCAGCTCAATCGGGGTTAGCATGTTGGCGTCTAAGGCGGCAATCCACGCGGCGCGGTCCCAGGTGCGAAAGTCGCCGGTGGGCGGCCCGCCTGCATTGGTTACCACGATATCGAAGTCCGTGCCAGGCCCGCCTGCTGCGCTAAACGCCTGGGCACGGCCCGCCTCGGTGGTGATGTCAGCTGCTACCGTCAACACCTTAGAGGCCTGCGACGCCGCTGCACATTCGGCGCGCAGCGCATTGGCCGCCGCCTGCAGCGCTTCAAGCCCGCGCGAGACCATGACCACGTTCACGCCCTCACGTGCCAACGCACGCGCGCAGCCCCAGCCCAGCCCCTTGCTCGCTCCGCCCACCAAGGCCCAGCGGCCCGCAATACCTAAGTCCATCACGCATCCTTTAACTATTTGATTACAGCCAAGCTTACCACTGCCACTGCGGCTGATACATGTTGCATCGGCACATTTAGATTCTTATCTTTGCAAGAAATTAAGGCAGTTTTCCGACGTGGATATTTAATAGTATGCTATTAATTAAATAGCATATATAAGTCTCATGCCTACCGCACATCTGCATAACTGCGCGAGTAGCCCTCTAGGCCAAACGCCACTACGCGGGCCACGTCCATGCCCACTTCTTGCTCAAACTCAGCCTCGGCCTGCTGCACGGCGTCTTCAAAGGCCTTGAGCCACTGCAGGCCCGCCTCGGTAAAGCACACCAAGCGGGCGCGGGCATCGCTGGGGTCGCTGGCGCGCTGCACAATGCCCCAGGCTTCGCACTGCGTGACCAAATCGCCCATGGCCTGCTTGCTCATGCCTGCGGCGTCTGCCAGTGCTGTGAGCCGCGAACCTTGCAGGCCTACGTGGCGCGTGATGTGGACGTGTGCCGCGCTCACCTGGCCGCGTGCGGCCAGGTTGGACAGCGCCAGCGGCACCTCGATGTTGTGTGCCATGAGCGTGAGCACACGGGCGTCAAAACGGCGCAGCGACTCGCCCAGTAAACGGCCTAAATGCGACTGTCGCCAGCTGTCGGACGGCACAGGCGCAGCGTGTGAGATGGTGGTGGACATAGTCGTATTTTAATCAGGCAAACTGACTAAAAAATCTATTGCGAAGTTTAGCAACTCTGTTTACATTACTGGTTATGCACACAGCCTGTATTTACAAACAAGTGCGCAAAAGCTCTCTAACCTCTTGATAACATTGAAAGAAACCACCATGGACGCACAAGTTAAAGGCAGCAAAGTTGAATCCGCCAAAAAGGACGCGAAAGACGCCGCCCCAACGGGCAACAGCAAACTAGATGCAGCCAGCGCCGCCAACACCGAAAAGTCCAAAGCCCTGCAAGCGGCTTTGGCGCAAATTGAAAAACAGTTTGGCAAAGGCACCATCATGCGCTTGGGCGAAGGCGAGGCGATTGAAGAGATCCAGGTGGTCTCCACCGGCTCG
>JANPDG010000230.1:0-4394 GCA_031431335.1 Polaromonas sp. | reverse complement strand
CAGCACCCATACCACCGGCCCCATCACCACCCAAAAGACCCTGTCCGTCCTGCACCCCGACAACGCAGGCGCGCTGTACTTTGAACGCGAAACCATCAATACCGGCCCCAATGCAGGCGCAGTAGAAAACCGCCACTACCTGTCCGCAGAAAAAGGCGCTTTCCTGCTGATTACCAGCACCAACCCCCTGCAAAGCAACCCGGTCGCCACCACCCAGACCAGCAGTGAGCACCGCTACTGGCACAAAGACCACTTGGGCAGCATCGTGGCCAGCACATTGCTGACCGCCACCTCGACCGTGGGCATGGTCATCGAACGCATGGCGTATGAGCCGTTTGGCAAGCGGCGCTTTACCACAGGGCAGTTTGACCAGACCGGCAGCATCGACGCCCAAAGCACCACACGCGGCTTTACCGGGCACGAGCACTTAGACAGTCTGGACTTCATCCACATGAATGCGCGGGTGTATGACCCGGATATTGGGCGGTTCTTGAGCCCGGATCCGACGGTGCCTGATATTCGCAATCCACAGGCGTTCAACCGGTTCAGCTATTCCATTAGCAATCCGCTTAATTTTGTGGATCCTACCGGATTTAGCCATACGCCTGCGGGCGGCACTGACCAAGCGCTGGCGGGCTTGAATGATGCGCTTGGGCGCAACGATAAGGGTGCTGAAGGCCAGTTAAATGATGCCGAGAGGGCTTTGGGTACGAACAATCCGGGCGTTAAGGGGGCTACACCGGGGTCACCGTCTGCGCCGGGGACTAAGCCTGCGGATGAGATAGTGGCGCAGGCGCAGTATTTAGCGGATCCTGCGCGAGCAGCACGGAGCCTAGCAGCCGCGGCTAAAGCTGCCCATACAGCAGCGGCCGCCGTGGCAGCAGGTATTTTGGCAGCACAAGAAAAATCTAGAGACGCAATTGCTAAAGGCTTTGAGGCAGTCAAGAATGGTATAAATTCACTTACTACCAATCAAGCGGAAGTAGATGCAAAAAATTCGAAGCCACAGGGTGACGTTACTGCGGTTAGTCCTGAAATCTCACCGGATGAACTCAGAGACAAAACTCAAGATGAGTTAAAAGATTTGGCAAGGGATAAAGGATTAATTCCTGATCAGAAAAAAGATGATAAGTGGCGTGATCCAGTGACTGACAAAGAACGGATGAGAATTGATAAAGGTCATATTGATCCCAAAACAGGACAACCTTACAACGATCCCCGAGCAGCCAAGCCTCATGTCCATGGTTACGATATTAAAGGAAATAAAATTGGTGACCCTCTGTGCTGTAACAATCCGCATTTTCCCACCAAATAAATTCCACACTTCAACTAAGCTGTGAGGCTAAATATGACTGATCCAAAAGTACGAATATACGAATTAAGCAATGGTGAAATTGACGTTTGGATTGACCCAAGCGGCTCAATTTGCTTGCAAAATCGAAATGTATTCAACGATCCTGTTGAACTTTCTGAGAGTGATGCTTTGGCCTTAGCCGAGTTATTGACTAAATTAGTCAATAACATGAAAAATTTAAATTGCTGATGGTGTGATCTCCCTAAATAACCAGTTCACTCAAAAGTAGAAACCACACCCTGTGTAGCGTGCAAGGAAGTTTTCACATGAAGACCAGTAAATCCAGCCACAGCACGGTCTGCACGCTTTGTCGCTCAATTTAAATGCTCCCAACAAAACTTACATGGCCGTAGCGCCGACAAACTTCGTTCTTGTTGGAATGGCTAGGTGGTTGTGTATTGACCCAACTGGCTTAGTCGATAGCCCAGACTTGAGAGTTCGCTAGGTGCTGCGCTAGGTGCTGCGTGTGCAGGCTACTTGGCGCGCAACCTACGCCATATTGAGCAATGAGTTTTACCTAAGTTTTTAAGCACTTTTCCGACGTGAATATTCAATAGATTGCTATATATTCAGCAGTAAATAGGTTGTTTAAACACCCGGTTCTAAGCCTAGTGCTTTACCGCATCTTGTAGCAGCAGCGCTGTAAATCCGGCTTGGTCAAAGTGATGGTCTGCAGCCAACGCTTGCGTTAGGCCGCGCTCACGCATCAGCTCAAAACTGGCGCAGTCGCACAGGCTCCAGTCTTTGTCTTGGTGCTGTGCAAACAATGCAAGGGCTTTGTCGCGCAGTGCAGGCGTAATGGGCACTGCCTCGATTGAACTGTCGCTTAACATGGTGTGCATGATTGCTTGGCCCACCGAGCGGTAGGCTGCCCGCGAAAAAGCCGCACCGACTTCAAAGATCACCGCTTCGGTGGTAAGCAACCTGCGTCGCTCACGCTGCACCTGCGCTTGCAGTGCTAAGGCTTGGCTGTGGTGAGCATCGTTGGGCGAGAACAATGCAATCAAATACCCCGTGTCCACAAACCACATCAGCGCAGCGCTTGTTCAAAGTTGACTGAATAATCCACAGGCGCATCAATTCGCATGGTCGAGGCCAAGTCCCACAGGCTGGGTACAGCGGCATTAGAGGCCTGCGCGGGACGCACAATGACCTCCACTTCCTCTCCAGGCACCAGCCGAGCGTCGATGATATGCACCGCATGGTGGGCATCCACCCGTATTCTTTCGGTAATCACTGCATTCATGGTATTTCTCCGCTGCGCACATCTTGCGCGCCACATTGTTGATTGTAGGCCTCTGGCCTGCAAGCGTCTATGCGCGTGCTGCCGTGGCGTATTCAGTGTCTGTACTGCATATTGATATTGCGGTTTTTGGAAGAAAAAACAGCACTTTTCCGACGCCAATATTCAATAGTTTGCTATAAATAATGTAGTAAAGCGCCACCACCCTGGACGCCGGGCCCGCCTACGTCAGCAAGATTGCCTACGATGCCAACGCCCGCATCACCCGCCAAACCTGGCCCACGGGCCTGGCCGCAGACAACGTCTCGGGCAGCCTGGGCACCTTAACCGAGATGCGCCTAGCCCCCAGCAACCAGCTGATCTGGCAGCGCGGCAGCAACAACGCCCGAGGCCAGTTCACCAGCGTGACCTATGGCAACAACATCCAAACCCGCCACATCTGCGATGCGCAAACTGGCTATCGGGGCTTAGCCAAGAACGCTAACCGCACGTTTGCGATGCTGGTTTTGATCAAAATTGAGCGATGGGGCAGGCCGTTGGGTGCCTAGGTGCGCCCGAAGCACCCCTGGAGCTACAAGATTGGCTCAAAAGGGGGCATAAAACAAGCAAAACTCATGAAAAATCAACTTTAAAACACCAGCATCAAAAATAATCAACTCATGCTGCTCTGTGCGGTGGGTTATTCAGTGCTTCCTTATCAATCAGCGACACAGTCATACATCACCGCGTGAGCGCAGTCGCCTAGCGAATCCGCATGCCCGGCAGCGCACCTGGCCACGGGTTCAAAATATAGATGCCGGGCTGCTGCTTCTCATCGCCGTGGCTGGCGGCCAGCACCATGCCTTCGGACACACCAAACTTCATCTTGCGTGGAGCCAAGTTGGCCACCATCACGGTGTGTTTGCCGACCAGCTCTTCGGGTTTGTAGACGCTGGCAATGCCGCTGAACACGTTGCGGTGTTTGGCGCTGCCGTCTTCATTGGTTTCGCCCACATTCAGCGTGAGGCGCAGCAGTTTGGTCGACCCATCCACCGCCTCGCAGTTCACGATTTGGCAGATGCGCAGGTCGATTTTGGTGAAGTCGTCGATGCTGATGGTGGGCGCGAGCGCTTCGCCACAGGGAGGGGCTGATGTGGATGGTGCACAACCCAGTGAAGAAGCTGCGGCTGCAGGCTGCGTTGCAGCAGACTGCGCAGCGGCTTGTGCGGCCAGTACCTGGGCAGACGGCTCAAACAAAGCTGCTAGCTGCTCAGGCGTGACGCGCTGCATCAGGTGTTTGTACTCGCCAATGACATGGTCTGCGCCCAAGAGTTTCGCGCCATCGGTAAATGTAAATGCGGGCACTTTCAAAAAGGCTTCTACCTGCGCAGCCAGTGCGGGCAGCACAGGCTTGATGCAGATGCTCAACAGGCGAAAGGCTTCGATACAGGTGGTGCAAGCCTCTTGCAAACGTGCGTCTTGGCCCGCCTGCTTGGCCAGCTCCCAAGGTTTATTTTGGTCAACATACTCGTTGACTTTGTCGGCCAGCAACATGATCTCGCGCTGCGCTTTGCCAAATTCGCGGCCCTCGTACAGGCGTGCGATCTCGGGCACCTTGGCCTGCATCGCGCTGACCAGCTCTGCGCCTGCTCCAGCGCCCGTAGCCGTCAGTGCGCCCAGCGCGCCGCCAAAGCGCTTGGCAATAAAGCCTGCGCTGCGGCTGGCGATGTTGATGAACTTGCCTATCAGGTCGCTGTTGACCCGCAGCTGAAAGTCTTCGGCGTTAAAGTCAATATCTTCGTTGCGGTCGTTCAGCTT
>JANPDG010000229.1:0-10300 GCA_031431335.1 Polaromonas sp. | reverse complement strand
CGAACAAACCGTTTTTCCTTTTCATAAGGAAACACATCATGCACATGCCCCGCTTGAATGCGCTCTTTATGGCTTTGCCAGAAAGCAGCGTCGAGTAAGTCGGCGTGGTGTTTCATGAAGACTTCACGTACAGCAGTGTTGCCTAACAAAAATGGCCCGAAGGTTTCAGGAAACACATCTTTAGGGCCGACGTGATACCACACCTCGCCGCTCATTTCATCTTCTTCATTGCGCGGTGCGGGCACTTTTCTGAATTTACAGTCGGTGATGTATTCGATTTCGTCATAGTCGTAAAACACCACTTTGCCGTGGCGTGTTACGCCAAAGTTTTTCCACAACATATCACCAGGAAAGATATTGGCACTGACCAGGTCTTTGATGGCGTTGCCATACTCAATTACCGCGCGCTCCATGAGCTCACGCGGCTTGTCGTTGTTCAAACCTTGGTCAAACGCCTCTTGCAAATAGATATTGAGCGGGATCATGCGCCGCTCAATGTACAAGTGCTTAATGATGACCTCTACCTGCCCATCGCCATCACGGTCGCTGATTTCTAGCTGACTGGGCGCGAATTTTTCAATCTCTGCAATCAAGGCATCGTCAAACCGCGCACGCGGAAAAGCCACTTCACTGTACTCTTGCGTATCGGCCATGCGGCCCACGCGGTCGTGCTGTTTAACCAGTTGGTACTTACCTTTGATCTGCTCGCGTGAAGTATCTTTGGGCGGTGGGTAGTAGTCTTTGATGATTTTAAAAACGTAGGGGAAGCTGGGCAAGTCAAACACCAACATCACCATGCCCTTGATGCCGGGTGCAATGCGAAACTTGTCGGTGCTGTGCCGCAAATGGTATAAAAAGTCGCGGTAAAACAATGTTTTACCCTGCTTGGCCAAACCAAGTGTGTTGTAGATTTCAGCGCGCGGTTTGCGCGGCATCATGCTACGCAAAAACTGTACATAGGCTGATGGCACTTCCATGTCCACCATGAAGTAAGCGCGCGCAAAGCTGAAAATAATGTGCAAGTCGTCTTCGCCAAACAGAGCAGCATCGATGACGAGCTTACCCTCTTTGTTGTGCAAAATAGGCAAGGCAAACGGCACCTCTTTGTAGCCGTTGATGATTTTGCCGATGGCGTAAGCGCCTTTGTTGCGAAAGAACAGATTGGACAGCACCTGAATCTGAAAGTTAGCCAGCAGTTTGGCATTGACCAGCTTGGAATCCATGGCCGCCAAGACATACCCCGCATCACGCTCTAAGTTATCAAACGGTTTTTGCAGATCGAAATTTTCAATCGCCTGCATGATGGTGTCAAACAGTGTCTCGCGCGTGGGGTAGTAAGCGCGGTAGGTAGGGGTGGCTGCAGGTTCGTCATTTTCTATGTACTCGGTACTCACTGCGGGCCGCACGAAGATAAAGCTGTTGTGAAAATGCGTACGGTGCAAAATTTTGGTGGTAACTGAGTTGAAAAAAGTCTCTGCAAGCTCAGGCTGATGGTGATCTACCAGCAAGCCAATGTAATGCAGCTTGATTTGCTGCCACACATCCATCGGTTGCGTGCCCGCTTTAAACTCTTTTTCCAAGCGCATCACGCATTCTTTGACGCGCAGGTCATAAAACTCTATGCGCTCACGCTGCGCGCGCTGCTGCCCATGCCAGTCTGATGTTTCAAACCGGTGCTTGGCGCGCGCCGACTCAGTGCGAAACAGCCGGTAATGGCGGTTAAAGCCATCCATCATCGCTTTGGCAATGTCGTAGGCTAGGGTCGAGTCTAAGCGCTGAGGAAACATATTTACTATACTTTTAATAGCGAACTATTGAATATCTGCGTCGGAAACCTATCTTTTTTTCTTACTAACCTGTGCAATTGCAGCTGCGTACAGAGTGTCCACTTGGTCTAGTCCACCCACACCCACTTGCAGATCCACCAGCAGACCATCGTGCACGCCGTAGATCAAGCCATGCACCATGATTTTGTGGCCGCGCTGCCATGCATCTTTCATCACCGTGCTGTGACAAACGTTTATCACTTGCTCAATCACGTTGAGCTCGCACAGCATGGCCAGCTGCTGAAGCCTTGGCGCCGCCTCAATCAGCGCCTTATGTTTGTCTCGCACATCTTGAATATGTCGAATCCAGTTGTCAGCCAAGCCAATGCGCACATTGTCCAGCGCTGCCTGCACACCGCCACAGCCGTAGTGCCCACACACAATCACATGCTCCACCGCCAGCATGTCCACGGCATATTGCACAGCGCTCAGCGCATTCAAGTCGGTGTGCACCATCACGTTGGCCACGTTGCGGTGCACAAACACTTCGCCAGGCTCTAAGCCTGTAATTTGGTTGGCAGGCACACGCGAGTCACTGCAACCAATCCACATGTATTTAGGGGTTTGTTGCTGTGACAGGCCAGTGAAAAAACCGGGGCGCTCGCGCACCATTTGTGCGGCCCAGTCGCGGTTGTGGGCAAGTAGAGTTTTAAGTGGCATAACGCATTTTAATCAGTTGAGGACAGAGCAATACGCATCGCTGCGCGCTGGTGCATTGGTCTGTCCCGCAAGGTTGTTAGCTTAGTTGAGGACAGAGCAATGCGCATCGCTACGCGCTGGTGCAGTGGTCTGTCCCGCAAGGTTGTCGGTTCATCACGCCGTCTCAGCGAATAGCTCACGGCCAATTAGCATACGCCTGATCTCACTCGTGCCTGCACCAATCTCATACAGCTTGGCATCGCGCCACAGGCGGCCTAACGGATATTCATTGATATACCCATTGCCGCCAAAAATCTGAATACCCTCTCCCGCCATCCAGGTGGCTTTTTCGGCGCACCAAAGAATAACGCTGGCGCAGTCTTTGCGCACTTGGCGTACGTGACCTAGGCCCAGCATGTCGAGGTTTTTGCCCACCGTGTAGCAAAACGCACGACCTGCTTGCAACACGGTGTACATATCGGCTACTTTGCCTTGAATGAGCTGAAACTCGCCAATGCTCTGGCCAAATTGTTTGCGGTCGTGCGTGTAGGGGATGACGTTGTCCATCACTGATTGCATGATGCCAATGGGCCCAGCGGCCAGCACGGCGCGCTCGTAGTCTAGGCCGCTCATCAGCACTTTAGCGCCGCCATTGAGGCCACCCAATATGTTCTGCGCAGGTACTTCGACGTTGTTAAACACCATCTCGCCGGTGTGGCTGCCGCGCATGCCCAGCTTGTCTAGTTTTTGCGCGGTGCTGAAACCCTTCATACCTTTTTCGACGATGAAGGCGGTGACTCCACGCGCGCCTAGTTCAGGCTCGGTTTTAGCGTACACCACCATGGTGTCAGCGTCAGGCCCGTTGGTGATCCACATTTTGGTGCCGTTGAGCAAGTAGTAGCCGCCTTTGTCTTCAGCCTTAAGCTTCATACTGATGACATCGCTGCCCGCGCCCGGCTCGCTCATGGCCAGCGCGCCTACGTGTTCGCCGCTGATCAATTTAGGCAAATATTTTTTACGCTGATCTTCACTGCCATTACGCTTAAGTTGGTTGACACACAAGTTACTGTGCGCACCATAGCTCAGACCCACGCTGGCCGATGCGCGGGAGATTTCTTCCATCGCAATCATGTGCGCCAAATAACCCATGCCCGCGCCACCGTATTCCTCGCCCACGGTAATACCCAGCACGCCCAGGTCGCCCATCTTGCGCCACAAGTCCATCGGGAACTGGTCGCTGTGGTCGATCTCTTGTGCACGCGGTGCGATCTCGGCCTGCGCAAAATCACGCACCGCATCTCGCAGTGCGTCAATGTCTTCACCTAATTGAAAATTTAAACCGGGTAGGTTGTTCATGTTTATCTCCTTTGTGGGGCAGTTTATTTACAAGTCTCATCAATAAATTTTGGCCACGGCAATCATGGTGGCTTGCATCAGGCCGCACAGTTTGCGGGTGCCGTCCTTAACGTCAAAAATTTCAGCATTGGTAATGGTGAGCGTGCGGCCTGCTTTTTGCACTTTACCAATGCACACCACCTCGTCGCCTACAGCGGCAGATACGAAGTTAATTTTGTATTCCACCGTGGTCACTTCCATGCCTTCGGGGCACATGGTGAGCGCTGCATAGCCGCAGCTAATGTCGGCCAAGGTGCCAAGCGCGCCGCCGTGAAAGCTGCCCTGCTGTTGGGTGACCTTGTCGCTCTTGCGCAATGCAAACTCTACTTCACCAGCAGCTACGCGCACGAGGCGCGCGCCTAGGTGTTGCATCATGCCTTGGCGCTTGAAGCTGTCATTCACACGGTCATACAAAGCGGTGCTCATTTAGCTGCCTTCTTGTCGTTTTTGCTTTCGCTCTTAGCTTCACTTTTAACCAACAGTGCTTTGGCCTCTTTCTCATGCACTTTGACTTCGTCTAAGTTGGCCACCAGCTCGGCCATTTGGCCTTCTAGCTCGGCACGGTGCTCGCTCAAAATAATCAAAAACTTCTTGAGTTGAGGCACGGTGTCGCGCGGGCTGTCGTACATGTCGATGATGTCTTTGGCCTCAGTCAGCGACAGGCCAAGGCGTTTGGCGCGCAGCGTGAGCTTGAGCCGCGTGCGGTCGCGTGTGGTGTACACGCGGTTGCGCCCTGCAGGCCCGCTGCGCTCGGGCGACAGAAGCCCCATATCTTCATAAAAACGCATGGCGCGTGTGGTCAAATCAAACTCTTTGGCCAAATCACTGATGCTGTAAGTGGTGCCCATAAATTCCTTATGCGTTGTGGTGTCGTTCAACGCCCAAACCAAGGTGACAGCCCATGCCGCAAGCGCCGCCTACAATAGTTTTGTCAAGTTGACGTTTACGTAAACGTCAATTACCAGATTATGTACGAAAACCATCCTTTCTTGATAGCCCCACCGCATGAACTCGCTTGAACACGAACTAGCCTACACGCTGGGCGACGCCATGCCCGCTGCAGGCGAGACCATGGATGTGGCCGACGGCGTCAAGTGGATCCGCATGGGTCTGCCGTTTGCACTAAACCATATCAACCTGTGGCTGCTGCGCGATGACTTAGCCGGCCAACCAGGCTGGAGCGTGGTGGACTGCTGCATCGACAAACCCGAGAGCCGCGCGCAGTGGCAACAGATTTTTGACACCCAGTTAAAGGGCCTGCCCATCCTGCGCGTGATCTGCACCCACATGCACCCCGACCATATTGGCCTGGCGCACTGGCTATGCGATATGTGGAAGGTGCCGCTATGGATAAGCGCCACCGACTACAACGTAGCGCGCAATCTAAGCTCTGCTGCGTCAAATGTAGGCGGTCAAGCCGCAGCTGACTTTTATGCATCGCATGGACTAAATGATCCCGAATCGATAGCCAAGATCAAAGCGCGCACAGGCTACTACAGCGGCCTCGTGCCCGCAGTACCGCAGAGCTATTGCCGCATCATGGACGGCGACATGATCAGTATCGGTGGCAAAGACTGGAGGTGCATCGCAGGCTACGGCCACGCGCCAGAGCACATTACCCTGTATTGCAAAGACTTGAATGTGTTGATCAGCGGCGACATGGTGCTGCCCCGCATCTCCACCAACGTGAGCGTGTTTGATTTAGAGCCAGAGGGCGATCCACTCAAGCTGTTTTTGAATTCCATCAAAAGGTATTTAGATCTGCCCGCTAGCACGCTGGTGCTGCCATCGCACGGCAAACCATTTACTGGCATGCACCAACGCATCGCGCAACTGCAAGCCCACCATGCTGACCGCTTGGTCGAAGTGATGCAAGCCTGCGCCGACAAACCTACCAGCGGCGCAGACATAGTGCCCATCATGTTCAAGAGAGACCTCGATTTACACCAAATGACTTTTGCGATTGGCGAAGCGGTGGCGCACCTGCACATGCTGTGGCACGAAGGTAAGCTGGTGCGCTCTATAAACTCAGATGGAATCTATCTGTTCAACACGGTTTAGGTGAAATTTTTAGCACTTTTCCGACGTGGATATTAAATAGTTAGCTATTTAATACATAGCATATATTATCGCTTAATCATTCCCAGCGTGGTAATGCATCGTCTTTGAGTTGCCCGCGCAGCCGCGCATAGTCGGGCATGATGGATTCCACCGTGCTCCAAAAACGGGGGCTGTGGTCCATGACGCGCAGGTGGGACAGCTCGTGCACCACCACGTAGTCAATCACGCTCATTTTAAAATGCACTAAGCGCCAGTTCAGGCGGATAGAGCCGTCAGACTTGGCGGTGCCCCAGCGGGTGCCTGCGCTGCTCAAGCTCAGCTTAGTCCATTGCACTTTAAGCTGCGGGGCGTACAGGTTAAGGCGCTCTTCAAAAACGCGCTTGGCTTGGCGCATGAGCCAGGCTTGCACGGCATCGCGAATGCGCTCGGGCGCGGCATCTTGCGGCAGGCTGATGTGCAGCGTAAGGCGGGGCACGCCGGGTAGCGATGCGTTAGCCGCTTGTTCGTCTGTATGCAGCTGGGCGTGACCGTCGGCTAACTGGCAGCGCGCACTGGACCTGTTAGGGGTGCCCGACGATGTGTACAGATGGCGCGGGTCGATCACCACAATCACTTGCTCACCCATGAACGGAATCAGCGTACCGTCTTTCCATTCAATGCGGTTGCTTTCTAGTTTGCCTTGGCGCTCGCGCGCTTCTTGCAGCTTGGCCACAATCCATTTGGATTTCTCTTGAACAGATTTGTCAATCTCGTACAGCGGCACCCAACGCGGCGCGCTGACCGTGAGGCCGTCCGCGCCTACGCTAAAGCCAATGGTTTTGCGTTTACCGCGTTTCAGTTCAAACGCCACAATGCAGTCTACCAAGCGCGCTTCGCGGTTGGCACGCACATGGGTAAATGCGGCAGGGCGCATGACGGAAGCGATGGACTCGGGGTTAGCAGACCCCACAGAATCATCATTTGCTACTAATTTAATAGCTAGTTTATCAATATCCACGTCGGAAAAATGCTTGTTTTTATCACTCACGACGGGTGCAAGCACCTCCGAGAATAAATCCAGTGTGAGCTGCACAAGGTGTCGCATCGTGGCGCGCAACTTAACGGTACGCCTCGGCGTCAATCTCACGCATAGCCGCCTCGATCCACGTTTGCACCTCTAGCATCAGCTCATCCGGCTGGCGACCCACGCTGCTGATCGGCTTGCCAATCACCACGTCCACCACACCAGGTGTTTTGATAAACCCCTTGCGCGGCCAGCGGCGCGCCGCGTTCACAGCGATCGGCACGACTGGGCAGCCCGTCTCGCAGGCCAGGCGCGTACCGCCGCTTTTGTAGGCGCCCACTTGGCCACGCGGGATGCGCGTGCCCTCGGGAAACATAATCACCCACACACCGCGGCCCATCAGGCGTTTGCCTTGCTGCACCACTTTGGCAAAAGCTTCGTTACGCTTGCTGCGGTCAATATGAATCATGTCCATGCGCGCCATTGACCAGCCAAAGAAAGGCACATACAACAGCTCGCGCTTAAACACATAGGCCAGCGGGTGCGGCATGAGCGCAGGCATCAAAAGAGTTTCTAAAGTGGACTGGTGTTTACACAGCAGCACCGCACCATCGTGCTCGCCTTGCGGTAGGTTCTCCATACCGGTAACTTTGTAATGCACGCCGCAAATTTTGGTCAACCCCCACATGGCTACTTTGAGCCAACCAGCACACATCCAGTACATGCGCGTGGGGCTGACAAAAATCGACAAAATAATCACCGCCGTAGCCCAAGGGATCACCGTCACAATCATCCACAGCATGTGAAGACAAGAGCGAATGAATGCGAGCAGTTGCGACATGATGAAATGTGAAAATTAAAGGAGCACGATCTTATTCGCCGCTCAGCACATGCTGTGCAAATGCGGCCAAGTCTGCGTGCACCTGCGTGCCCGCTGGATACTCAGCGCCCAAAGGCTCGGCGGCATATCTGGCGCCCTTGCCAGTGCAGACCAAATGCGGCGTGCAACCCACCGCCGCGCCCGCCTGCAGGTCGCGCAAGCTGTCGCCCACGGTATGCACCGTTTGCACCGCAGTGTCGATACCGTAGCGCTCGATGATCTGCTCAAATAAACCAGGCGATGGCTTGCGGCACTGGCAAATGTCGCCGGGCGCATGAGGGCAATAAAACACGCCGTCCATCTTGCCGCCCTGCGCCGCCAAGAGCTTAACCATCTTGCTGTGCATGGCGTTGAGCGCCGCCACATCAAACAAGCCCCGCCCCAGCCCCGACTGGTTTGACGCTACCACCACATGCCAGCCCGCATGATTGAGCCGCGCAATAGCTTCTAGCGCGCCTGGTAAAGGCACCCATTCATCTGCAGTTTTAACGAAGTCGTCGCGGTCTTCGTTGATCGTGCCGTCGCGGTCAAGGATGATGAGCTTCATATACCCGCCTCCTGCGCACGGCGCTGGGCCCATTGGGTGATACGTTGTACCGGGTACTTTGTGGCATCGAGTAACGCGATGCGCTCTAGCAAAATAGTTGATTCGATCATGCTGTGCTTGAGTAAAGCGCGAACAAAGTCAGCATCTTTATCGCGCCCAGCCACACACTTGGATACTGCCAAGTCGTGTACCTCAGGACAGATCACTGTCACATCACCCACATAATACAACTGCTCTCTATTGCGCCAATCGCTAGGCATGACTGCTGTCTCGGGGCCTACACCGTCAGCGTGGTAGCCAAAGGTTTCATCAAAACTAGACATCGCTCCAATTGCACCATCTATCAAATCGGCTTTCTCAGGATGTTGCGCAGGGTACAGGTCAAGCTCACGTGATACTCGCAGCTCATCAGGGGCGTGAGGAAAAGCCATCAAAATAGCCTGGCTGCCCACCACCACAAAGGTGTTTTCTTGCGCGATAGCTGCTGCAGCGCGCAGTACATGCTCTACTTCAGAGCGCTTCATGCCACCTGCCTTGACTGACGCAGCAGCTGCATGCGCTCTGCTTGTGTGATAAGCACAGACATGGGAGACACATTGCGCAAGCTTAAGCCCCGGTCAGTGTCCGCACAAACGGCCTGCTCCAGGGCATCGACAGGTTTGTCTAGCAATGCTTGCCACTCATTCCAATAGGCATCAGAACGGGTGGCGCCCGCGCTTGCACGCCAGCGTGCAAGCTGTGCTTTGACCTCTTGCAAACGCGAGGGCACCTCGCGCAGCCGCCGCACAGCCAGCACATGCGCTTGCGCTACAAAGTAATCAATCTGCTGCTGTCGGTTCATAACTAAATAGTAATGCTAAACAGCTTAACTTGCCAATTTAGACAAATCAGCTACGCGGTTCATCGCCTGATGCAGCGTAGCCAACAAACCAAGGCGGTTGGCTTTGAGCGCCGGGTCTTCAGCATTGACCATGACTTTGTCGAAGAAAGCATCTACCGGGTCTTTGAGTGCAGCCAATGTTAGCAAATTGGCAGTGTAATCGCCATCAACCAATGCTTTCTCGGCACGAATATCTATTAAGGTGATAGCGTTGTGTAGCGCCCTTTCCTCTTCTACTTGCAGTAAAGCAGGGTTGACCAAATTACCCCATGCATTTTCGGATTTACTCAAAATATTTTTGATGCGCTTGTTAGCGGAAGCGAGGCTTGCAGCCTCGGGCAATGCAGCAAAGGCTTTTACGGCCGCGAGCTTATCCGGAACATCAAACAAATAGCCTTCGTTGCGGTAGAGAACAGCTTCTACTACTTGCGGCGAACTGCCTTGGTCACGCAGGCTTATCTCTACACGGCTAATCGTAAAGTCGTGAACAGCCACAATGATTGCTCTACTATCGTTAATAGTTGCACCAAACTGATTGACTGCTAGGCCTATGATTTCATCAAGATTGAGCTTTAACCTACGTTCAATGAGTATTCGCGAAATCCCCAGCGCGTGTCTTCTCAATGCAAACGGGTCTTTGTCTCCTGTCGGCAAATTACCAATACCAAACATGCCCGCCAGCGTTTCCAGCTTGTCCGCCAAAGCCACAACCAAGCCAACTTGATTACGTGGCAAATCGTCGCCCGCAAAACGCGGTTTGTAATGGTCTTCAATGGCGTTAGCTACATCGTCAGTCAAACCATCGTGGCGTGCATAGTAACCACCCATAACGCCTTGCAACTCTGGAAACTCGCCGACCATGTCGGTGAGCAAATCGGTTTTGGCTAAGCGCGCAGCGATAACGGCTTGCTTGGCTAGCAAGTCACCACCCAGTTGCTGACCGATGGCTTTGGCAATGGCGCACACGCGCTCCATGCGTTCGCCTTGGGTGCCCAGCTTGTTGTGATAAACGACTTTGTTCAAGCCTTCAACGCGCGATTCCAGCGTCTTTTTACGGTCTTGGTCAAAG
>JANPDG010000228.1:0-3464 GCA_031431335.1 Polaromonas sp. | reverse complement strand
GCGTCGCACATCGAGCCGCCGTTGCCACACGAATACACATGGCCTTTGGCTTCAAACACCTCGATCAGCGTCGCTGCAGCTTGCTCAATACTGTGCAGCGCTGGGGCGTTCGATAAAAGCGCGCTCAGCGCACTCTGGGCTTCTTGCAGGCTGTGGGTGATGTGATTTTGCATAGCGCAGATTTTAGAGCCTTGCTACAGGTAGTGCAGGCTACGGGTTGTCTAAGGTGTTTAAAAACGCTTGGGCTTCGTTCAGCTGGTGCTCACTAAAAACTTTCAGCCCATGTTGCAGCAGCAGGGCCGCCGTCACGCCGGGCAGGGCAGTGCGCGCCCCGCTAAAGCTGCCGTCATAGGTATAGGCTGATCCGCATGATGGGCTGCCTTCTTTGAGAACGGCAACCCGGATGCCTTTATCTTGGGCTATGGCCAGAGCTTGCTGCGCGCCAGCTACGAAAGTAGTCGTTACGTCGTCACCATTGGCAATGCGCACTTGCGCTATGCCTTGTAGTACCTTGGCGCCGCCGCTACCTGCGGTAATCTCAGCGGGTGGCCGCGGCACTGCAAAGCCACCTGCCACCTCAGGGCACACCCCCACCACGCGGCCCTCGTTGCGCCACTGCGCCAACAACGCATGGCCTGTGGCTGCATCGCTGCCGTTGTAGCGCACTTTATGGCCTAGCAGGCATGCGCTGATGAGGATGAGTTGCATGGTTTTTGGTAATGTCTAGTACTGAAAAATGCCGATAAGAGTTGTTAATTTATACCTTACTGCCCGGCTGCAGCGGCCAAAGCAGTCTCCCAGGCTGTAACGTAGTCTGGTTTAGGCATATCACACAGGCCTAGTAATGTGCCCGGTGACACAGTGATACGGCCCTGCTTAAACTTCATTTTGACCAAGACGCGGGCGCAGTCGACGCCCTGAGCTTGCAAATCGTGTGCAAAATACGCCCATTTATCGTCAGCAAACACCACTTGCGTGCGCACTGTTACGCGGTTGAACAGGCTGATAGGTTGTTTGAACTGCACCATTTGCGCTGCGTTCACAAACGCATAACCTTGTTTGATTGTGGCGCCGATCAGTCCAGTTTTTATCATGTAGTCAAACTGCGCTGCCTCGGCAAACTTCAAGTAGCAGTCGCTTTTAAGTTTGCTGATGCCAGTGTCAAAAGGCGTGACCCAGAATTTACAAATGACCTGCGACAGCGGTGTGGCACTGGCATAGCGCAGACAGGCGAGGAGGGCCGTGATCAGGTTACGCAAAAAGCCAGACATAGTGTAGATGCAGGTGGGTCGGGGTCGATGTAGGCAGCTTCTTGCGCCGCTGCTTAGCCAGCCTTTTTATCGCGCGCTTTTTGCATGGCAGCTTGTACCAGGCTGCGTTTTTTGTCCAGTACAGCGGGGTCGGTGATGCGGCTGTGGCCGGGCAGGTCAGCTAATTTGGTTTCTAGCGTATTAGTGTGTTTTTTAGCTAGTTTTCCGAGACGAATATTGGATAGTTTGCTATGAAATTCATAGTTATTTATGGCTTTTTCAGCGTCCTGTGGGCTCCAGGCTTGCCAGCCGGTGTGGCCAGGGGTGGCGATTTCCAGCTCGATGCAGTCTACTGGGCAGACGGGGATGCACAGCTCGCAGCCCGTGCACAGGTCTTCGATGACGGTATGCATGGCTTTGTTGGTGCCGATGATGGCATCCACCGGGCAGGCTTTGATGCACAGGGTGCAGCCGATGCACCAGGCCTCGTCGATAAAGGCCACGGTGCGTTCTTGTTCCACGCCAAAGACCGGGTTGAGCGGGGCAATCGGTTGGGCTGTGAGGGCGGCCAGGCGCGCTATGCCCTCATCGCCGCCGGGCGGGCACTGGTTAATGGGCGCAGCCTCGTGGGCTATGGCGTGGGCGTAACCTGCGCAGTCGGGGTAGCCGCAGCGTTGGCACTGGGTTTGGGGCAGGGCGGCGTGGATGCGCAGGGCCTGCTGGCTGAGCGCTTTGGCTGAGGTGGGTGGTAGGCGATTCATCAAAGCAGTAATGTACACAATGCCAAGTCCCTGCCTGGGCAGAGGCGCAGCGCAGCTTAAACAGCTTTGCGGCGCGCGGCGGCTGGCTTGCGTGCGGCTGCTTTTACAGTGGTTTTAGCAGCAGGCTTACTGACAGATTTAGCGGTAGGTTTAGTTGCGGCTTTGGACACAGCATTGGCTGTCGTTTTTTTGCGCGCAAGTTGAGCGACCGTCGCCGTAACAGGCTTGGCTTTGGTGCTGGTAATTTTGCCCGATGCCACATGCGCTTTTAAAATGAAGTCACGCACCACAGGGTAGGTCATCTCGCGCCAGCGGCGACCGCTGAAGATGCCGTAGTGGCCCGCGCCTCCTACTTCAAAATGCTGGTGTTTGGCAGTTGCCACGCCGCTGCACAGGTCATGCGCCGCTTCGGTTTGGCCACTACCGCTGATGTCGTCCAGCTGGCCCTCTACAGTCAGAACTGCGGTGGTTTTGATGTCTTGCGGGCGCACGCGCTCGGCTTTGCCCGCTGTGGACATAACGTCCCAAGTGCCTTCGACTAGCTTGAACTTTTGAAATACGGTTTCAATCGTGTCAAGGTAGTAGTCGGCGTCCATGTCCAACACGGCGTTGTATTCGTCATAAAAAGCGCGGTGCGCATCGGCGCTACGGCCGTCGCCTTTGACCAGGTCTTTGAAGAAGTCAAAGTGGCTTTTGGCGTGGTTTTGCGGGTTCATGGCCACAAAGCCGGTGTGCTGCAAAAAGCCGGGGTATACGCGGCGGCCTGCGCCTGCAAAGCTGGCGGGCACTTTGTAGATCACGTTGTTTTCAAACCAGCTAAACGGCTTGGTGGTGGCCAGGTTGTTGACCGAGGTGGGCGACAGGCGCGCATCAATCGGGCCGCCCATCATGGTCATGGACAAAGGCGTGGTCTCGCCGCGCGAGGCCATTAGGCTCACAGCCGCCAGCACGGGCACGGTAGGCTGGCACACGCTGACCACATGGCAGTTGCCATAAATACCCTGCAGGTGGCGGATGAACTCTTGCACATAGTTTACATAGTCGTCTAAGTGGAACTTGCCCTCCGACAGCGGCACGGTACGGGCGTTTTTCCAATCGGTAATGTAGACCTTGTGGTCGCCCAGCATGGTTTTGACGGTGTCGCGCAAGAGCGTGGCGTAGTGGCCCGACAGCGGGGCCACGATCAGCACAGCGGGCTGGCCCTTGATTTTTTCCAGAGTGTCGGTGTCGTCAGTAAAACGTTTGAAACGTCGCAGTTCACAGAAGGGCTTGGATATCTCCACGCGTTCGTGGATAGCAACGTCCACGCCGTCTACGTCGATGGTACGCAGGCCGAATTCTGGTTTCTCGTAATCCTTGCCTAAGCGGTGCATCAGGTCGTAGCCCGCAGAGATTCGTTGTGCGAAGGGGTTTTGACCCGCAAGCGTCAGTGGATTACCAAAGACTTTGGCGG
>JANPDG010000227.1:0-10082 GCA_031431335.1 Polaromonas sp. | reverse complement strand
GTGTTGTGCGGGCAGCCTGAACAAAACCACGGCTGGCGGTCTGCGCCCTGCACGGCTTGCACTTCAACCACATGCATAGCGCGCTCTTTGGCGGCAATCACGGCCAAGCGTGCGTCGATGCGCGCTTGCGTATCGCTATCGAGGTTAAACTTTTTGAGCCGCTTGGCAATCGCTTTGGCAATCAAAGCAGGCGACAGGTCTGCATTAGCGCGCAGCAGCGTGTGCGAGGTGGGGTTGGCCAAGCTCCACTCGCCGCCGGAGTAGCCGTCTGCCGCACCGCCATCCGCGCCCTCGTCAAACTTGCCCACCACATTGGGCCGCACATCGCTGCGCCAGTTGTACAGCTCTTCTTTGAGCTGGTATTCAATGACTTGGCGCTTTTCCTCAACGACCAATATTTCTTGCAGCCCGGTGGCAAACTCGCGGGTCAGCTGCGCCTCGAGCGGCCACACCACGCCCACTTTGTGCAGCCTGATGCCCACGCGCTGGCAGGTGGCGTCGTCTAAACCTAAGTCGGCCAGTGCTTGGCGTGTGTCGTTGTACGCTTTGCCGCTGGCAATCAAACCAAAGCGGTCGTTTTTGCCTTCAATCGCGTTGTAATTTAAACGGTTGGCGCGAATGTAGGCCAGCGCGGCATACCACTTGGTGTCAAACAAACGCGCCTCTTGTTCTAGCGCATGGTCGGGCCAGCGAATGTGCACGCCGCCGGGCGGAATGATGAAGTCGGCGGGGATTTTGATCTGCACGCGGTCAGGGTCGATCATGGCGGTGGCACTCGACTCGACAATCTCTTGAATCGTCTTCATGCCCGCCCACACGCCTGCGTAGCGGCTCATAGCAAACGCGTGAATGCCGAGGTCTAAAATTTCTTGCACACTGGCCGGGAAAAACACTGGCAGGCCGCAGGCCTTGAAAATATGGTCGCTTTGGTGCGCAGCGGTCGAGCTTTTAGAAATATGGTCGTCGCCTGCCACGGCTATCACGCCGCCCCAGGCTGTGGTGCCCGCCATGTTGGCGTGCTTAAACACATCACTGGTGCGGTCGACGCCGGGGCCTTTGCCATACCAAATGCCAAACACGCCGTCAAATTTGTTGGTGCCCGGCGGCGCAAAGCCCAGCTGCTGCGTGCCCCACACGGCCGTGGCGCCCAGCTCTTCGTTGACACCGGGCTGGAAGACGATGTTTTGCGCCTTAAGGTGCTTGGCCGCGCTCCACAGGGCTTGGTCATAGCCGCCCAGCGGCGAGCCTCGGTAGCCTGATATAAACCCAGCGGTGTTTTTGCCCACCTGCTGGTCGCGCAGGCGCTGTAGCATGGGCAGCTTAACCAGCGCCTGCACACCGCTCATAAAAGCGCGGCCATAGTCCAGGCTGTATTTGTCGTCCAGCGTGACGGTTTCTAGGGCTTTGCGAATGTGCTCAGGCAGCGGGGCGTTCATGGGGCGTGTCTCCAAAAAGCACTGGTTCAAGCTCTTGGCGCATGCTTTAGGAATAAAGCAGGCGCGCGGCGGGCGGCTCATACATAGGTTTCTGGCGCAAAGTGTATGCCTTCTGGCTGGGTATGTCTTTGCTTTTATCGCTTTGTAGATCCACTATTTTGAAAGAATATTGCTCCAATACTGCAATTTATAGAATATTCATCAATATCAATTATCCCGCACGCAACGCGATATCAACGGCAGCAGCGGGTAGCGCACCATCGCTTCGCTTTGTGTCGGCCCGAGGTTGAACTCAATTTGCATGCGCGGGTTGCTGTACTCGTTGGAGGTAGGCTTGGCGTTGGCCGGAGTGCTGGCATATTTGCCGCCTTTGTAGAGCACATCGTAGCCGCGCGTGCTCTCTACGGCCACCGAGTCGTCCACAAACTTGGCGGTGAACTCAATGCCGTATTCGCAGCGGTAATACGGCAGCGGCTTGGTGCTGGGCGGCGCGCCTGCGCAGCCCGCCACAGCGGCCAATGCGACCCAAGCCAGTGCGCCAGTTGCGCGCCGAGCAGACAGGATAGGTTGAAAGATCATGGGATGTTGAACCTTTACTTTGAGTTGGGGTTTGCTTTAATGCCGATTTACCATTTAACTGCTATTAATTTAGTAGCAAACTATTGAATATTCACGTCGGAAAAGTGCTCATTTTTCTTCCAAAATGTGCATTCTTAATACAGACCTAGCCTGCGCACATGTGCAGCCGCAGGCTTAGGTGCAGGCATAGATTCATACACACTGGCAGGCACAGGAGCACACTGCTACGCGCTTAGGTATTCGCGCATTCGCCTAAGCTTGCTCTTGCGACATGCAACATGCAACATCACGGCTTAGGCCACAGCACCCACAGCTTAAGTGGCTGCTTGAGCCGCCCGGCCAGCTCGCCTGCTTCAAATCCTGTGCCCACATAATAGTCTGCACGCACCGCGCCCACTATGGCCGTGCCCGTGTCTTGCGCCAACACCATGCGCTGCAAATTCACCGCTGCGCCGCTGCTGACCAGCCACACCGGCGCGCCATACGGAATACTGCCTGCGTCCACCGCGATCGACCTGCCGGGCGTGAGCGCCACGCCTTGTGCACCCCTCGGGCCGCTACTAGCCTCTAACTCAGGCAGGGCTTCTTCTTTAAAAAACACCACGCGCGGGTTGCTCCACAGCAGCTCTTGCACGCGCTGCGGGTTGGCCACAATCCAAGCCTTGATGCCGGGCCACGAGGCGTCTTTGGTCAGCCCTTGGTCCAGCAGCCATCGCCCCACCGATTTGTAAGGCTGATCGTTGGTGCCAGCAAAGGCGGCGCGCACGGTTTTTTGGCTGCCGTCCGCCTCTGTGATGCGCAGACGACCCGAGCCTTGTATTTGCAGCACCAACGCGTCCACCGGGTCAGCCACATAGGCCATCGCCCGGCCCTGCAGTGCCGTTTTGGCTTCGGGCAGTGTGTCAATCTCTTGGCGGCTAAACCACGGCTTGCGCACACCCAGGCTAGCGGGCGGGCGGTACAACGCCACTTGGTTTTGTGCAGTGGGCGCGCGGCTAGCGCTGAGCACGGGCTCGTAATAGCCCGTGAGCAAACCCTCGCTTACACCGTTTGGGTTGGCCGCAGTCACCAACGGCTCCACTTTGTAGGGCTGCAGACGCTGGACCATCCAGGCGCGCTGCTCTGGCGCGCTGGTAATACTCAGGCGGCGTATTTCAGGGCAGAGGCTGGCGAGCACGGTGGTCGGCTTTTCGCAGCTTTTGAGCCAAGCGTTCCACGCCTCGTGCGTGGCGTCTTGCTCCCAGCCGGGCAGCTCGCTCCAGCGCACAGGCGTCCAGCGGCTTTTGGCCTGGGTGATGACGGGGCCGATGGGCGCTGCGTCGGCGCTGGGTGCAGGCGGTGCGGGTATGTTGGCGGGCCTGTCGGCCGTGGGCACAGTGGGGCTTTGTGACGGAGCCGATGCGCAACCAGCCAGCGTTCCTACAATCGCAAACAAGATTAGGATTTTTATCATGACCCTTCTTATACTCGAAGCGCTAGGCGCCTTGTTACTGTTAGTGCTAATAGTCTGGTGGACGATGTTTTCAGGTCGCAAAAAGGGCGAGCTTGTGGAGGCAGCCAAGGACTCGAAGACTTCGGATCCTGCTTCTGAGAATACTAAATAATTCGGTTCCGACTATGCCGCTTCAAGTCGTTTTTCGAAAGTTGCGGCGGGGCGAGGCAGGGAACGGACCTCCGGACGCGAAGGGCGGTAACTAGTCTTCTCTTAAAACATCAACCGTATTACTCAGCCAATTATTGGAAGATTTTAGGGTAGTTTTTCGACGTGAATATTCAATAGTTTGCTATAAATAGCATAGTATTCAAATATTCACAGAACCTAATTTAAGCCTTAGCCTGCGCCAGCATCGTCGCTGCATCGCTCACTTCAAACTTGCCGGGGCCTTCGATATTGAGCGTAGTGACTTTGCCGTCTTTGACCAGCATCGAGTAGCGGTTCGAGCGCAGTCCCATGCCTCTGCCGGTCAGGTCGAGTGTCAATCCTGTGGCTTTGGTGAACGCTGCGTCGCCGTCGGCCAGCATGCGCACTTTGCCTTCGGTTTTTTGGTCACGTGCCCATGCGCCCATCACGAAAGCGTCGTTCACGCTCACACACCAGATCTCATCTACACCCGCAGCCTTGAAATCACCGAGGTGCTCAGCGTAGCCGGGCACATGCTTGGCAGAGCAGGTAGGAGTGAACGCACCTGGCAACGCAAACAAAGCAATGGTTTTACCAGCGCTGGCCTTGATCACGTCCACTGCGTTCGGGCCAATGCTGCAACCGCCGCCTTCCACTTCAGAGTACTCCATCAAAGTGGATGCGGGAAGAGTGTCGCCGATTTTGATCATGGTGTGGTCCTTATAGAGGGTTTAAAAATACAGTGGGCGCTGCAAACGGCAGCTACATAGTTCATCATACAAATAAAAACGGCCCACCGAGTGAGCCGTTTTCAAAATGCCTAAAGTAGGCATGGTTTAAGCCAAGCTATTAAAACGTTTACACGTTCACAGCCTTTTCAACCAAACGGGTCACAACCCAATTTTTGGTTTTGGAGATAGGCTTGCTTTCGGTGATCTCGATGGTGTCACCCATTTTGTACTCGCCTTTTTCATCATGGGCGTGGTACTTGCTGGATTTGCCTACGATCTTGCCGTACAGCTCGTGTTTGACACGGCGCTCGATCAAAACCGTGACGGTCTTGGCGCGCTTATCGCTCACTACTTTACCAATTAAGGTGCGTTTCAGAGATTTAGCTTCAGTCATCTGGATACTCCTTATTTGGCGGCTTGGGTCTGCGCAAGAATGGTTTTGGCGCGGGCAATGCTGCGCTTAACCACTTTGAGCTGAGAGGTGTTGTTCAATTGCTGAGTGGCTTTTTGCATGCGCATACCAAAGTGGGCTTTTTGCAGCTCTTTGATCTCGGTTTGCAGGCCAGCAGCATCTTTTTGGCGTAGTTCAGTAGCGTTCATTTCTGTGTTTCTCCTGAATTATTGGCCAATCAAGCGTGCCACAAACGTGGTTCGCAGGGGCAGCTTTGCAGCCGCCAAGGTGAACGCTTCACGGGCTAGCGCCTCGGGTACACCGTTGATCTCATAGATCACCTTACCTGGCTGAATCTCAGCCACGTAGTACTCGGGGTTGCCTTTACCGTTACCCATACGCACTTCAGCAGGCTTATGAGAAATCGGCTTGTCCGGGAAGACACGGATCCAAATACGGCCACCACGCTTCACATGGCGCGAAATAGCGCGACGTGCAGCTTCGATCTGGCGCGCAGTTAAGCGGCCGCGATCAGTGGACTTGAGTCCGAAATCGCCAAAGGCCACGGTAGCGCCACGTGTGGCGACACCGGTGTTACGGCCTTTTTGCTCTTTGCGGTATTTCCGGCGAGCGGGTTGCAACATGTTTTATTCTCCTTTTCCGTCAGCAACCACAGCGCTCGTGCTGTCTGCTGGCGCGACTTTACGTACGCGCTTAACGGTGGTGGTAGGGGTAGCTTCAGCAGGCTTGTCGCTGCCGTCGGTCGGAGCGGTGTTCGTGCCAGCAGGACGGCGTGCGCCGCGTGCGGGTGGACGATCACCAGATGGACGACCACCAGGGCCATCGCGACGCGGGCCGCGAGGCTTGCGCTCTTCGTCTGGACGTGGTGTCTCGACAGCTGGCAGATCGTTACGGCCCAAGGTATCACCCTTGTAAACCCAAACTTTCACGCCAATGATGCCGTAGGTGGTAGCGGCTTCGGATGTACCGTAGTCGATATCAGCACGCAGGGTGTGAAGTGGCACGCGACCTTCGCGGTACCACTCACAACGTGCGATCTCAATACCGTTCAAACGGCCTGAGGACATGATCTTGATGCCCTGAGCGCCCAAACGCATCGCGTTTTGCATGGCGCGCTTCATGGCACGGCGGAACATAATGCGCTTTTCCAGCTGTTGGGTAATGCTGTCAGCGATCAGCTTGGCATCGATCTCGGGCTTGCGCACTTCTTCGATGTTCACTGCCACTGGCACGCCCAACTTAGCGGACAGGTCACGCTTCAAGTTCTCGATGTCTTCGCCTTTTTTGCCGATCACAACACCCGGACGAGCCGAGTAAATCGTGATGCGGGCATTTTTAGCAGGACGCTCGATCAGTACACGCGAGACCGCGGCGTTTTTCAGCTTGGCCTTCAGGTACTCACGTACCTTAATGTCTTCTGCCAGCATACCAGCAAAATCAGAGTTGTTTGCGTACCAACGGCTTGACCAATTACGGCTCACCGACAGACGGAAACCGGTTGGGTGGATTTTTTGTCCCATAGTATTTCAGTCCTTTCAGTTACCAACAACCACGTAGATGTGGCAGGTCGGCTTGCTGATACGGTTGCCGCGGCCTTTGGCGTTGGCGGTAAAACGCTTGAGTGTGGTGCCTTGTTCGACGTAGATGGTTTTCACCTTCAGTTCGTCGATATCAGCGCCGTCATTGTGTTCAGCGTTAGCGATGGCAGAGTTCAGCACTTTTTTCACGATGCCCGCAGCTTTTTTCTGCGTGAAGGTGAGAATGTTGAGTGCTTGGTCCACTTTTTTGCCGCGAATCAGGTCAGCTACCAAACGGCCTTTGTCGACCGAGAGGCGCACACCGCGCAGAGATGCTTTAGTTTCCATGTGCGGCTCCTTACTTTTTCACCACTTTTTTATCGGCCGGATGGCCTTTAAAAGTGCGTGTGAGGGCAAACTCACCCAGCTTGTGACCTACCATTTGGTCGGTCACGTACACAGGGATGTGCTGTTTGCCGTTGTGCACTGCAATGGTCAGGCCGATGAAATCGGGCAAGATCATTGAGCGACGGGACCAGGTTTTCACTGGCTTTTTGTCTTTGGTAGCAATCGCTTTGTCAACCTTGGCCATCAAATGGTGGTCAACAAAGGGGCCTTTTTTCAGAGAACGAGTCATTGTGGTTCCCCTTTATTTCTTGCGACGCGAGACGATCATGACTTGCGTGCGTTTGTTGTTACGGGTACGGTAGCCCTTGGTCAGGTTACCCCACGGATCGACTGCATGGCGACCCTCGCCGGTACGGCCTTCGCCGCCGCCGTGTGGGTGGTCCACTGGGTTCATTGCCACACCGCGAACGGTAGGACGAATGCCCATCCAGCGTTTGACACCGGCCTTACCTAAGCGGCGCAGGCTGTGCTCTTCGTTGGCAACTTCACCAATGGTGGCGCGGCAGTCGATATGCACCTTGCGCACCTCGCCAGAGCGCATACGCACTTGAGCGTAGGTGCCTTCGCGGGCCAGCAATGTAGCCGATGTACCGGCGGAGCGAACCATCTGCGCGCCTTTGCCCACTTTGAGCTCGACGCAGTGAATGGTCGAACCCACTGGGATGTTGCGAATAGGCAAGCAATTGCCAGCACGGATCGGAGCTTCTGCACCGTTCATCAGCGTAGCGCCTGGCTCAACGCCGCGAGGGGCGATGATATAAGCGCGTGAGCCGTCTGCATAGCAGATCAGAGCGATGTGGGCCGAACGGTTCGGGTCGTACTCTACGCGCTCAACTTTGGCAGAAATGCCATCCTTATTGCGCAAAAAGTCGACCATACGGTAGTGGTGCTTGTGACCGCCGCCTTTGTGACGGGTGGTGATGTGACCGTTGTTGTTGCGACCCGCTTTTTGAATTTGCGGCTCGAGCAACGCTGCAAAGGGCTCGCCCTTGTACAGGTGGTCACGCGTGACCTTGACCACGGCACGTTGGCCGGGGCTGGTCGGTTTCATTTTAATGACAGCCATGATTACGCAGCCTCCCCAGAGAGGTTAAGTTCTTGACCGGGCATCAAACGCACGTAGGCTTTACGCACGTTGTCGCGACGACCCGTGGATTTGCCAAAGCGCTTGGTTTTACCCTTGATATTGACTGTAGACACGCCCTTGACCTGTACTTTGAACATCAATTCCACGGCGGCTTTGATTTCTGGCTTAGTTGCGTCTTGCAGCACTTTGAAGGTGACGGCATTGCTGGCTTCAGCGATCATCGTTGCCTTTTCAGACACGATAGGCGCAACCAAGACTTGCATCAAACGACCTTCGTCAAATTTCATTTTAGAAGCGTTCATGCGAACATCTCCTTGAGTTTTTCTACAGCAGCTTTTGTCACCAAAATCTTTTTGTAGTGCACCAGTGACACAGGGTCAGCATAGCGGGGCTCGACCACCAATACGTTAGGGATATTGCGCGATGCGAGGTACAGATTTTCATCGACCTCATCGGCAATCACCATCACGGATTGGAGGTTCATGGCTTTCAACTTAGCAGCGAACAATTTGGTCTTAGGGCTGTCCACCTTCATGGAGTCCACGACACAAATGCGGCCTTCGCGGGCCAGCTGCGAGAAAATACTGGCCATGCCGGCACGGTACATTTTCTTGTTGATTTTTTGCGTGAAGTTTTCGTCAGGCATGTTCGGAAAAATACGACCGCCTCCGCGCCACAGCGGGGAAGATGTCATACCTGCACGAGCGCGACCGGTGCCTTTTTGCTTGAAAGGCTTCTTGGTCGAGTGCTTAACTTGCTCACGGTCTTTTTGAGCGCGGGTGCCTTGGCGTGCGTTGGCTTGAAAAGCCACGACGATTTGGTGAATCAGCGCTTCATTGTAGTCACGACCGAATACGGTTTCAGGGGCATCCATTTTGGACGAAGCCTGACCCTGGTCATTAAGAAGGTCGAGTTGCATTATTTAGCACCTTTCACTTCAGTTTTAGCTTTGACAGCTGGATGAACAGTCACAAAACCGTTCTTTGAACCTGGAATTGCGCCTTTGACCATCAGCAACTGGCGTGCTTCGTCAATACGAATCACGTCCAAGTTTTGTGTGGTCACCAGATCAACGCCGAGGTGACCCGACATACGCTTACCCGGGAACACGCGACCAGGATCTTGCGCCATCGAGATCGAACCAGGCACGTTGTGCGAACGGCTGTTACCGTGCGACGCGCGCTGCGACTTGAAGTGGTGACGCTTGATGGTGCCTGCAAAGCCCTTACCAATGGTGGTGCCCTGCACATCGACTTTTTGGCCGGTACTGAACACTTGCGCGATAGCAATCACGCCACCGGGTTGGTACAAAGCTGCAGTTTCTTGGGTAACCAAGAATTCTTTGATGATTTCGCCTGCCTCAACGCCTGCTTTCGCAAGGTGGCCGGCCATTGGCTTGGTGACGCGCGATGCACGGCGTGCGCCAAATGTGACCTGCAAGGACACATAGCCATCGTTCTCTAAGGTCTTGACTTGGGTTACGCGGTTGTTAGACACATCGATCACTGTGACCGGGATTGAATCCCCATCGTCAGTGAACACACGCATCATGCCAACCTTGCGTCCCAGCAGACCCAAACGGGTGCTTTGACTCATTGTTTTCTCCGTAACTTTCACCGCTGTCACTGCAATTGGCAACAGGCGTTTTTAATGTGAAAGAATGATTAATACCCTACGCACAATGCGCAGAGCCTTAAATTATAACCCGCTTTAGGCTCTATGGCTAGCCTTCCAGCCCCTGCAAACAGGTAACAGTGGCTTGCATTTATGGGGGTTAACGCTCTGTTCCTAAATATCGACTGGATTTTTAGGCGTTTTTCCGACGTGAATATTGAATAGTTAGCTATTTATTTAGTAGCAACTAGCAATCTCTGCGCACCCAAAAAAAAAGCCCCTGAAAACTGTCGTTTTCAGGGGCTTTTGTCAAACTTTGCGATTAGCTGCGATTATTGCAGTTTGATCTCAACATCGACACCTGCTGGCAGATCGAGCTTCATCAGTGCGTCTACAGTTTTGTCTGTAGGGTCAACGATGTCCATCAAACGCTGGTGGGTGCGGATTTCAAACTGGTCACGCGCGGTCTTGTTGACGTGGGGTGAGCTCAGAATATCAAAACGCTTCATGCGGGTTGGCAAAGGCACTGGGCCCTTGACAATCGCGCCGGTGCGCTTGGCAGTGTCTACGATTTCAGCGGCCGATTGGTCGATGAGTTTGTAGTCAAACGCTTTGAGGCGGATACGGATTTTTTGCTTAGTTGCCATGGTAGTTCCTTAAGCAATAATCTTAGCCAC
>JANPDG010000226.1:0-3153 GCA_031431335.1 Polaromonas sp. | reverse complement strand
CGCAACAACAAGTGTGCAGGCTTCGGGTCGAAATGTCGTGGTTGTGGGTACCCAGTGGGGTGACGAAGGCAAAGGCAAGTTGGTGGACTGGCTCACAGAGTCGGCCCAAGGCGTGGTGCGGTTTCATGGGGGCCACAATGCCGGCCACACGTTGGTGATTAATGGCGTTAAAACCGCGCTCAACTTAATTCCCAGTGGCATCATGCGCCCAGCGGTGAAGTGCTACATCGGTAACGGTGTGGTGGTAGACGCAGCGCACCTGATCAAAGAAATCGCTGGGCTAGAAGCTATTGGCGTAGAGGTGCGCTCCAGGCTGCGCGTAAGCGAGGCTTGCCCGCTGATCTTGCCGTTCCATTCTGCTTTAGATATCGCCCGCGAAGCCAAGCGCGCGCAGGGCGGCGCAGAGAAAATCGGCACTACCGGCAAAGGCGTAGGCCCCGCCTACGAAGACAAAATTGCCCGCCGCGCGTTGCGCGTGCAAGACCTCAAACACCCCGAGCGCTTTGCCGCCAAGCTGCGCGACGTGTTAGCCCTGCACAACCATATTTTGACCACCTACTTGGGCGCTGCTGCTATTGAGTTCCAGCCCATCTATGACGACGCCATGCGCTACGCCGAGGTCATTCGCCCCATGATGGCCGATGTGTCGCGCGAGCTTAATGAGGCGCATAAAGCCGGTAGCAACTTGTTGTTTGAAGGCGCGCAAGGCACGCTGCTGGATATTGACCACGGCACCTACCCGTTCGTCACGTCCAGCAACTGTGTGGCGGGCAATGCCGCTGCAGGCTCGGGCGTCGGCCCCGGCATGTTGCACTATGTTTTGGGCATTACCAAAGCGTATTGCACCCGCGTGGGCGGTGGCCCGTTCCCCACCGAGCTAGAGTGGCAAAAAGAGGGCACGCCCGGTTACCACATGAGCACCGTGGGCGCAGAGCGCGGTGTGGTCACCGGCCGCTACCGCCGCTGCGGCTGGTTTGACGCCGCCTTGCTCAAGCGCAGTGCGCAGGTTAATGGATTAAGCGGCCTTTGTATCACCAAGCTCGATGTGCTGGACGGCATCGCCGAGCTCAAGCTGTGCGTTGGCTACACGCTAGACGGCGAAACAATAGACCTGCTGCCCATGGGTGCCGAAGAGATCGAGCGCTGCACACCGATTTACGAAACCATGCCTGGCTGGACGGACAGCAGCGTGGGCGTGGTTGACTATGCCAAGCTGCCAGTCAATGCACAAAAATATTTGAACCGCATCGAGCAGGTCACTGGTGTGCCTATCCACATTGTGTCCACCAGCCCCGACCGCGACCACACCATCATGATGCAGCACCCGTTTGCGGCTTGATGCCTGGTCAATACCTGAATGTATGCTGCCCCTATTGATCTTTAAGATTTTGGAACAAAATATGGCAGTTTTCCGACGTGGATATTGAATAGTTCGCTATAAATACAGTAGTAAATAAGTTGAGTTAAGTTTTAAAAATCAATCTAAATTAAAGGCCCACCATGCTCACTGAAGACGGCAAACACCTGTATGTAAGCTATGACGAATACCACAACCTGACCGAAAAGCTGGCCATCAAAGTGCACCAGTCCGGTTGGCAGTTTGACACTATCCTGTGTCTGGCGCGCGGCGGCATGCGCCCCGGCGACATTTTGAGCCGCATCTTCAACAAGCCCTTGGCCATCATGTCCACCAGCTCGTACCGCGCCGAAGCCGGCACCGTACAGGGCCACTTGGACATTGCCCACTACATCACCACCCCCAAAGGCACGATATCGGGCAAAGTGCTGCTGGTAGACGACTTGGCCGACACCGGGCACACCCTGCAAGCCGTGGTCAACCTGCTGCGTGACAACTACAAACCCATCACCGAGCTACGCACCGCCGTCATTTGGACCAAAGGCGTTTCGGGTTTTAAGTGTGATTATTCAGTCGACTACTTGCCCACCAACCCGTGGATTCACCAGCCGTTTGAAGGCTACGACAACATGTCGCCAGACAAACTGATGGAGAAGTGGAAGGTTTAAGCTGAAACCTATCATTTCGTAAACTGCATCTGCATTTAGATTGAGCTAAGCGCAGACGCAGTTTGAGTAGCCAAATTACTTGGGCATGATCACTTTGTCGATGGCGTGAATCACGCCGTTGTCGGCGGCCACGTCAGCGGCAACTACTTTAGCGCCGTTGACTTTGACGCCGCCCTTGGTGGTCAGGGTAACGGTGCTGCCTTGCACGGTTTTGACTTTGCCAGCTTTTACATCTGCGGCCATGACTTTGCCTGATACGACGTGGTAAGTCAGGATTTTGGTCAATGCGGCTTTGTCTTTAAGCAGGGCGTCGAGCTTGGCTTTAGGAATCTTGGCAAACGCTTCGTCGGTGGGTGCAAACACGGTGAATGGGCCAGGGCCTTTGAGGGTGTCAACCAGACCAGCGGCTTGCACTGCTGCAACCAGCGTTTTAAAGTTGCCTGCGGCTACAGCAGTGTCTACGATGTCTGCAGCCATTGCAGAGAATGTGGCGCCTACAGTGAGTGCCAAAGCGATGAGAGATTTTTTCATGGAAGATCCTTGTGAAATATTAAGTTTGCACGTGCAATATGCACAGCGCACAAGCAACGTATGTGAAATATATACTATTTAGTATTTAAATAAACCACAAAGTTATTAAATGACCTCAATATTTCAAATAATTACCAATTAGCTGCCAGCTACATCTGGGTGTCATTGCGCTTTCGCTTAAAAAGGCGCGCAAATCATAGAACTTTTCTGGCTGATTGTCGCAATTGATTTTCATCTTATATTTAAGGGTTTTTCCGACGCAGATATTAAATAGTTTGCTATTAATTAATGAGCATTTGGATTGTTTGAAGAAGCCGATTAGATCATCTCATTCATTTCAATTCCGGCTACGATAAGCCCATGATCCAGCCCAACCAGCCCATCACCCAACTCATCCACCACCCCTACACGCCGCCCAGTACCTTTGCTGCGCCGCAGGTGGCGGTGCACAAAGCATCGACGGTGATTTTCCCGAACGTGGCGGCGATGCGCTCGCGGGAGTGGAAGGACAAGTCAGGCTACACCTATGGGCTGCATGGCACACCCACCACGTTTATTTTGGAGGAGCGCATTGCTTCGCTGGAAGGCGGCTTGCAG
>JANPDG010000225.1:0-25548 GCA_031431335.1 Polaromonas sp. | reverse complement strand
TTGTGAAAGCCTTTGGCGATCAGTACATAAATGCCGTAACCGAGAAAAAGACCAGAGACTAACGCGGGCAGTAAGGAATACATTGCAGCTTAGACATTAAATGAGATGTCTGGCAGTGTAGCTAGCCCAAAACGCCCGAAGGCGCGATTAACGGCAAATTTGCCGTTAATTAACTTATCGCCATCTGCGCCAACAGCGCTGTGACCCGCGCGTCTTCTCCAATCGGTGCCACCACCTCAAAATTAACCAGAGGATGCGCAAGGCGCAGGGCTGTGACGAGGTCTGGTAGGTCTTTGCGGGCGTGTACACCCATGCCTAGAAACATGGGTACGATGCGGATATTTGGGTGGTGTTTTAGGCTTTTTTCCGACGTGGATATTAAATAGTTCGCTATTAATTCAGTAGCAACCGTGGGCAAATCAGGTGTGCACAGCTCTAGGTAGGCGCAGCGCACGGGCGTGTGGGGGTGCTGCGCTGTGATGGCGGTGGCTACGGCCTCCATGGGGGCACGCCACAGAGGGTCGCGGGAGCCGTGGGCGAACAAAATGATAGCGTCGGGTTGGGACATGGGCTGAGTCGAGGGAAGTAAAAATACTGTGAAATTAAAAAAAGACAACGATGCGGGCTGTTGCAAGGCAGCTAACGCCGCAACACCAGCCAAGTGAACGCACCTAGGGATGCAATCGAGTAGAGCAGGCCGGGGATGGCTGCTGCGATCCAAGGCTTCCAGTTGTTGAGGTTGCCAGCGTAGCCAAACACGTTGTTGAGCAAGAAAAAGCTGATCCCAATCATCACGCCGCCAAACACGTAGCCGCTGATCGAGCTGGAGCGAAAGTGCAAGTAGGCAAACGGCAAGGCCAGCACCACCATGACCAAGCAGCTCAGCGGGTAAAACACTTTGCGCCAAAACTCAATCTCGTAGCGCTGCGAGGTTTGGCCGTTGGCCTGCAAATGGTTCATGTACTGAAACAAGTCCAGCGTGCCCATGCGCTCGGGCTTGAGCAGGGCCACGGACACCATTTCGGCGCTGAGCTCCGTGGGCCAGCGGTAGTCTTTGGCGATGGTGTCGTGCAGCACTTTGGCGCTGGGTAGCGACGAATTGGGCAATGACGACGCACCGGGCAATGTCGCATTAGGCATTGGGGCGGCTGTCGCCGTGCCTACCGTGTCGCTGCTGATAATGAATTCGGTGCGCTTGACGCCTTGCAGCGTCCATGCGGCGTCTTCGGCAAAATCGCCGCTCTCTGCGGTCATGCTGGAGACCAAAAAGCCGCGTGAGTTGAACTCAAACACGCGGATATTGCGCATGCTGTTGGCGGCGGTCAATGTGCCTACGTTGACGGCAAAGTTAGAGAATTGCTGTTTTTCTTTGAGCCATGCGCCCGTTTGCCCAACCGTAATCTGCCCTAAAAACCGCGCTTTAAGCAGCTGCGCCGTGCGGGTAGAGGCGGGAGCAATATAGTCGCCGATCAAAAAAGTAGCCAGTGTGAACATAGCGCCCAGCGAGAGCAGGGTGCGCAGGGCGCGCCAAGGGTCCATGCCGCTGGTGCGCAAAATGGTGAACTCTGAGCTTTGGGCAAAGCGCGCCATCACCGTGATAGAGCCGATCAGCACGGCGATGGGCAACACCTCGTACAAGCGGCTGGGCATCCACATCAGCACAAACAGCGCTGCGTGGCTTAGCTGGTAGGGGCTAGACGCTGCGCCTTTGCCCACGTTACCCAGTTCTTCGACCAAGTCGAAAAACGAAAACAAAGCCAAAAACGCCAGCGCCACAAAGGCAACGGTGACCAGCATTTCACGGTGAATAAGGCGGCGCAGGGTTTGCATAATGATTTAAGCAGGTGTGCGCTGGGCAGTACGGGCCTTGGGCAGGAGTGTGGCCAGCAGACTGCGCAGCGAACCATTGCTGTTGCGCAGCGCCAGCAGCAAACAGGTGGCAACCAGCACGCCGCCATGCAGCCCGAGCATGACTTGGGTCAAGCTAAAGCGCCCTGTGCTCACCCAGCTAAAGCCCGCGTTAAGCATGTTGTAGTAGGCAATAAAAGCCAAGAGCGAAAATATCAAACCATAGCCGCGCCCCGCGCGCGGGTTGGTGGCTGACAGCACCAGCGCCAGCAGCACCAAGTTAAATGCCGAGCACGCCAAGCCCAGCCGCCAGCTCAGCTCGGCCATGTGCGGGTCTGTGGGGTCGCGCAGCAGCTGGTTGGTGCGCAGGGTGCGTGGGTTGGTCTGGCCGCCTTGGCTAGAGATGTTTTGCCCGACTTTGACGCCGTACTCGGCAAACTCGCTGATGCGCAGCGCGCTTTGCTCTGAGGTGGCTGTCGTGTTGGTTACGATGCTTTGCTCCATCCGCTGGCCGTTACCGAGCAGCAAAAACTGATCGCCATCGATACGCTCTATACGCCCAGTGCGCGCTGAGGTGACCGCTTGCTTGCCCGCGTCGGTGTACAGCACAAACACATTGCGTGCGGTTTTGCTGGCCAGCGCGGCGGCGGTGGCTGTGGCGTCGGCGCTGTTTAAGGGTGTGGGTGTGGAAGTGAGCGCGTCATCGCGTTCGATAAAAAACACCCGCGTGCCCGCAGCGTTTTCTTGAAACTGGCCTGCCGCCACGCGGTCTAGCTCGCCGCGCGACTCAAAGCGCTGGCGCAGTTGCTGGGTTTGTTGGTTGCTCCAGGGCCACACCACCAGCGCCAGCAGGGCAATAGTCACCAAGATAGGCCACGCAAAGCGCAGCACCGGCACACAAAAACTGGCCAGCCCTTGACCACTGGAAAACCAAATTGCCATCTCCGAGTCACGGTACAGCCGCCCCATGGTGCTGGTGACGGCGACAAACAGGCTGAGCGTCAAAATAGTCGATAAATGCCCCAGCACCGAGTAGCCCATCAGCATCATCACGTCTTGCGGGTTCACCCGGCCGCTGGAGGCCAAGCCCAGCACGCGGATCAGTATCATGCTCATCACCACCGTGATCAGTACCACCAAAGTGGCCACAAAGGTGCGCGCTAGCTCTTTGCGAAGGGACGATTGGAATAACATTGCGCTTGAAACTTACAGAAAATTCGCTGAAATAATGCAGTGGCTAACAGCTTGAAGTATGCTCGATACCACAAACCCGAGCCTCTATTATGAACTTTGAACTCAAAACCCTTTCTTGGGCCCAAACTGCCAACTCTGCTGTCTCTCTGGCCGTGGTGCTGGTGACCAAAACCGCCAGTGCCGACGCCAATGCGCCAGACGGCGCCATCGCTGATCTAGTGGTCAAGGCCAAAGCAGCAGGCGACTGCGATGGCTCGGCGGGCAAGCTGGTGCAAGCCTACGCACTAGAGGGCATTACTGCCCCCAAAATCATCCTGTGCGGCGTGGGCAGCGGCGCTGCCCGAGACGTGGCCAAGGCCGTGGCCACTGCATTGGCCGGTTTTAAGCCCGCCAGCAGCGACAAATCACCCAAAGTGCTGATCAGCCTGTGTGGCCTGGCCGACCTGGCCGTAGACGAACAGCAAGCCGCCCTGCGCGCAGCCGTAGAAGCTGCCGCCCAGGCCACCTATGCTTACACCACCACCAAAAGCAAGCCGCTGCCGCGCCGCGCCGCGCATGTGACCATCGCAGTGAGCGATGTGACCAAGGTGCAAACTGCTTTTGCCCAAGCCTGCGCTTGCGTGCAGGGGGTTGAATTTGCCAAAGAATGGGCCAACCGCCCCGGCAACCATGCCACCCCCACCCATTTGGGCGAGGCGGCCAAGTCTTTGGCCAAAGGCCATCCGCTTGTGCAGTGTGAGGTGCTGGGTCCCAAAGAGGTCGCCAAGCTGGGCATGGGCTCGTTTATGGCCGTGGCCCAGGGCTCGGCCCAGCCGCTGCGCTTTATTGTGCTGCGCTACAGCGGCGCTGCCAAAACCGCCGCGCCTACCGTGCTGGTAGGCAAGGGCATTACGTTTGACACGGGCGGCATATCGATCAAACCAGCCCCCGAGATGGACGAGATGAAGTTTGATATGGGCGGCGCAGCCAGCGTGCTGGGCGTGTTCAAGGCGCTCGGGCTGCTCAAACCCAAAATCAACGTCGTGGGCCTGATCCCCAGCTGCGAAAACATGCCCGACGGCCTGGCGATCAAGCCCGGCGATGTGGTCACCAGCATGAGCGGCCAAACCATTGAAATTCTCAACACCGATGCCGAGGGTCGGTTGATATTGTGCGACGCACTGACCTACGCTGAGCGCTTCAAGCCCAGCGCTGTGATTGACATTGCCACGCTCACGGGTGCCTGCGTGATCGCGCTGGGCCATGTGCGCAGCGGCTTGTTTGCCACCCAAGACGCGCTGGCCAACGCCTTGTCTGCAGCGGGTGAAGCAGCCCTGGACCCGTGCTGGCGCATGCCGCTGGACGACGAATATGCCGAAGGCCTGAAAAGCAACTTTGCTGACATGGGCAATATTGCCGGTCGCGCTGGAGGCGCCATCACAGCAGCCAAGTTTTTGCAAAAATATACCAAAGCCTATCCTTGGGCACACCTGGACATTGCAGGCACCGCATGGAAGAGCGGCGCAGCCAAGGGCTCGACAGGCCGTCCCGTGCCGCTGTTGTTGCAGTACTTGTTAAACATTGAAAATAGTGCAAAAAATACGAAGTTTTCCGACGTGGATATTAAGAAGTTAGCTATCAAAAAAGTAGTAAAAGGCATGTCGCAAGCATCCGCCAAGAAAACACCGGTGGCTAAAAAAGCTGCCAAAAAGCCTGTAACCCAACGCCGCGCCTAAACTATTTTTGCCGCTCTGACCCTGTATGACCCAACTGGCTTTTCATTTTAATGCACCCGGCAAGGTGCAGTACGCCTGCAAGCTGCTGCGCAAGGCCACAGCCAGTGGGGCGAGGGTGGCTGTGGTTGCCCCGCCCGAGCTGCTGGCGCGGCTGGACATTGAGCTGTGGACTTTCAGCGCGCTAGATTTTGTGGCCCATAGTCGCGCGACCCTAGATACCGCCGCCATGGCGCGCTGCCCTGTGCTGCTGTGCGATGATGCGCAGCTAGCAGACGGCTTTGAGGTGCTGGTCAATTTAGGCAGCGCGGTGCCAGCGGGCTTTGAGCGGTTTAGCCGCGTGATTGAAGTGGTCACTGCAGACGATAATGACCGCCAAGCCGCACGCAGCCGCTGGAAGCACTACGCCGGCTTGGGCCTGGACATCGTTCGCCATGACTTGCAGACGGCTGCATGAAATCTGACGCACCCACAATGCCCTAAACCCGTGCGATGCACCCTTTAATTCATCACCTTGCACCGTAATGCAGAAAACTCCCCCTCAATTTGTCCCCACGCTGACCCATGTGGTTGCTGCGCCTCCTGTCACAGTGGTGGAAACAGCGCCGACAGCGCCGACTGAGCCGAATGCAGCGCCCGCTGCTGCTTCGCAATTGGGCCTTGACTCTGCTGGGTTTAACGCAGTTAGTTTGCAGTTGCAGCAGCGCGTGTTGCAAGATGTGACTGAGCGCGTGATGCACCTGATGGAATCGACCTTAGAGCGCCATATTCGCGAAGCTGTGTCTGGCGTCGCGCTGGCGCACGCCAAAGCGATAGCCAACGACTTGGCTCCAGCGATAGAAAGCGTGGTCACCGACACTTTGAGCCAGGCGCTGCATGATGCATTAGCCAAAGAACTGGCTGACAAATCTGGCTACAGGTAATCGGTTGATCGTGAAAACCCCTACAAATATAGCGTCCCGCCTAGCACGGTGGCGCGGATTTTGCAGTATCGTACATGCCGTTGGGTAAATAAATACTCTCAACTTTTTTGGCAACTTAGTTCTCATCCTCAAAGGGGTTTTTATGAAATTGAAATTAACCGTATTGGCCGCCTTGGTCACTATCGCTGGCGCAGCTTCTGCACAAGACATGGTCGTCAAGATCGGTCACGTTGCTCCTACATCTGGCGGCATTGCTCACTTGGGCAAAGACAACGAAAACGGTGCCAAAATGGCCGTTGAAATGCAAAACGCCAAGGGCCTGACTATCGGCGGCAAAAAAATCAAGTTTGAACTGGTTGCTGAAGACGACGCAGGCGATCCAAAGCAAGGTACCGCAGTAGCCCAAAAACTCGCTGACATGAAAGTCAACGGCGTGATTGGTCACCTCAACTCAGGCACCTCCATTCCTGCATCCAAGATCTACAGCGACGCTGGCATCCCGCAGATCTCCCCATCTGCCACCAACCCTAAGTTCACACGCCAAGGCTTCAAAACCACCTTCCGCGTGGTGGCTGACGACGTGCATTTGGGCGGCACCCTGGGCCGTTACGCTGTCAAAACCATCAAAGCCAAGAGCATTGCCGTCATCGACGACCGCACCGCTTACGGTCAAGGTGTGGCTGACGAGTTCATCAAAGCCGTCAAAGCTTCTGGTGGTTCCGTTAAAGGTCGCGAGTTCACCAACGACAAAGCACAAGACTTCACCGCTATCCTGACCAACATCAAGGCAAAGAAGCCTGATTTGATCTTCTTCGGCGGCATGGACGCTGTGGCTGGCCCAATGATGCGCCAGATGAAGAGCCTGGGCATCCCAGTCAAGTTCCTCGGCGGCGACGGCATCTGCTCTGAAGAGCTGGCCAAGCTGGCTGGCGACGCAATGGCCGACGGCCAGGTAGTGTGCGCTGAAGCTGGCGGTGTAGAGGGCAAGCAGCGCGCTGGCATGGACAAGTTCCGCGCTGACTACAAGGCTAAGTACAACGGCGACGTGCAGGTGTACGCTCCTTACGTGTACGACGCTTTTAACGTGATGGTGGCCTCTATGGTCAAAGCCAACTCTGTTGAACCAGCAAAGTACCTCCCAGTGTTGGCTAAAACCACTGGCTACGAAGGCGTCACTGGCAACATCAGCTTTGACAACAAAGGCGACGTAAAGAACGGCGCGTTGACCCTGTACACCTACAAAGGTGCCAAGCGTAGCGAAATGGCTGTGGTGCGTTAATTTGCATTATTAGTAATTAGCAGCAAAAAGCCACCTTCGGGTGGCTTTTTTATGGCGGTTTTCCGACGTGGATATTCAATAGTTTGCTATATAAATAGTAGTCAATAGCGGGTGCTATGCACCGTGCTCTATTGCGCTTTAAACGCCGTGCCCGTCAGTTTGGTGCCCGCTTTGATGCCCTTTTTGGCAAACCAGCCCTTGTTCATCTCCAGCACATAGCGCACAGGCTTGGCAGAGCAGTGGGGCTCGGTGGTTTGGGGTTTCATGTCTTCGAGGTTAACAATGGTGCCGTCGTCGGCCACAAAAGCTGCTGTGAGTGGTAGCAAGGTGTTTTTCATCCAAAAGCACTGCTTGGTGGGCTCTTCAAACACAAACAGCATACCTTCGTGTGCGGGCATGCTTTTGCGCCACATCAGGCCGATTTGCCGCTGCTCGGGAGTTAAAGCCAACTGCGCGTCGATGCGGTGCATGCCCGCTTGCAGGGCAGTGCGCTGCAGCTTCATTTGCGGCTCTTCTTGTGCAAAGACTAAGCCAGCGGCTGACATGGCAGCGATGGACAGGGTAATCAGGCGATGGCAGGTGTTTGTTCTCATAAGGCAATTAGTCTACTATGACGGGCTCAACTGACAGCGAGGGCGAACAAAAATGCCCGCAAAAGCGGGCATTTTGGTGCTGGAATAAAGCCCTAGCAGGGCGCTGGCTAATTACTTAGCAGCTGGCTTGTCAGCCATTTTTTTGTCCATCTTGGCTTTACGAGCTGCTTTTTTAGCGGCTTTCTTTTCTGCTTTGGCAGCAGCTTTGTCTTCTTTAGCGGCCATTGGCTTAGCAGCTTCGGCAGCCATTGGCTTAGCAGCAGCTGGAGCAGCAGCGGCAGCAGGAGCTGCGACCACAGCTGGAGCAGCAGCTGGCTTAGCAGCGGCAGCAGGAGCAGCAGCTTGAGCGAAAGCACCAGCAGCGAAAAGACCAGCAACCAAAGCGGCGAGTAATTTGTTCATTTTAAATTTCCTTGAGATAACGTTATTTCAAAAACCATCCAGAATTTTGGACAGCATCGCAATAACGAGGCGTCTTTTCAATTGGTTGACAGCCGAGCGGTAAATATTTTCGCGATAGAATTAGGGGATTGCACTTAAAAACCAGTTATTTAAAAAGTTGACGCGACTCACAAAGCGTTTATGCAAGTTAAATCAACCAGTTTTGGGCTTCAAGACATCTTTTTCACCCCCTGTTTCATCCATTCTGGAGACTAAACACCATGTACCAGCACATTAAAGTGCCTGCCGCAGGCAGCAAAATCACCGTCAACGCTGACATGTCGCTCACCGTGCCGAACGAGCCGATCATTCCGTTTATCGAAGGTGATGGTACGGGCATGGACATTACGCCCGTGATGCTTAAAGTGGTTGACGCGGCTGTGGCCAAGGCCTACGGCGGCAAAAAGAAAATTCACTGGATGGAAGTTTACGCAGGCGAAAAGTCGACCAAGGTGTACGGCCCTGACGTGTGGCTGCCCGAAGAAACTCTGGCTGCCCTGCGCGAATACGTAGTCTCCATCAAAGGCCCATTGACCACGCCTGTGGGCGGCGGTATCCGCAGCCTGAACGTGGCTCTGCGCCAAGAGCTCGACCTGTACGTCTGCCTGCGTCCAGTGCAGTATTTTAAGGGTGTGCCATCTCCAGTCAAAGAGCCAGAAAAGACCCATATGGTGATCTTCCGTGAGAACAGCGAAGACATTTATGCCGGTATTGAGTTTGAGTCGGGCAGTGACAAGGCCAAGAAAATCATCAAATTCTTGCAAGACGAGATGGGTGTGAAGAAAATTCGCTTCCCTAACACCTCAGGCATCGGCATCAAGCCAGTGTCCAGCGAAGGCACCGAGCGTTTGGTGCGCAAAGCCATTCAGTACGCGGTTGACAACGACAAACCGTCTGTGACCATCGTGCACAAGGGCAACATCATGAAATACACCGAAGGCGGTTTCCGTGATTGGGCTTATGCGCTGGCGCAAAAAGAGTTTGGCGCAGAGTTGATCGATGGCGGCCCATGGTGCAAGTTCAAAAACCCGAAAACGGGCAAAGAAATCATCATCAAAGACAGCATTGCCGACGCTTTCCTGCAGCAAATTTTGCTGCGTCCCGCCGAATACAGCGTGATTGCCACGCTAAACTTGAACGGTGACTACATCTCTGACGCACTGGCTGCACAGGTCGGCGGTATCGGTATTGCGCCAGGTGCCAACCTGTCTGATTCGGTGGCTTGCTTTGAAGCAACCCACGGAACAGCACCTAAATACGCCGGTAAAGACTATGTGAACCCAGGTTCTGAGATTTTGTCTGCCGAAATGATGTTGCGCCACATGGGCTGGCTTGAGGCGGCAGATTTGATCATCAGCTCGATGGAAAAGTCCATTGCCAGCAAGAAAGTCACCTACGACTTTGCCCGCTTGATGGAGGGCGCGACCCAAGTGTCTTGCTCCGGTTTTGGCCAGGTGATGATTGACCATATGTAATTGACCGATCTGGCCTTAAAGGTCTGCATCAGCACATTGAAAACGGGGCCTTGGCCCCGTTTTTTATGCCGCAATCATTTGTTTAGGCGCGGTTGGTTGAAAAAGTCCACCACAGACTCATTTAAAAATTAAGGTGTTTGTAACTTGGCCTATGGCATGCCGTGCCCAAGCACCTTAAAATAGTTCTTATCACAGCATTCTCAACGCCGGAACAAAAATTGGCCACTAAAGTACCCCCACCCGCAGCACCGCTAACCAAGCCCTTGCAAGATGAAGGCGATGGCACCGTGGTGCTAGAGCGGCTGCCCCAAAAAGTCAAACCTCCAGGCATGCACCAAGTCGTGCTGCTCAACGACGACTACACGCCTATGGAGTTTGTGGTGATGGTGATTCAAGAGTTTTTTAACAAAGACCGTGAAACGGCCACCCAAATCATGCTCAAAATCCACTTGGATGGCAAGGGTGTATGCGGCGTGTTCAGTAAAGACGTGGCCGCCACCAAGGTGGACCAAGTCACAGAAGCCGCAAAAAAATCAGGTCACCCATTGCAATGCGTGAGCGAACCCTTAAATTAAGCGTATCGTTACGGTAAATCTAAGCCATAGAAAGAATCACACCATGATTGCTCAAGAACTTGAAGTCAGCCTGCATATGGCCTTTGTGGAAGCGCGCCAGCAGCGCCACGAGTTCATCACCGTAGAGCATCTGTTGCTCGCGTTGCTAGACAACCCTAGCGCCGCCGAGGTGTTACGCGCATGTTCGGCCAACATTGATGACTTGCGCAAGTCACTGGCCAATTTCATCAAAGACAACACGCCCCAGGTAGCTGGTACAGACGAGGTTGACACACAGCCCACCTTGGGCTTTCAACGTGTCATCCAGCGCGCCATCATGCACGTGCAAAGCACCGGCAACGGCAAAAAAGAAGTCACTGGTGCGAACGTGCTGGTAGCCATCTTTGGCGAAAAAGACTCGCATGCCGTCTATTACTTGCATCAGCAAGGCGTGACGCGCTTGGACGTGGTCAATTTCATCGCTCACGGCATCAAAAAATCTGACCCACCCGAGCCCGCCAAGGCCGGTGACGGCGCAGAGCAAACAGAAGAGGGCGGGGCCAGCGAAAAAAGCGAAAAGGCTTCGCCACTGGAGCAATACACTGTTAACCTGAACCAACTGGCCAAAGACGGCAAGATCGATCCGCTCATTGGCCGAGAGTATGAGGTAGAGCGCGTGATCCAAATCCTGTGCCGTCGCCGCAAAAACAATCCGCTGTTGGTGGGCGAAGCTGGCGTGGGTAAAACAGCCATTGCCGAAGGCTTGGCTTGGCGCATCACACAAAAAGACGTGCCAGATATTTTGGCCGAGGCGGTTGTCTATTCCTTAGACATGGGCGCGCTGCTAGCGGGCACCAAGTACCGTGGCGATTTTGAGCAACGCTTGAAAGGCGTGCTCAAGTCACTCAAAGACAAACCAAACGGCATTTTGTTCATCGACGAAATCCATACCTTGATTGGCGCAGGCGCAGCTTCTGGTGGCACCTTGGATGCCTCTAACTTGCTCAAGCCATCGCTGTCTAACGGTACGCTCAAGTGCATTGGTGCCACGACGTTTACCGAATACCGAGGTATTTTTGACAAAGACGCAGCGCTGTCGCGCCGGTTTCAAAAGGTTGACGTGGTCGAGCCGACGGTTGAGCAAACTGTCGATATCTTGAAGGGACTGAAAAGCCGCTTTGAAGAGCACCACAGTGTTAAATATGCATTGAGTGCGCTGCAAGCAGCGGCCGAGCTGAGTGCCAAATACATCAACGATCGCCAGCTGCCCGACAAGGCGATTGACGTGATTGACGAGGCGGGTGCAGCGCAGCGGATTTTGCCTGCCAGCAAACGCAAGAAAATCATTTCTAAATCTGAAGTCGAAGAAATTGTGGCAAAAATCGCCCGCATCCCGCCTGCTAGCGTGAGCAACGACGACCGCAGCAAGCTGAGAAACATTGAGCGCGATTTGAAAAATGTGGTGTTTGGTCAAGACCCTGCACTCGAAGCGCTAGCCGCCGCCGTCAAGATGGCGCGCAGTGGCTTGGGCCGTGGTGACAAGCCAATTGGCAGCTTTTTGTTCTCAGGCCCCACAGGCGTGGGCAAAACCGAAGCGGCCAAGCAGTTGGCCAACATCATGGGCATTGATTTGATTCGCTTTGACATGAGCGAGTACATGGAGCGCCATGCGGTTAGCCGCCTAATTGGCGCACCTCCGGGCTATGTCGGGTTTGACCAAGGAGGCCTGCTGACCGAAGCAATTAGCAAAAAGCCGCACTCGGTGCTGCTCTTTGACGAGATTGAAAAGGCTCATCCTGATATCTTTAACGTGCTTTTGCAGGTTATGGACCACGGCACGTTGACAGATAACAACGGCCGCAAAGCGGACTTTAGAAACGTCATCATCATCATGACCACCAACGCCGGTGCCGAGACGATGAACAAGTCGACCATCGGATTTACCAACTCGCGCCAAGCGGGCGACGAGATGGCCGATATCAAGCGCTTGTTCACTCCAGAGTTTCGCAATCGCTTAGACGCAATGGTGAGCTTTAAGGCGCTCAATGAAGATGTGATTTTGCGCGTGGTGGACAAGTTCTTGTTGCAACTGGAAACCCAGCTAGACCAGAAAAAAGTAGACGCTACGTTTACCGACAAGCTGCGCAAGCATTTGGCTAAAACGGGCTTTGATCCGCTGATGGGTGCACGCCCGATGCAGCGACTGATTCAAGATACGATTCGCAAAGCACTGGCTGATGAACTGCTGTTTGGTAAATTGACCGATGGTGGCGTGCTGACAGTGGATATAGATGCTCAAGACAAAGTCACACTGGACATTCAACCTTTGCCAGAGAAAAAAGGCAAAATTAAATCTGAGCCAGAAGAGACCGCAGCAAGCTAATATGCGCTAGCAAATAAAAAGCCTGCTCAGATGTATCTGAGCAGGCTTTTTTTAATGAAGCCGCACTGGACTGCTCTATAAAGCGCTGTGCAGTAGCGCTCAAAGTGGGTTTCTTGTTTTTAACAAAACTGATTCACCAAATTTTCTAAATACTCTTGGCGACCCGATGCGGGTGCCTCGTCGATATTGCGCTTAAAAGCGTGGTCGGCCACGTCGTCAAGTTTGCATTTTCCGTCCAGTACTTCTTGCGCCCAAGGCGTTTGCCATCCAGCGTAGCGCTGCTTGACAAACTCTGCCCACTTGCCGTCTTGGATCAGTTTTTCGGCGATCAACAAACCGCGCGCGGTAACGTCGACACCGCCGATATGGGAGTGGAACATATCGACAGGTTCGAGCGACTGGCGGCGCGATTTGGCATCAAAGTTCACCCCGCCACGGGTAAATCCTCCGCCCTGCATGATGTAGTACATCGCCAGCGCGGTGTCAGGCACATTGTTAGGAAACTGGTCTGTGTCCCAGCCGCATTGCATATCGCCTCGGTTCATATCGATCGAGCCGAAGATGCCCAGCGCCGTCGAGGTGGCTATTTCGTGCTCAAAGCTATGGCCTGCCAGCGTTGCGTGGTTGGCTTCAATGTTGACCTTGACCTCTTTCTCCAGGCCCCACTGCTGCAGCATGCCAAACACGGTGGCAACGTCAAAGTCGTATTGGTGCTTAGAGGGCTCGCGTGGTTTGGGCTCGATCAAAATATGACCTTTGAGGCCAATTTTGTATTTGTGCTCCACCACCATTTGCAGAAAGCGACCAAACTGCAAGCCTTCTTGGCGCAGGTTGGTGTTGAGCAGAGTTTCGTAGCCCTCGCGGCCGCCCCACAGCACATAGTTCTCGCCGCCCAGCGCTTTAGTGGCGTTCATGGCCTCGCGCACTTGCAAGGCTGCCAGTGCGTAAATCTCAGGGTTGGGGTTGGTGCCCGCGCCCGACATAAATCGCCGGTGGCTAAATGCGTTGGCCGTGCCCCAGAGCAGCTTGATGCCAGTGTCTGATTGCTTGCGACCCAAGTAGTCCACCATGACTTTCAAGTTGGCTACGCTGTTCTGCGGTGTGGCGCCTTCTGGTGCAATGTCGCGGTCGTGAAACGAGTAGTAGGGCAGACCGAGTTTGCTAAAGAACTCGAAAGCCACATCGGCTTTGGCTTTGGCGCTCTCGATGGGATCGGCTATCTTGAACCAAGGCCGCTCTAAGGTGCCGCTATGGCTAAATGGGTCAAACCCGTTCCAGCAGAAGTTATGCCAATAGCACACGGCCATGCGCAGTTGCTCTTTCATGGTCTTACCGAGCACCACGCGATGCTCGTCATACCATTTGTAGGCCAGAGGATTGTGTGATTCAGCACCCTCGTATTTGATCTTATCGATGCCTTCAAAAAATGTGCTCATGTCGTTACTCCCAAAAGAATGATTGAAAAATACGGAAGTTGAAAATTAAACTGTGGCCTATGCAGTGCTTGCTTTGAATGTGGCGCTGAGAATGGGGTAGAGCGCAGCAAATCGCGCATACCGAGCCGCTAGCGCCAAGCGCTCGCTGTCTTGCGGCTGGTACAGCTTATCGACAGTGTGCTGCGTGCAAATGCGTGCGATGCTAGAGGGGTCGCTGCCTTCTACGGCCAACTGGGCCAGACGCGCGGCACCTAACGCAGCGCCCACACTGCTGACTACGTAGGTGGCAATACGAACATTGAGCACATTGGACAGCAGCTGCGCCCACAGCGTGCTGCGTGCACCGCCGCCCACCAACTGAAGCTCTTGGGCCGTGCCGCCCGCTTTGCGCAGTGCGTTCAGTCCGTCTAACAGACCAAAGCTCACCCCTTCGATCACTGAGTAGCACAGATGGGCTGCGTGATGCGATTGGCGCAAGCCTATGAAGGCACCGCTGGCATCTGCATCGTTATGCGGGGTTCTTTCCCCAGACAGGTAGGGCATAAATAGAGGGCAGTTGGCACGCTCAGTCTCTGTCAGTTGGGCGGCCGATTTGAGCAACTCAGCTTCGCTTGCGCTACCGGTTAAATCGGTCACCCACTTCAGGCAGCTAGCAGCTGACAGCATGACCGACATTTGGTGCCAAGTGTTGGGCAGAGCATGGCAAAACGCATGCACGGCGTTGGCTGGGTTGGGGGCGAAAGCAGCGGTGGTTAAAAATATCACACCGCTGGTGCCAAGCGAGATAAAGCCATCGCCTGCGCGCACGGCCCCCAAACCGATCGCACTGGCTGCGTTGTCGCCTGCACCGCCAGCCACAGGCAGTCCTGCCTTCAAACTCAGAAGCTGGGCTGCCTGATCAGTTAAATAGCCAGATACCGCACAGCCCTCTACCAAGCGCGGCATGTGGTGGCGCGTAAGCCCGGTGGCGGTGAGCATGGCATCAGACCAGTCTCTGCTGGCGACAGCTAGCCACAGTGTGCCAGCGGCGTCCGACATATCGCTCACGTACTCGCCAGTCAGTTGCAGGCGAATATAGTCTTTGGGCAGGAGCACCTTGGATGTTTGGGCAAAAACCTCAGGCTCGTGGCGCCGAACCCAAGCCAGTTTGGGTGCTGTAAAACCTGGCATAGCCAGATTGCCGGTGATTTTTTCTAGGTCGGGGCATGCGGTTTTGAGCTCAGCGCAAGCCTGTGCACTGCGTGTATCGTTCCATAAGATACACGGCCTGAGCACATGCCCTTTTGAATTCAACAAAGTGGCACCGTGCATTTGGCCCGACAGGCCAATGCCTTGGACTGCAGCGTAGCCTTGTGGGTGAGCAACTTGTAGGCTGCGGCAGGCTTTGACTAAAGCATCTGTCCATGAACTCGGCTCTTGCTCTGACCACAGCGCGCGGGGCTGAGAGACCGTTAACGGCGAGCCTGCGCTGGCCAGCACCTCGCCTGACTGGCTCAGCACTAAAGCCTTCAGCTCAGAGGTGCCGAGGTCGATGCCTAAATAAGTTGGTGAAACCATCATACTAATTATTTAAAAAAATCTAAATTATTTTTACGTACTTGCGCTCACGCTATGGGCGGGTGAGGTGAGTGGGCGGGTCAGCCGGTAGCGCACCAGAGCAGCCGCGCCCACTGCGACGGCATCTTCCCCGAATCGTGATAACTCAATCACGGGCGGTGTCAGTTGGGCTGCGTCGGCATAGCTTTTAAAGGTTTGGAGCGCAGGTTGCAAAAACGCTGCGCCCAAATCTAAGGCTGCTCCCCCCAAAACGATGCGCATAGGATCGTATGCGGCCCACAGGTTCTGCAGCAACACGCCCAGATAGCGCCCAGCTTTGTGCGCTGCTGCGACGGCCGCCGGATCGCCTTGGGCAACGGCTGCGCGTAGGGTGTGAGATTGTGCCGCTGAGATGGGCAAGGCTTGCTCGGCACTCTCGCCCAGCAGTGACCTAAAGCCGATGAGCGCTTCGGCGCAACCTTGGCGTCCGCATGAACATAACGGCCCATCGAGCTGCAAAATAGTATGGCCGACTTCGCCTGCAAATCCGTTGCGTCCAGTCAGCAGCCGGTCACCCACAATCACGCCTGCACCCACACCATAGCTCACACTCACATAGACCAACGGGTCTGAGCCCATGGGGTCGGCAAACTCCAGCTCGCCCAGTGCCGCCACATCGGCTTCGTTTTGCAGAAAGAGTGGCAAGCCGTCGAGTTCTGTGCCTTGCAGGTATTGAGTTAAAAGGGCCGCTACCTGGACATTGCGCCAGCCTAGGTTGGGCGCAAAATGGAGCAAGCCGTCAGTCTCGTCAACCCCGCCAGGCAGACCGATGCCCAAGCCTGCAATTTCGCGCTCTTTGTTTTTAACCCGCTTACCCATTTGGGCGAGTCCATTGGCCAAGGCTGCCATGCAAGCCTTTGCATCAGACGTGTTGTCATACCCTACAGTCGAGCTGGCAATGATTTGGCCTGTCAGCGATGTGGCCACGATGCGGATGTTGTCGATGCCTACATCCGCGCCCAGCAAGACCAAGCGATCGGGGTTGATGTACAGCGGGGTGGGGCGACGGCCTAAGCTGCCCGTAATTAGCATGTCGCGCTCTACGATCCAGCCTTGGTCTACCAGCTCGCGTACCAGCAAGCTGACTGTGGACTTGGTCAGCCCAAGCGCATCGGCTAAATCTGCACGCGACAACCCTGGGTGGGAGCACAAATAACAGACCAGTGCCATGCGGTTGATCTGTTTGAGCAGCTGCTGATCGCCAGTGATGTGCATGGTCGGAAGCTTTAGTTTCTCAAGCGAATAGGGTTACCTGTAAAGCTATGATTGTATTTGGTTCATCCGAAAAACTAATTAGGGTATGTGCCTAGTGAGAGCGCTTTAAGCCTCAACCTTCACGCCTTTCCAAAACGCGACCCGGCCTGCAACTTCTTCGGCGCCCGGCTTGGGGGTGGGGTAGTACCACACAGCGTCTGGGTTGAGCTCACCGCCTACCAGCAGGCTGTAGTAGCTGGCGGTACCTTTCCAGGGGCAGACGGTTTTGTGGTTGCTAAAGGTCACATATTTCTGGTCCAGTGAGTTGACCGGAAAGTAGTGGTTGCCTTCGACCAGTGCTGTGTCGTCGCTCTGCGCAATGACGACGCCGTTCCAAGTAGCTTTCATGGTGAATCCTTTGGTGGTGATGATGTGCCCAAGCGCTGGCCTAGAGCAGCAGCTTAGCTGGGGTTAATGAGTTGGGTAATGGTGTCAATGCGCTGGCGGTTCACGCCAAAGTCTTTTTGGCCCAAGCGGCTGGCGCTGCGCACATGGATCACGCCTGCGCTGCGGTCTAAAGCAAACTCCACATCGTCGGTGAATTTGAGCAGCTGGGTGCTGCACTGGGCGTAGATGTAGGTGGGGGTTTGCTCTACGATGGATGTGCGGGGCATGGCTTTGAGTGCTGCCGCAATTTGCGCCATCTCTAGGCTGCCGTCGCCGGTGATGCGGATGGGCGCGATGCTGGCGTAGGCAAGCTGCGGGTGGTCGGGCCACAGAGCGGCTTGGCTGGTGACCGAGTTGGGTGTTTTAGAGGGGCGTTTGAGTTTGCCGTCTTTAAATCCAATGTCAGTGGGCTGCTTGCCGCGCAGCAAGCCGGCTTGGCCTGCGATGAGCAGCAGCAGGGCGACGATGGCGATGGCTAAAAAAATGATCAATGCGTAACGTGCCATTGTGCTCTCCTTGCTGGGCGGGTGGCTAATATGAACTTGAGTGTAAGGGTAAATCTTCTGGTTTGAATTATTACTATACTATTAATAGCAAACTATTTAATATTCACGTCGGAAAAGTGCTCGTTTTTCTTCCAAAAACGTGTTGTGTGATGTGACTTTGGGCTTTATCTGCTGCTTGGGTTGCTGTGTTCTGGCTTGGTGGGTTGGCTTAGGTCTTTTGAATATGCTGGGTGGGTGTCTGCGTGTGTGGGTGTCCCTCTCGCCTGGCACGGGACATACCCTTACGCCTGGCGAGAGGGACACCCACACACTTGATCTGATTAATGTAGAGCGCTGCCGGTATTGAACACGTAGTCTTTGACGAAGCTACGGGTAGCGCGCATACGCCATCTTGCCCGAAGCCACATAAACCAGCCGAACCGCACTCAATCGAGGTGATTAACTTGCACTAACAGGCCTCTTCACTTCGTACCAAAAATCCGATCCCCCGCATCACCCAGTCCCGGCAAGATATACCCGTGGTCATTGAGCTGGCGGTCTATCGCGGCGGCGTAGATCGGCACGTCGGGGTGGGCTTTTTGCATGGCATCGACACCCTCTGGGCAGCCTACTAGGCAGACAAACTTAATTGACTTAGGCCGCAGCTCTTTGAGCCGCTCTACTGCAGCAATGGCCGAGTTGCCGGTGGCCAGCATAGGGTCTACGACGATGATGTCGCGCTGGTCCATGTCGTGGGGCATTTTGAAATAGTATTCCACTGCGGTAAGCGTTTTGGGGTCACGGTACAGGCCAATATGGCCTACGCGCGCGCCGGGCACTACATTGAGCATGCCTTCTAATATGCCGTTGCCAGCACGCAAAATGCTCACAAACACCAGCTTTTTGCCATCAATAACTTTACTGGTCATCTTCTCCATCGGTGTTTCGATTTCGATGTCTTGCATGGGCATGTCGGCGGTGACTTCGTAGGCCATGAGCATCGAGATTTCGCTCAGCAGGCGGCGAAAAGTGTTGGTGGACGACTCTTGCTTGCGCATGAGGGTCAGCTTGTGCTGCACCAGCGGATGGTCAACGACGTAGACATTGTTTTTGTAGAGGGTGCTCATGGAGGGGGCTCTGGTTAAAGGCGAAATAAAAGCGAGATTAAAGTGGATTTGAATAGGAATTAAAAAACAGTGCCATCAGATTCGATGTTCAGTGGCGGTTTGCCATCGCGCAGCTGCTGCGCAAGCACGCGGCCCGCAGCCCAGGTGCCACCCTCTAGCACGCAGGCTAGCGGCATTTGCGTTTCGGTTTTGTTCAAGCGGCTGCGCACCATCGGCGCTAGCTCGTCCAGCAGGGCCACGGTGAGCGCACGCCACTCTACGATGAGCTCGTCGCTGGCGCGCCAGCGCTGGGTGGCGGTGTTTGGGTTTTTGAAAGCCAAAACGCCTGCGTCTAGCAGCAGGCCGCCATTGCGGTACTCGGGCAGGCCTGTTAGCGCCTCTAGCCCGGTGACGGGCACGCCCGCCCATGCAAACGGCTCTAAGAGCGAGTAGGTGAGCCACTGCGAGAGCTTGTGAAACGGTATCCACCCAGCACAGCGGTAGCGCGCGCCCAAGGCGCTGTGCGGCCAGCAGTCGCCCACGGCAGTGTCTGCAAACATGCTGCCTGACGGCCAAATGCGCGACAGAGTTTGCAGCAGGATATCGAGCAGTTGGTGGGCTGTGACGGCGCTGCCAGCCTTGAGGGCGTGGTCAAATAAGTTACCCGGTCGGGCAGGGCTGCCAAACACTCCAGGCTGCTCGGCCAGCGCTTTGCCCAAGCGGCGCAGCAGATGGGCGCGGCCCTCTAGGCCGACCAGTGTATTGCTGTCTGAGACTTGAAAAGCGTGCGCCAGCTGCGTGGTGCTGACCCGCTGCAGGCCTAGCGCGTCTGCGCGCAGCGGCTGGGCTGGGTCGCTAGAAAACAGCCCGCTGGTAAAGGCATGAAAGCTGGCGACGCCTAGACCTTCTGAGCGGGCCAGCGTCATACCGCCGTGACCATCAGCAGCGCGCGCTTCTTTGTAGCGCCACTGCGGCCCCGCGCCAGCGTCTAGCAGCACGCTGACTACCACCAAGTCAATCAGCGCGCGCGGGTCGGCAGCGGCACTGCCGAGCTGGGCGCGGCGGTCAATGCCGCCCGCTTCAAAGTGCCGCCAGCGGCTGTGGTACGGAATATCCAGGCTCGGGTAGCGCTCGCGGGTCACGCGGGCAACCAGCTCAGCGCAGGCAGCCAGAGCGTTGTCATGCACCACAAAATGCGTTGACGCGCCGCTGCGGGCGTGCGCCAGCAGCGCGCCCGCTTGCTTGCGGGTCGTTTGCGTTTGGAAGAGGTTAGTAATATTTTCTGGCATTTTCCGACGTGGATATTGGATAGTTTGCTATTTATTTAATAGTATTGATAGATGCTAAGAAAGTCATTCATCCAAACTGCGACCTTTGGCTTTGAGCAGCTCGGCAGAGTCGGGCACTGCGCCGGGGGTGAAGTAGCCTGCCGCCATTTTGGCGTCCATCTCGACCTGCGCGTCTGCGGGCACCAGAGCAGCCGGTATGTTGACCCGCTCGCCCACTTCAATGCCTGACTCGGTGATGGCGTCAAACTTCATATTGCTCATGCTGACCAAGCGGTGGATTTTGCGGATGCCAAACCAGTGCAAAACATCGGGCATGAGCTGCTGAAAGCGCATGTCTTGCACACCGGCCACACACTCAGTGCGGGCAAAATAGTTGCCCGCAGTGTCGCCGCCCACCTGGCGCTTGCGGGCGTTGTAGACCAAAAACTTGGTCACTTCGCCCAGCGCCCGGCCTTCTTTGCGGTAGTAGGCGCACAGGCCCACACCACCGCGTTGCGCGCCTGCAATGCACTCTTCAATCGCATGGGTAAGGTAGGGGCGGCAGGTGCAAATGTCGCTGCCAAACACATCAGAGCCATTGCACTCGTCGTGCACGCGGGCGGTCAGCTCTATGTTCGGGTTGGCCAGGTCTTGCGGGTTGCCAAAAATATACACCGTGAGCCCGCCAATGGGCGGTAAAAACACTTCTAGGTCAGAGCGGGTGACCAGCTCGGGGTACATGCCGCCGGTTTCTTCAAACAAAGCGCGGCGCAGGTCAGTCTCTGAGCAGCCAAAGCGCTTGGCCACCTCGGGCAAATACCACACCGGCTCCACAGCGGCCTTGGTTACCATGGCTGCGCCGCCTGCGGTCAGCATCTTGCCGTCGGGCACGAGGCGGCCTTTTTGGATCGCCTCCATGATCTCGGGCAAGATGACGTGGGCTTTGGTGACCGCGATGGTCGGTTTGATGTCGTAGCCCGCTGCCAGCTCGGACTCAAAATTGACGCCAATCTCTGCGCCCCACGGGTCGAGCGAGACAATGCGGCCCGGCTCGCTCCAGCTGGGGTAGGGGCCAATGCGGTCGGTGGGCGCTGTGTTGGTCAGGTCGGCTTTGTGGTTTTTGTCTAAAGCGCCTGCGGCTACAGCCAGCGCGCGGTACACGCTGTAGCTGCCGCTGTGGGTGCCTATGACGTTGCGGTGGCTGCGCGTGGTGGTGGTGCCTACCAGCGGGCCGCGCTCTAGCGGCGTGGCAGCGCCCCATACAATAGGCCGCGCGCCAAAGCCGCCTGCGTGCGAGGTTAAGCGGATATGACTGGATGGGCTTGATGGGCCGGATGGTTTAGATGCGGTGTCAGCGCTAGCAGTAGTGGGCAGTGTGGACATACATGTTGCTCATACAAAGCAACATCTTGCTTGGGTTTGGCGCAACATGCAAGGGGTGTGCCACTACACCACCAACCATTTAATCAGCTGCGCGCCCACCTCGGGGCTGCTGAGCAGCTGCATATGGTGGGTGCGGTAGGCGATCATTTGGGATGGCTTGGCAAACACCAGGCTGCGTTGGCTGTCAACATGCTGGCCCAGCGCGCTTTGCAGCGTGACCAAGCCATCGCCTACCAAGCGCTCAGCCAGTGCGCTGCGCTTGGCAGCGATAGTGCCTGCCACCGTGTAGCAGGCAATGCCGCCCGGCAAAGGCACATGCTGGCGTGCATCAGGCTGGCGGCGAAAGCGGTCTTTGCCCATCCAGTCCACATCCAGCACATGGCCATAGCGCAGGTCGGTAAGGCCTGCGCTGCGCAGCTGGCCCAGCTTGGCAAATGGCTTGGAATACGGCGTGCTGCCTAGGACGATGTCCACCCAATTGCCTGCTTTTTCAAGCGGCGCGCCGTGGTGCGGGGTGCCTAAAAACACGATGGACTTGAGTGGCTTGAGCCAAGCTGCTTTGGGTTTGGTTTCTTGCGCTACGCTCACAGCGCTGCGCGTGACCAAGCCGCCCATGCTGTGCACCACGATGGTCAGCTCAGTGATGCGCTTGGGCCAGTGCTGCACCAGCTGGCCCAGCTGCTCAGACAACTCGCGGCCGTTAATCGACGTGTGCAGGCCCGTGTTGTAGCGCAGGTACAGCGGCGTAGCGCCCATGGCAGTGGCCAGGTCTGTACCGTGGTCTACCAGCTGTTCGTCTGCCGTGCCAGCGCCGTGCACCGTGCGCCACTGCAGGTCGTTCATGCACAGGCCGTGAATCAGCACCAGCACTTTGCCAGACACTGCCGCTTTGGCCGGCATGGCTTGGGAGTTAAGCGCCTGACCTTGGTAGCACAGCGACATGTGGGTGGCCAGTGCGTTGCCGCTGGCCGCTAAATGGTCGCCCAGCACGCCGTTCAGGGCAGCCAGCACAGCCTCGCGCTCGGGGCTGGGGCTGTGCATAATTTGCGCACCCGACTCCACATACGCCAACACCTTGGCCAGGGCTGCATCCACACCCTTGCCCACAAGGCCGGTAATGCCCTGCACACTGCCAAACACCAGCCCCGTCATACCGCGCGTTTGGTCTGCAGCCTTGCCCAGTGACTTGCCACTGGGCGCGCCCAGCGTGCTCCAAACAGCTTGGTTCACCCCTTCAGCCATTCGCGTCACCCCTTGTGTTGCCGTAGTGGCCAGCTGCGCAGCCGAGCGCAGGTCGCTAGGGTGCAGGTGCTTGAGCAGCTGCTGTGGAAGCTTAAGTAAATTCTTGGTGGCCATGGTGCATGGCGCGCTGGAGCAAACAAGTCACAGCGCGCACGCCATTGTGTGCGCTAAAGGCCCACCCACTTAGAGGTGGTCGCCTATCTGGTGTGGCTTGGATATGCTAAATACTACTAATTTAATAGCAAACTATTGAATATCTACGTCGGAAAAGTGCTGTATTTTCTTCCAAGATGTGTGTTTTGAAAGGTCAACAACCAAAACATGCATTGCCACACCCTGTACCATTACCCCATGCACACCGCCGCCCTGAACCCCGCCACTCCCGCACCCACAGCCCTGCGCCAAGACGCACGCGTGATGGGCTTGGTGGGCTTGGCACATGCCAGCTCGCACTTTGGCCACATGTTGCTGCCGCCGATGTTTCCGATCTTCATGCGTGATTTTGGACTGTCGTTCTCGCAAGTGGGGCTGTTGATGACCGTGTTTTTTGTGGTCTCAGGCATGGGGCAGGCACTGGCCGGATTTTTGGTGGACAAAGTGGGCGCGCGGCCTGTGCTGTTTGCGGCACTGGGTATTTTTGCACTGGCCAGTGGGGTAGCGTCGATGGCCACGGGCTATGCAGGATTGATAACGGCTGCCGCACTGGCGGGGCTGGGCAATGCATCGTTTCACCCGGTGGACTATACGATTTTGAACCAGCGAGTGTCGCCGCCGCGCATTGGCCATGCTTTTAGCGTGCATGGGCTTACTGGTAGCCTGGGTTGGGCGCTGGCACCTCCGTTTTTTGTGCTGATGCTGTGGCTCTCAGACTGGCGCATGGCCTATGTGGTGGCTGCAGGTTTGTATGTGCTGGTACTGCTGGTGATGGTGATCAACCGCTCGCAGTTGGCGACCCAGATGGTGGAGCAGCAGGCTGACCCATCTGTGCCCCAAGCTAATACCCTGGCGTTTTTAAAACTGCCTGTGGTGTGGTGGTGCTTTGGGTTCTTTTTGCTCAGCACCATGACACTGGCAATGGTGCAAAGCTATTCAGTATCACTGCTGCAAATAGTGCACAGGGTAAGTTTCAGCGCGGCCACCACCACGCTGACGGCCTACATGCTGTGCAGTGCACTGGGTATGCTGGTGGGCGGCTTTGTGGCGGCGCGCAGGGCGCAGCACAGCGACCGTATTGTCGCTGCGTGCATGGCCTCTGGCGCAGTGTGCATGGCGTTTGCCGCAACGGGCTGGCTGGGCGCTGTGGGCAGCATGGTACTGCTGGCCGCAACAGGTTTTGCCACTGGCATAGGCGGCCCCAGCCGCGACATGATGATTAAAAAAGCCGCGCCCAAAGGCGCTACGGGGCGCGTGTATGGCACTGTGTATTCCGGGCTGGACGTAGGTTTTGCTGTATCGCCGCTGGTGTTTGGCACGCTGATGGACCGCGGCATGACCACGGCCACGCTGATGGGTGGTGCGCTGGTATTGCTGCTGTCTGTGGGCGCTGCGCTAGCGGTGGGGCGGCGCACTGCGCGCTAGCAGCTATGTGTTGCCTGTGCTATGTTTACGGCGTAATCAGTTGTATTAAATGCTACTAATTCAGTAGCTGCTTGAGCAGTATTTGCTTGGGTTAACACCACGCTGAGGCCGCATTTGCTTACGACTTTTGCGTAACAAGTATGCTTTGTAAGCAGGTTGCGCCGTAGTATCAAGATTCTCTTTCACCACACTACGGAGTATCTTCAAATGGCACTGCAATCCCCCTTTTTCAGCAATTCAAAGCGCGACCTAGACCAGGCTTTATCTACCACCACCAACAGTGCATCGGCCCGCCACACCAGCACATCGCCCATTACGCCAGCGCAATCTGCACCACCGGTTACCACTAGCACGCCAGAGGCAGCGTCCAAGCCCGGTGAAAGCAAGTTAACCGTAGGCCCGAACATTAAACTCAAGGGCGTTGAAATTACCGACTGCGACACTTTGGTAGTCGAAGGTGCAGTAGAAGCGACGATGGATTCGCGTGTGATTCAAATCGCAGAATCAGGTTCTTTCACCGGCTCTGCCGAGATTGACATTGCAGAAATTCGCGGCACCTTCAGCGGCACATTGACCGTGCGCCAAAAGCTCATGATTTATTCAACGGGCAAGGTGAAAGGCAAAATTCGCTATGGCAAGGTGGTGATTGAAGAGGGTGGCCAGCTGTCGGGCGAGATTGAGTTTGGTGCAGCGTCTAACCAAACGTCAAACCAAAATAGAGCACCTGTGACATCACAGCCACCATCGCAGTCCAATGTGATGGGCCTGAAAGCTGCTGCATAACTAGCGGCTGCCTCATTGCCATAAGCTATATACGTTTCGCTTATGGTGTGCGGCGCACGATGCAGTGTCTACAATGTCGCCCATCGGGCTGGATTGGCGGCACAATCTGTGGATGACATCACAGACCTCAGAACTTTATAGCGCACCGACTGTATTGCCCCGTCTTGCAGGCCATTTATTGGTGGAATGCTTGGTAGCCCAAGGGGTAACGCATGCATTTGGCGTACCCGGTGAGAGCTACTTGGCCGTGCTGGACGGCTTGCATGCGTACCGCGACCATATTCAATTTATCACCTGCCGCCAAGAGGGTGGTGCAGCCTTTATGGCCGAGGCTGCAGGCAAGCTGACCGGTCGCCCAGGGGTGTGCATGGTCACGCGCGGGCCAGGCGCTACCAACGCATCTATTGGCGTACATACTGCGTTCCAAGACAGCACGCCTATGGTGCTGCTGGTGGGCGACGTTGGCAGCGACATGCGCGACCGAGAGGCTTTTCAGGAAGTCGACTACCTCAGTCTCTTCAAATCAATGACCAAGCGGGTAGAGCGCATTGACGACGCACGCCGCATACCAGAATACATCGCCCGCGCATTTGCCACCGCCATGAACGGCCGCCCCGGACCGGTGGTG
>JANPDG010000224.1:0-6726 GCA_031431335.1 Polaromonas sp. | reverse complement strand
GTCGGCCACCAACAGCGTGCTGTGGTTTACGGGCGAAGACATTCCGTTTATTCCTAACAAGAAGTTTGGCGGTGTGTGTTTGGGTGCCAAAATCGCTCCGATTTTTTATAACACCATGGAAGACGCAGGCGCGCTGCCTATAGAGCTGGACGTGAGCCAGATGAATATGGGCGACGTGATTGAACTGCGCCCGTATGACGGCAAAGCGTTTAAAGATGGTGTTGAGATTGCCAGTTTCCAAGTCAAAAGCGATGTGCTGTTTGACGAGGTGCGCGCGGGCGGCCGCATACCGCTCATCGTGGGCCGCGGCCTGACCACCAAGGCCCGTGAGGCACTGGGCTTGCCCGTCTCCACACTGTTTCGCTTGCCAACCCCGCCTGTCACATCAACCAAAGGCTTTACCTTGGCACAAAAAATGGTCGGCCGCGCATGTGGCCTGCCCGAAAGCCAAGGCGTGCGCCCCGGCACGTATTGCGAACCCAAAATGACCAGCGTGGGCTCGCAAGATACCACCGGCCCCATGACGCGCGACGAGCTCAAAGACTTGGCTTGCCTAGGCTTTAGCTCAGATCTGGTGATGCAGTCGTTTTGCCACACCGCCGCTTACCCCAAGCCCGTGGATGTGAAAATGCACCACGAGCTGCCAGACTTCATCAGCACGCGCGGCGGCATCAGCCTGCGCCCTGGCGACGGCATCATCCACAGCTGGCTTAACCGCATGCTGCTGCCAGACACCGTGGGCACGGGCGGCGACAGCCACACACGTTTTCCTATCGGCATTAGCTTTCCGGCAGGCTCAGGTCTCGTGGCGTTTGCTGCGGCCACTGGTGTCATGCCGCTAGACATGCCCGAGAGCGTGCTCGTGCGCTTTAAAGGCACCATGCAGCCCGGCGTAACGCTGCGCGACTTGGTGCACGCTATTCCGCTGTACGCCATCAAAGCAGGGCACCTGACAGTGGCCAAACAGGGCAAGGTCAATTTGTTCTCAGGCCGCATCTTAGAAATTGAAGGCTTGCCAGACTTGAAGATTGAGCAAGCTTTTGAGCTGGCCGACGCATCTGCCGAGCGCTCAGCCGCAGGCTGCACCGTGGCGCTGAACACCGCGCCCGTGGTAGAGTATTTGAACAGCAACATTGCCCTGCTCAAAAGCATGATTGCCAACGGCTACTCTGACGCCCGCACCATCCAGCGCCGCATTGACGAGATGCAAAAGTGGCTGACCAAGCCATCGCTGCTCACAGCCGACAAAGACGCCGAATACACCGCCGTCATCGAGATTGACCTGGCCGAGATCACTGAGCCTATCGTCTGCTGCCCTAACGACCCCGATGATGCCAAAACGCTCAGCGATGTGGCGGGTGCCAAAATTGACGAAGTGTTTATTGGCTCGTGCATGACCAACATTGGCCACTTCCGCGCAGCCAGCAAACTGCTAGAAGGCAAGCGCGACATCCCGGTCAAGCTGTGGATGGCCCCGCCCACCAAGATGGACGCCGACCAGCTCACCCGCGAAGGCCACTATGGTGTGTTTGGCGCAGCAGGCGCGCGCATGGAAATGCCAGGCTGCTCACTGTGCATGGGCAACCAAGCCCAAGTCAAAGAAGGCGCCACCGTCATGTCCACCAGCACCCGCAACTTTCCCAACCGCTTAGGCAAAAACTCCAACGTCTATTTAGGCAGCGCTGAGCTATCTGCCATCTGCTCCAAGCTAGGCCGCATCCCCACCAAAGCCGAATATTTAGCCGACGTGATAGCGCTGAACAAAGACAGCGCCAACGTCTACAAATACATGAACTTTGACCAGATGGAAGACAGCGAGAAAGTGGCTGCATAAGCGCTTAACTCTTTAGTCTTTAAAAACCCGCAGCGAAAACTGCGGGTTTTTTTATGACTTGCTCATGCAAACATATTGGCTAGAGTCGGTTTTCATATTGTCTAGAAAATAGGATGTGAACATCAAAATGTCTATATTACTATGAAAAAAATAGCAAACTATTGAATGGCCACGTCGGAAAAGTGCTCTAAAACTTGGTGAGTCTGCAAGCTGTACACAGCCGCTGGATATGGTGCATCTTTGCCAGCACAGTTAACTCGGGGTTTTGTCCCTAACCGCGATCGCTTTTTCTTTGTGCCGCCTGCAAATAGGAAAGGCTTGCCTCGCGTAAAATCCGTCACAAAACCGACATATAACTGTAACAATTTCAGAGGTCTCCCCATGTTTTTTGGCAAACTCCTGCCCCGCGAAGGCAATTTTTTTGAAATGTTCAACCAGCATGCTGACCGCATTGTTGAGGCGGCACGGGCGTTTTCGCAGCTGGTGGCTAACTACAGCGATGTGCATTTGCGTGAGCAATACAACCGCGATGTGGACAACGCTGAGCGTGCGGCTGACCGTGTGACGCACGATGTCAACAAGATGCTGCACCAAACCTTCATCACGCCGATTGACCGCGAGCAGATCCACAAGCTGATCAACACCATGGACGATGTGGCCGACTTGATTCAAGACTCAGCTGAGACGATGGCGCTGTACGACGTGAAGGTGATGACGGACGATATTAAGCGCTTGACTGACATTAGCGTGAAATGCTGTGAGCGCTTGGCTGCTGCAGTCAAAATGCTCAGCACCATCAGCGACAAAAATACCGCTGAGGCTGCGCTTAAAACCTGCGAAGAGATTGACAAACTCGAGTCAGATGCTGACCGCGTGATGCGCAGCGCCATGAGCAAGCTGTTTCGCGAGGAGCCGGATGTTCGCGAGCTGATCAAGCTCAAAGCGGTGTACGAGCTGCTAGAGACTATTACTGATAAATGTGAAGACGTGGCGAATTTGATTGAGGGCGTGATCCTCGAAAACTCTTAAATCCATAGCAGGCTCACTATTATGGATAACGCTCAAACCGGCCTGTGGGTCGTCTTCATGCTGCTGTTTTTGGCATTGGCCTTTGACTACATGAACGGCTTTCACGATGCCGCTAACTCTATTGCCACTGTAGTGTCTACAGGCGTGCTGCGCCCCGGCCAAGCCGTGGTGTTTGCGGCATTTTTTAATTTCGTGGCGTATTTCATCTTTCACCTGAGCGTGGCTGCCACCATTGGCAAGGGTGTGGTCATGCCCGGTGTGGTGGACACGCATGTGATTTTTGGGGCACTGGTGGGCGCTATCTCATGGAATATCATCACTTGGTATTACGGTATCCCTAGCAGCTCGTCGCACGCGCTGATCGGCGGTATTGTGGGCGCGGTGATTGCCAAGTCGGGTGCGAGCTCGCTGATCGCTGCGGGCGTGCTGAAAATTGTGGCGTTTATCTTTATCTCGCCGTTTTTGGGTTATTTACTGGGCTCGCTGATGATGGTGTTGGTGGCGTGGATTTGCCGCCGGGCTAAGCCGTCTGCTACAGACCGTTGGTTTCGCCGCTTGCAGCTGGTGTCTGCGGCGGCCTACAGTATTGGCCACGGCGGTAACGATGCACAAAAGACAGCGGGCATCATTTGGCTGCTGCTAATTGCGGCTACGACAGCTGGTGTGCAGGGCCTACCTACCTGGATGATGGCGACCAAAGACCATTTGCCTATTTGGGTGGTAATAGCCTGCTACGTCACGATCAGCGTGGGCACCATGTTTGGCGGCTGGCGCATTGTGAAAACCATGGGTCAAAAGATTACTAAGCTCAAGCCCGTGGGCGGATTTTGTGCCGAAACGGGCGGGGCCATCACGCTGTTTACCGCCACTGCCATGGGCATACCGGTGTCCACCACGCACACCATTACGGGTGCTATTGTGGGTGTGGGCAGCACGCAGCGCATGAGCGCGGTGCGCTGGGGCGTGGCGGGCAATATTGTGTGGGCTTGGATATTTACCATTCCCGCATCAGCCTTTGTCGCGGCGATAGCTTACTGGGTGAGTTTGCAGATCTTTTAACTGAAGTGGGTTTCGAGTATTGCTATTATTTATATAGCTAACTATTTAATATCCACGTCGGAAAACTGCCTAAAAAGTTACCTAAGATGCAATTACTGCGACAGCTTGCGTGACTCTTCGATTTGGTACTCAAAATAGCGCTGAAAGCTAAACACGATGCTGCTCATTAGACAGGTGGCGCCTACGAGCAATGCAAACACGACAGCGCCAATCGTGAGCCAATTGGTTCGGCCAGGTGCTGCTTCTTCGGGCAGGGCGGGGTTGTATTTGGCATTCCATTTTTCAGGCGTTGTCAGCCCGTAGACGATGGCGGTCAGGGCGCAAGCCGCAATCGTAAAGCCCAGCAGCGGTATCAACACCCAACTCCATTGATCGTCTTGGCCCAACTGCTGCACGCGCTGAATACCGTACAGGCCTAAAGCCGTAGGGATGGGCAGCAGCCAGCCTATCCAGTCCATCAGGCCATGCAGATAAAAGCGGTGGAGGCCCAGCGGGCCGCCGGCAAAGGCCAGCCAAGTGGCAATAGTTTTATTTTTGGTCATGCGGCTGATGATACTGACTCAGCTGGGGTGGTGTCGCCTAGTCCGAGCGTTTTTTCCATCAGCACAATGTCGCGCCACTGGCCAAACTTCCAGCCACACGACTTGACCGTGCCAATGTGCGTGAAGCCGCAGGCGCGGTGCACGCCGACTGAGCCCAGGTTAGCAGAGTCGCCAATCACCGCCATGGCTTTGCGAATACCGCCGCGCTCTAGCTGGGCCAGCAGCTCGGTGAGCAGCAGCTTGCCCAGGCCCTTACCGCCCGTGCCATCTGCCATGTAAATGGAGTCTTCCACGCTAAAGCGGTAGGCTGGGCGGGGCTTGAACCAGTTGGCGTAGGCAAAGCCCAGCACCTGACCAGACTGCTCCAGCACCAGGTAGGGCAGCTGTTTGGCCAGCACATCCGCGCGGCGGCCTCTCATGTCTGCTAGGGTGGGGGGCTCGGTCTCAAAAGTGCCTGTGCCATGCAGCACATGGTGGGCATAAATGGCTTGGATGGCGGGAATATCTATCTCAGTGCTGGGTCGAATCAGAGTCATAAATCTAAAGATGGTGTAACAAGTAGGATCAAGGCTATAATAGTAGGCTTTGCAGCGTGTCGCTGGCCGGGTGGCTATGTCGCGTGTCTCAAACGCAGCAAAAACCTTTCACTCCACCCGAAGGAACACATTATGGTCGTCATTCGACTCTCACGCGGCGGCGCAAAAGCCCGTCCGTTTTACAACATTGTGGTCGCTGACAAGCGCACACGCCGCGACGGTAACTTTATCGAGCGTTTAGGCTTTTACAACCCCATCGCTATTGAAGGCGAAGAGGGCTTGCGCATTGCACAAGACCGCTTGACTTACTGGAAAAGCGTGGGTGCACAAGCATCCCCAACCGTTGAGCGTTTGATCGCCCAACTGGCTGCCAAGACCAAAGCTGCTTAATTGCGGCGGGTCTGTTGCGCTGCCGCCTTACTACTTTAGTGCCCTAGATGCTCGCGTATCTAGAACCTGCAGATTTACCTGCAGACGCTATTGAAGTTGGCCGCATTGCTGATGCTTGGGGCATCAAAGGCTTTTTTAAAGTCATCCCTTATAGCGCCTCGCCCGAGGCGCTTTTTTCTTCTAAGCGCTGGTATTTATTGCCGCCTGAGCCACGGCCCGGTGTCGCAGTCAAGTCTAAAGAAGCTGTCTTCGCGGGCTGCCAGCTGCTCAAAATCCGCAGTGCCAAAGAACACTCTGACACCGTGGTGGTGCAGGCCGACGGCGTGGACGACCGCAATACGGCCGAGCTGCTGCGCGGCGTGCGCATATTTGTGGCGCGCTCGTCGTTTCCCACGGCTGCCAAAGACGAGTTTTACTGGGTGGATTTGATGGGCTTGGCGGTGGTCAACCGCGAAGGCGTGAGCATTGGCACCGTCAAAGACCTGATCTCCACGGGCCCGCAAACCGTGATCGTGATCGAGACGGAGACCGAGGGCAAAAAAGTCGAAACTTTGATTCCTTTTGTCTCGGTTTATGTGGACGATGTGAGCTTGGCCGATAAGCGCATCACGGTGGACTGGCAGATGGATTATTTAGACTGAACCGGGCGCCATACGCTTCGTATGATTTAAGATCAAACCCGCTATGCGTTTTGTGTAATTTAAGATCAAACCCGCTATGCGTTTTGATGTGATCACCATTTTTCCTGAGCTGTTTGCACCTTTCATGCAAACAGGCATTAACCGGCGCGCGTTTGAAGCGCAAGCTGATGGCAGTAAACTGGTGGATCTGCGTTTTACCAACCCCCGCGATTTTGCCGACGGTAACTACCGCCGCACCGACGACCGACCCTTCGGCGGTGGCCCCGGCATGGTGATGATGGCCGAGCCGCTGGCCCGCTGTGTAGAGGCTATACACGCCGAACGGGCCGCGCCTGCACCGTGCCCTGTGGTGCTGTTCTCACCTATTGGCATGCCGCTTAACCACAGCCAAGTGCAGCAGTGGTCTGACAGCCAAGGCGCTATTTTGGTAAGTTTCCGCCAACGCAGCGATATAACAGTAAAAAAGGAAGTCATAAGTTGAGGAAGTGACGCGAACTATGGCATTTTTATCCGCATAGACCATAGCATCCTCAGCGCCCCTTTTTATGGCTACTGGCCTGCCTTGACATAGGCGATCGCGCCTCGCATCAAAATCGTATTTTGGCCATCGGCATCCTTTACACAAATGGCGTTGGCATCTTGCCAAACCAGTGCGCCTACCAGGCTATCGCCCGTGGTGACCTTAACTTCTACCG
>JANPDG010000223.1:0-3505 GCA_031431335.1 Polaromonas sp. | reverse complement strand
CGCTGGGTGGGCGCGAGCCGCGGCTACCGCCAGTTGGGCCTGCAAAGCGACACGCTGCCCACCCGGCTTGAAAGCTCGCTGAACTACACCTACAGCGCAGAGCGCTTTGGCTCAGTAGGCCTAGGCGCAGCGCGGCTAGACACTTTTGACCGAGGCCGCCTCACCACGCTGAGCGCCAACTATTCAGTGCGCGTGGGCGAGCGCGCTTCGTTCACAGTTAGCGCCAGCAAAGTGGTGGGCCCCAGCCGAGGCACATCGGTCGGCTTTAACCTGAACATTCCTCTGGGCCAAAACATCACCTCGTCGAGCAGCGTTAACCACCGCAGCGGCCAAACCGACGCCTTCACCAGCGTGAGCCAAGGCCTGTCCAGCGACACCGGCACTGGCTGGCGCGCGCTGGCGGGCAGCCGCTCGGGCCAAGGCTATGGTGAAGCCGGCGTGTACCACCAAAACGATAAAGCCCTGCTGACTGCAGACACCAGCGCAAGCCGTGGCCAAACCAGCGTGCGCCTGGGCCTGCAAACCGCACTTGTCTGGATGGGCGGCAAAGTGTTTAACTCGCGCCGCGTACAAGACGGCTTTGCACTGGTCGAAGTGCCCGGCTATGCCGACGTGGGCGTGGGCTTTCAAGGCAACAGCAGCACCCGCACCGACAGCAACGGCATCGCGTTTTTACCGCGCCTGCAGGCCTACCAGCGCAACAGCATTCGCCTAGACCCCAGCGAGCTGCCGATCAATGCCGAGCTGGACACCATCGAGCAAATTGCCGTGCCCGCCACGCGCAGCGGTGTTCGCGTTACCTTCCCCGTGCGCAGCGGCCGCGCAGCCCTGATTAAAATCGCCATGGCCAACGGCCAGGAGGCCCCTGCAGGCACCGAGGTAGAACTGGTCGGCGACAACAAAGAATTCTTCGTCGCCCGCCGGGGCGAGGCCTTCATCACCGGCCTGCAAGCCAACAACACCCTGCGCCTGAAAATCGCAGGTAATCCGTGTGAGGTAGTAGTCACTATGCCAACGACCAACAACCCCGATCAGATCGTGCGGCTGGGGCCTTTGGTTTGTACAGGAGCAACCCGATGATGCTACGTAGCAAGAACCATATTTTGGCAGCAGCCGCACTTACCGCACTGGCAGGCATACCCGCCACTGCGCAGGCAGCTATCACATGCTCAGTCTCAGCTACGAATATCAATGCCAACTACGTGCCAACGAGCGCTACAGCATTGTTGACAACAGGCTCTTACACCGTCAATTGCACACGTATGGCGGGTGATCCTAGCTCGATCAACTACGACCTGTCTGCAAACAATGGAGCAAATCAAACAGGCGCTAGCACGAACCGGGTTAAGTTTGGAACCCCTGCTTTCTACTACAACTATGAGCTTTACAGGTCAGCCACTGTTTCCAACCCAAATAGGTGGCAAATAGCCAATAGCCGACGTTTTACTGGCACGATCACTTTCGCTGCAGCTTCGCTCAATTCATCTAGCGGTCCTCAAACTTTTTGGCTAAATGTTTTACCGCAAACCGAAGATCCTGAGGGCACATACACCGACCAAGTAACCATGACGCTTGCAGAAGATGTAGCAGGAAGCCCATTTCTCAATAGCAACACTTTTAATGTGAACATCACTACTGCGAACCGGTGCATATTCATCAGTACCCCCGCTGATTTGAACTTCAGCTACACCTCATTTCAAACGACTGTAAGCAGTGTTAGCGCAACCGCATTTCAAATACGCTGCACCCGCAACGCCAGCTATAGCGTCGCTTTAGATGCTGCTACGGGCACACTCTTGGGCCTCACATACAACCTGTCACTTGCAGCACCCACAAGCCGAACAGGCAACAGTCTCTCCCAAAACTTCAGTGTTTCAGGCAGTATGCCATTAGGCCAAGTGGGTACTTGCAATACGGCAAGCTGTACCGCATCAGAGCAACGCACACTGACAATTACTTATTAAGACATCACGCTTCGCTGTGCGTTCAACCCACATCCAACACCGCACACCGCGCCAAGTTAAACCTTTCAAAATCGCGGTCAAACGTCACCAGCCGCAGGCCGCTGCTGCTCGCCAGCGCAGCCAGATAAGCGTCTGTCCACAGTCTGGCGGGCAGCACGCCTTGTGCAGCCAGCAACGCGGCAATCTGTGCGTCGCAGTCTGCAGGCTCCGTTAGCAAATCAATTAAGGGCAGTGCGCGAAAGCTTTGGTACACCGCCCACGCAGCAGGCAACGTTAAGGCACCCTCGCCCACCACCTTGGGCTGGCACAGCAGGCGCACCAGACCGAGCATGGTGGTGCGGCAAAAGTAAATTTTTTGTGGTGCAGTGTTGGGCGACATTTGCATGATGCGTTGCACCCCGTCCCAATAGCGCTTGGCAGCAGCGTGGTGCGGGTGCTCTTGCACTACCAAGGCAAGCCAGACGTTGATATCGGGCAAGTCGCCTTGCGCAATACCCCAAGCGCTGCCCAACCCACCCAAGCTTGCGCTGTCACGCACCTGCATGGGTACGTAAGCTCTGGGCGCTTGGATTTTGGGCGTTTTAACCAGTTTATTCATCTAGCAACGCACTCAAGCTGGCGTTGTTAAACGATGCTGGCTCCAGCGCCATGGGTGCGCCCAAACGAATACTGGGTAAAACAGTGGCTGACGCACCTAACGCATTGGCTGCTGGTGCTACCATGCCGCGCTCGATCAATGCCAACACCAAATCGCGCAGGCTGGTGCCCTCGATAGCGGCACGCGTTTTGAGGTGGCGAAAAATGGGATCTGGAAAGTCAATACTGGTACGCATATTTGCATTTTTGCGCAAATATGCAAAACTGTCAACTGCTAGACCTCTGTTTAAAACCGCTCGCCTGCCGCCAAATACCGCCACTGGCCAACGGGTAACTGGCCCAGCGCTACGCCGCCAATGCGCACGCGCTTCAAACCCGTCACATGCAAGCCCACAGCCTCGCACATGCGGCGGATTTGGCGCTTTTTGCCTTCTTTGAGGACAAAGCGCAGTTGCTCTGGGTTTTGCCAGTCGACCTGCGCGGGCTTGAGTGCTTGGCCGTCCAGCGACAGGCCGTGGCGCAGGCGGGCCAGCATGGCAGGCGGAAACACCGCGCGCACGTCTTGGGTGATCGGCTCGGGCCTGCCGTGGGTGGCCGCGCCAGGCATTTCGTACACGCGCTGCGGGGCGATTTGGTAGCTCACGCGCACGAGGTATTCTTTCTCGACCAACGAGTCTTCGCCTATCAACTGGCGCGCCACACGGCCGTCTTGGGTGAGTACCAGCAAACCTGTGGAGTCAATGTCCAAGCGGCCCGAAGGCGCAAGGCTTTTTAAATGGCCGCCTTGAAAGTGGATTTTGGTCTGGTCGCCAATCCAGTGAAAACGCGGGTTGACTAGCACAATAGCCGGCTCGTAGCCATCCTCGGCCTGGCCGCTGACGTAGCCAATGGGCTTGTGCAGCAGCACGGTGACTTGCTGGGCTTGCGCGCCAGTGGCGCGTTTG
>JANPDG010000222.1:0-1905 GCA_031431335.1 Polaromonas sp. | reverse complement strand
AGCTGCTGCAGCAACTGCATCAGCGACCCTAAGTCGCGGCTAAAGCGGCTGAGCATGAAGTCCATGACCTCGTCGCTTAAAAAAACGCCGCGTGCGTCGGCTTCGCGCCTGAGCACGGCGCGGCGCTCGGGCTCGGTGAGGACTTGCAATGCAAAAACATGGCCCCAGCCTAGGCGGGTGCGCAGGTCGTCGCGCAGTTGCAAATCGGCAGGGGGCAAGGCACCCGCAGCCAAGACCCAGCGCTGTTCGGTTTGGGCGTTGATAAACCAGTTGAACGCGGCATGCTGTTGCACAGCGGTGTACAGGTGCACGTCGTCTAGCAGCACGGCGCTCCAGGCAGGGTTGAACTCGGGTGGCTCGTGCACAGTCGCATCTATCCAGCCGGCTTGTGCGCCTTGGCTGCGCAACGCTTCGCGCACGGCTTTGAGCAAATGGGTTTTACCGCTGGCCGCCTCGCCCCACAGGTAGGTAGGCACTGGCGAGCGCATGGCATTACTGGTCCACAGCTTGAGATGGGTGATAGCGGCTTCGTTAGGGCCAGTCAAAAAATTATCCAAACTGGCGCTGGGCACCATGCCAATGTCGAGCGCTATTTGCTGCATCTGCATTTAGCCTTTGTACAGGTTAGATGTCAAATAGCTCTCTCGCAGGCGACGCGCAGCCACCAGCAGTACAGCGCTGGCAGGCAGTGCAATAAACACACCCACAAACCCAAACAACTGGCCAAACGCCAGCAGCATAAAAATAACGGCCAAGGGGTGCAAGCCAATACGCTCGCCGACCAAACGCGGCGTGAGGAACAAGCTTTCAATGATCTGCCCTGAGCCATACACCAGCGCCACCATGACCAGCGCCTTGTAAGACGCAAACTGCAGCAACCCAGCCAGCACCGCCAGAATCAGCCCGATGCCAAAACCGACATACGGCACAAACATGGCCAGCCCAGTGAACACACCGATGGGCAAAGCCAAATCTAGCCCAAACACCGCCAAGCCGATGCTGTAATAAGCTGCCAATATCACCATCACCAGCAGCTGCCCACGCAAATACTGACCTAGCACTTCGTCAGACTCGCCCGTAAAACTCTCAAAACGTGCCTGTAAGCGGCGAGGCACTAGCCCTTTGGCTTTAACGACCAAGTTTTTCCAGTCCATTAGCAGATAAAACAGCGCCACGGGAATCAGCACCAGGTTGCCCACAATCACCAGCGCCAAGCTGCCGCCCAGCTTGAGCGACGACATAATAGAAGAAAAGGTGTCTTCAGCGTTCGCATTGAAATATTTGATGGCAAAGGCTTTGACTGTGGCAGCGTCGAGTGTGAATTTAATACCAAGGTTAGCAAGTAGCGGCGATGCCCAAGCGTTGAGCTTGTCAACCAGCACTGGCAGTTGCTCACGCAGCAGTGGAATCTCTTTGGCCAAGATCGGCACGATAAGCAGAGCCACTGCCAACAGCGTCAAAATAAACACCATTTCTACCAGCACTACGGCTAGCACCCGCGGCACCTTGCCGCCCAGCAGGCCATCGAGCTTATCGACCAAAGGCGTGAGGGCATAGGCCAGTACGGCGGCGACCACAAAGGGCGTGAGCACGGGCCCGAGCAGCCACACCAGTAGGGATGCGCCTAAGGCGATGCCAGCCCATGCGGCAGCGGTTTTTTGGGCGGGAGTAAATTGCATACAGTGAAATGAGCGCTTGCGCCTAGAATTGAGGCAATTTTACGGGGCAAAAGCTCCTAAATCGCCCGCTTTTGCACCCTTTTTACTCCGCTTGGCGCCTTATCTGGCCGTCTGAGTGCCCAAATAGCTATTAAATTATGAGCAATTCACCTGTTTCTTCTCATGCACCCTTGTCCTACAAAGACGCGGGCGTCGATATTGTGGCGGGCGACGCGCTGATCGAGCG
>JANPDG010000221.1:0-55080 GCA_031431335.1 Polaromonas sp. | reverse complement strand
CAATCATTTCGCTCATCCATGGGAAAGGATTTTCTTCACCAGGGAACAACTCTTCTAAACCAATTTGCGTTGCACGGCGGTTAGCAATGTAGCGCAAATAGCCTTTAAACATAGAAGCATTCAGACCCAACACGCCGCGTGGCATGGTGTCCTCAGCGTAGCGGTATTCCAGCTCAACTGCTTTCATGAATAGCGCATTGATCTCAGCCTTGAATTCAGAAGTCCACAAATGTGGATTTTCTAGTTTGAGCTGATTAATCAAGTCAATACCAAAATTGCAGTGCATAGACTCATCACGCAAAATGTACTGGTACTGCTCTGCAGCACCAGTCATTTTATTTTGGCGACCTAGCGCTAAGATCTGGGTGAAACCCACATAGAAGAACAAGCCTTCCATCAAGCAGGCAAATACGATCAGCGACTTGAGCAAGGTTTGATCTGCAGCGTGCGTGCCGGTTTTAAAGTTAGGATCAGAGATAACTGCGATAAACGGAATTAAAAACTGGTCTTTGTCTTTGATCGACTGAACTTCGTTATACGCGTTGAAAATCTCGGCTTCGTCTAAACCCAAAGACTCAGTGATGTACTGATAAGCGTGGGTATGAATAGCCTCTTCAAAAGCTTGGCGCAGCAAAAACTGGCGGCACTCAGGTGCTGTGATGTGGCGATAAGTGCCCAACACGATATTGTTGGCAGCGAGCGAATCAGCTGTTACAAAAAAACCTAGATTGCGCTTGATAAGACGGCGCTCGTCGTCTGTCAGACCATTAGGGTCTTTCCACAGCGCAATGTCGCGGGTCATATTGACTTCTTGCGGCATCCAGTGGTTAGCGCAAGTAGCAAGGTATTTTTCCCACGCCCATTTGTACTTGAACGGCACCAGTTGGTTCACATCGGTTTGACCGTTAATGATGCGTTTGTCTGCAGCGTTTACGCGGTGCGCACTGACAGGCGCGATCACATCCACTGCAGGGGCTGGCATTACCGTGGGCGCTGCTTGCGGAACAGGCGCACCATCATCAAGCAGACGTCGCACTTGCGGTGCGACAGGTTCAGAAAACGATGAGGGATACTCACCCAAGCGGCTATCGATAGAGCCACTCACCATTGCCGTTTGCAACGCAGGTTTAATTTCTTCGTCCCAGGTCAACATATTTTTTCCAATACTTCAATTATGAGAGCAGACTCTGCTAAATGCAAAGTGTTTGCGTGTTGTACGCGCGAATTGTGTTGCTGTTTTGCATCGTTGCATGCCAGTATTTCTTCACCTAGCATCTAAGCTACCGTTTTAGGAGCATCGTGAAGTGATTGTGCTGCAGTCACTTCACGCTCAAATAAATTTACTGACACGACTCGCAAGTAGGATCATCTACACCGCAAAATCTAATGTCAGTTGCAGGCGTAGCGCTAAGCTGGTCACGTGCAGCAGCCGCTGCGGCATCGAGCGCACTCATCGCAGGTGCAGCAGCATTCGTACCACTCTCAACACCTGAAGATACAGCATTCATCTTGCCTGCTTTGACCGTTGATTTTTCAGCGTGCGTTGCTCCCACCGTGCGCAGGTAGTATGTCGTCTTCAAACCGCGTGTCCATGCTAGCTTGTAAGTGTCATCTAGCTTCTTGCCTGATGCACCAGCCATGTAAATGTTCAGCGACTGCGCTTGATCAATCCATTTTTGACGCCTTGCGGCAGCTTCGATCACCCAAGTAGTGTCCACCTCAAAAGCCGTTGCGTAGAGCGATTTAATTTCTGCTGGCACGCGGTCGATAGGACGCAGCGAGCCGTCATAATGCTTGAGGTCCACCACCATCACGTCATCCCACAGGCCTAAGCGCTTGAGATCCTTGACTAAATAACCATTGATGATGGTGAACTCGCCAGACAAGTTGGACTTGACCGACAAGTTGCCAAAGCAAGGCTCGATACAAGCATCAACACCGATGATGTTGGAGATAGTCGCCGTTGGCGCAATCGCCACGCAATTAGAATTGCGCATGCCATCCTGAGAAATCTTCTTACGCAAAGCTTCCCAGTCTAGCTTTGCGGAGCGGTCTACTTCTACGTAACCACCGCGCTCCTTGGCAAGCATGTCTAATGTGTCGAGCGGCAAAATACCGCGATCCCATAAAGAACCCTTGTAGCTAGAGTATTGGCCGCGCTCTTTGGCCAGATCGGTCGATGCCCAATAAGCGTAATAGCAAATAGCTTCCATCGATTCGTCGGCAAAGTCCACCGCGGCTTGGCTGGCGTAAGGCACGCGCAGCTCGTACAAGCTGTCTTGAAAAGCCATAAGACCCAAGCCCACTGGGCGGTGACGCATATTAGAGTCGCGCGCTTTTTTCACGGCGTAGTAATTAATGTCAATCACGTTATCTAGCATGCGCATGGCCACCGTGATGGTTTTACGCAGCTTTTCGTGGTCAAGCTTGCCGTCTTTCAAATGCTGCACCAAGTTTACCGAGCCCAGGTTGCACACTGCTGTCTCAGTGTCGCTGGTGTTCAGAGTGATCTCTGTGCACAGATTAGACGAGTGCACCACACCAATGTGCTGCTGCGGCGAGCGGATATTACAAGCATCTTTGAAAGTGATCCAAGGGTGCCCCGTTTCAAACAACATGGTCAACATTTTGCGCCACATATCAGCAGCTTGCACTTTGCGGGAAGGCTTGATCTCGCCTGCGGCGGCTTTGGCTTCGTAGGCCACATAGGCTTTTTCAAAGTCAGCACCAAATTTATCGTGTAAATCAGGCACGTTATTGGGCGAGAACAAAGTCCACTCGCCTTTTTCCATCACACGACGCATAAACAGATCAGGGATCCAGTTGGCCGTGTTCATGTCGTGTGTGCGGCGGCGATCGTCACCGGTGTTTTTACGCAGCTCCAAAAATTCTTCCATGTCCAAGTGCCAGCTCTCAAGGTAAGTACACACCGCGCCTTTGCGCTTGCCACCTTGGTTCACTGCCACTGCCGTGTCGTTCACCACTTTCAGAAAGGGCACCACGCCCTGGGATTCGCCATTGGTGCCTTTAATATGTGCACCCAGAGCGCGTACACGTGTCCAGTCGTTACCTAAACCACCTGCAAATTTGGACAGCAGCGCATTTTCTTTGATGGACTCATAGATGCCATCCAAATCGTCTGGCACAGTAGTTAAGTAGCAGCTAGACAGCTGCGAGCGCAATGTGCCGCTGTTGAACAAGGTAGGCGTGCTCGACATAAAGTCAAACGACGAAAGCACCTCGTAGAACTCAATAGCGCGCGCTTCGCGGTTAATTTCGTTGAGCGACAGGCCCATGGCTACACGCATAAAAAATGCCTGCGGCATTTCGATACGTGATTTACGAACATGCAGAAAGTAGCGGTCATAAAGTGTTTGCAAGCCGAGATAATCGAACTGCAAATCACGCTGAGGCTGCAAGGCTGCGCCAAGCCTCTTCAAATCAAACTGCAACAAACGCTCATCTAACAAGTCGTTGTCGACACCCTTTTTAATAAACTGAGGGAAGTACTCTGGATACTTCTCACCCATCTGCTCTTGCACCACCTCTTCACCCAAAATCTCTTTGCGGATGGTGTGCATCAGCAAGCGCGAAGTAGCATAGGTGTAGTCAGGATCTTTTTCGATCAAAGTACGCGCCGCCAAAATAGAGGCCTTGTAGACCTCATCGACTGGCACGCCATCGTACAAATTGCGCAGCGTCTCCGAAAAAATTGGTGCTGGCGTGACATCTTTGCCTAAATTGGCGCAAGACGACTCAATCAAAGCCTGGAGCTTGGCCAAGTCCAGTGGAATACGCTTGCCACCATCTATGACGTGCAGGGTAGGTGCAGTAGCAGCGACAGGCTGTTTGGCACGCTCTTGGGTGCGACGCTCACGGTAGAGCACATAGGCACGCGCCACCTCTTGGTAGCCGCCGCGCATCAGACCAAGCTCAGCCTGGTCTTGCACATCTTCGATATGAAAGGTGCCGCCGCTCGGGCGCGAACGCATCAGGGCCTTGACAACCGATTGTGTAAGGCCTTCAACGGTCTCGCGCACACTGGCCGATGCAGCGCCTTGCGTGCCATGCACCGCCAAGAATGCCTTCATCATGGCCACGGTGATCTTGCCCGGCTCAAAGGGCACGACCGCGCCATTGCGGCGAATGATTTGGTATTGCGCCAAATTGGTATTGACGGCCATATGGCTGACCAAATCACTTCCTTCAGTTGCGCTGCGTGCACCCAGATGACCTGCAGAAGAAGGGGTCTCGGAAATAGAGATCGTTTGCATTGTTTCCTCTAACTTTTAATAAGCTTGTTTTATAGAATAATCATACTGAAATGCGCACGGACTAGCACTTGTTTGAGTACCTATGATCATCGCAGCTGCCACCAGCTACACACTATATCTAGTGTTGGGGGACTTGGCAAGACACTATAGGTAGTGTATCGCGTGTAAATTAGGTTTGCATACGGAATAGGTAAAAAATCGCTTCCGTCAGCAAATTCATACCCAATCCATATCCATCATGCAGCATCCAAAAACAATCCCATTCACCCGCCCAAGTCGGCAAGGCGCGCCCTGCATAGATGACCCAGCAAAGTGCTAATCTGGGCGGGCTTTTCCCGCGCTTTTAGGCCGCAATCGCTGATGCCGCTTGAAGGTTAGCGCCTGCTCCAAGCCATATCCGCAGCTAGGCTAGATTTTCACCTTGTAAAAAAGGAAATGTTTCCGGCGCCCAAGCCACAGCTTGCGCCAGCATCGGCCAGTCAAACCCGGGGCCTGGATCTTGTTTACGGCCAGGTGCAACATGCTCATGCCCTACCACTGCTACGATAGCGTAACCTGCGCGAATCTCTTGGCATAGTCGGGCCAAGCTGGCATATTGCGGCAGCTCAAAACTGCTGCCCTCGATACCCTCCAGCTCGATTCCAATCGAAAAATCGTTGCAATTGGGGCGACCCTGAAAAGACGAAGCTCCGGCGTGCCAAGCGCGCTGGTCACAGCTCACAAACTGCCACAACACACCTTCTCGTGTGATCAAAAAATGTGACGACACTTGCATGCCGCGGATCGTTTGGTAGTAAGGATGGGCATCCCAATTTAACTGATTGGTAAAAAGGGCTTGCACTTGCCCGCCGCCATACTGACCTGGCGGCAAGCTAATGGAGTGAAGTACCACCAAGTCAATCGCGGTGTCTGCAGGTCGCGGGCCGTAGTTGGGCGAATCTAGGCGCGTTGCATCACGATGCCAACCGCCAGACCACAAGGGACACGTCGCTTGGGTCAAGGGCACGCTGGACGGCATGGCATCTTCTGCGCAAGCTTTAAACGTCTGCAACGCCTGGGGCAATTTGCGCATCAATACCCAAGCGCACCATACGGTAGCGGATCTGGCGCAGACTGATACCCAAACGTGCAGCAGCAGCCGTGCGGTTAAAGCCGCACTCCGTCAGCGCGCGCAGCAAAATAGCTTTTTCTTGCACATCAAGGTGCGATTGCAGATCGCTAGGTACCACGGAGCCGGCGCTTATTGCAGGCTCAGGCTCAGGCGCATGTGTGCTCGGTAGCCCCGTTTGGGCCACTGCAGCCTCAGGACTGGCCACCCACATATCTTGCTCCTCGAGCTCAAGCTCATCGCCCTCGGACAGCGCCAAAGCACGATGCAAAATATTTTCTAGCTCACGCACATTGCCTAGTAAGTCATAGCCAAGCAGCGCCGTCACCATGCCCTTAGACACCGAACGCGGCAATTGACCCGTATCAGCAGCGATTCGAGCGAGTAACGCTTGGGCCAATACAGGAATATCGCCGCGCCGCTCTCTCAGCGGCGGTAATGTGATCTCAATCACATTCAAGCGATAGTACAGATCTTGGCGAAACATGCCTTTGACCACCAGCGCAGCCAAGTCGTGGTGGGTCGCGCTAACAATACGGGTATCGACGGGCTCTTCTTGCGTGCCGCCCAAGGCGCGCACGCTGCGCTCTTGAATAGCGCGCAGCAACTTGGCCTGCATGGCCAGCGGCAGGTCGCCAATTTCATCTAAAAATAAGGTGCCTCCATGGGCTGCTTGAAAGTACCCTTCGCGATCTTGTGTGGAGCCGGTATAGGCACCTTTGCGTGCGCCAAAAAACTCAGCCTCTAACAATTGCTCAGGAATAGCACCACAATTGACGGCAACGAAGGGGCCGCTAGCGCGGTGGCTGCAGGCATGCACCGCTTGAGCCACGAGCTCTTTGCCCGTACCTGACTCACCGCGCACCAAAACGGGCGCCATGCTGCGGGCCACCTTTTGTACACGCTCACGCACCATACGCATGGCAGCAGAGTCGCCGACCATGCGCAGCAAAGCTGCAGGTTGTGCTGACGCTGGGGCAGCTTCTACGGGCGCAACACTGCGGGCAGGAGCTGCATCTTTGCCTTGACGATCGACCGCGTCTGTTTGCAAAGGTGCCATCGACGCGGCACCATTGTGACCCGCTTGGGTAGAGCGCACGGCTTGCGCTAAAACGCTGCGAAACTGCTTGAGATCTACTGGCTTGGTCAAATAGTCAAAAGCCCCAGCCTTTAGTGCTTCGACCGCATTTTCGGCCGAGCCATAGGCCGTAATGACCACACAGCGCTCGCTGCGTTGGTTTTGTGCCAAGTAGCGCAAAACATCCAACCCCAAGCCATCTTGCAAGCGCATGTCTGAGATCACGGCATCAAATCGGTCTTCTTGCAAAGCTGCTAGTGCCTGCTCCACACTTTCGGCAGATTGCACTAAATAGCCCTCGCGCACGAGGCTCACCTCGTACAGAGTACGCAAATCAGGCTCATCGTCGATGACAAGGACTCGGGGATGGGCTGTTTCTGCTGGCATAGATGTGATTCTATGGGCTATCGGTCGATACCACTGGCACAGCGAGCTGCGCTAGCGCAAAGTGCACAAAAAATTCATTTCCCATAACTTCTTTCTCGTCAGCAGCCGCGCCAGACCGATCGGATGCCTCGCAGCGGCGATAACCGATCGAGGCACCGTGACGTGCGCACAACTCGCGGCAAATATACAGGCCCAAGCCACTGGAACGGCTTTCCGAGCTAAAAAATGGTTCGAATAAATGACGCTGCACACCCTGCTCAATCGCAGCGGCATGACTCCAAACCGACAATCGCAGTGCCAGCATTGGCGCTGCGTCTAACGCTAGATTGATTGCCTGAGAGCCGCTGGGCGCTTGCGCCAACTGCAAACTGATTTGGATCGCCTGCGCCTCTTTGCTGGCATAGCGCAAAGCGTTGTCCAGTAAATTCACCAGCACGCGGCGCAGGTGCTCTTCTTCAAATACGATGCTGGTAGTGCCCTGCAAAGCAGGGACATGCAGCTGATGTGCGCAGTTGTTTTGCGCCGCCCAGTCTTGGCAGATGGTAGCGACTGCGTGTTCAGCCCCAGTAAGCAGCCAAGGCGAAGTCAATGCCGGTTGAGCGCGCGATACGTCCAGCACGTCATCCACAATTCTTGCCAAGCGCTTGGTATTGTGCTGCACCATCTGAGTGAGTTTAAGGTGCCCTGGCTGTTGCAGGTCTTCAGCCAGCAACGCATTGGCCTGCGAGATAGCGGCCAGAGGATTGCGAATTTCGTGCGCGACTGCCGCCGACATACGGCCCATAGCAGCGAGTTTTTCAGTGCGCAAGCGTGCTTCCATCTCGCGCAGATCTTCTAAAAATATGACGCACAACGCAGCACTGTCTTGCCCCTCTTGGTGGCTGGCCACCAGCTGGGTTCGCGCCATCAGTTTGTGCTCAGCGCCAGCAAAGTCTGTCATCGTGATTTCACAGCGCTGGGCTTCGCGCTGGATCAGCGTGGCATTGGAGATATCCACCAAGGGCTGCCAATTAGCCTGCGAGGCGAGTATAAAAGGCGTATGAGGCAGCAATCCTTCATAGGCTGGCTGTGGGCCCAACGGATCGCCTGCATTGCGATAACTGGTGCGCGGACCCAGCATGGCGCGGGCAGCAGGATTGGCAGTGCGCACCACACCGTTACCGTCCACCACCAAAATTCCGTCACTCAACGTGTCGATCACCAACTGATTGACCTGAATTTGCACTCGTGCAGCAGTAGCGCTGCCACGCGCCAAGCGCTCTTGCCGTGCCAAGCGCACAGCCAGTTGGTTGGCGAGATAAGCCACCACAAACAACCCCAAACCGGTCAACGCTGCCTGCAAAAACCGCGCAGTCATCTCGCTGTTCGTAGCATTACTCGAAAACCATGCATCAACTAACAAAGCTACCGTTACGGTTGCGGCAGTGCCCAGAGCCAGCAGCAAAGGTCCCAAAACTGCGGCCAACAAAACGGGCAGCGCAAACAAGGGCGTAAAGTTCAGCGCACCAATTTGATAGTGCAGCAGCGCTGAAAACACAACCACGTCGATGCCCACCGTGACCAACCACTGTGGGTCGAAGCGCGAAGCCGCAGGCACTGGCTTGCCTACAAAGCGCACCCAGCAGGTCAGCGCCAAGTAGGCGGAGCACAAAATCAACTCACGCCCCATAGGCACTGTGCCGAACTTGCTTAAAAACACCATCAGCATCAAAAGCACCAGTGCCACGAAGATACGCGCCGCCATAAAGCCACGCCACAAGCGTGTAAAGCCTTCGTCAACACTGCCCACGCTGGCGTCTTCAACGCTTGGAGGCACCACAGCTATGGGGGGTAAGCGCATCAGCCTTCCAACTGCGCGCGGTGCTCAGGGCTGCAATAGCGGCCGCGCTTGCCAGACACTGCATCACCCGCTGGCAGATGCACGCCGCAATGGGCGCACTGCAACATCGCTTGGACTGGTGTACTGGCGCTGCCTGGCCCTGACTTAGAAGATTTAGGCACGCGCTGGCTTTGGCGGCCCGCACGGTTACTCCGCCAAATCCAAAATGCCACTGCCAAAACAGCCAGAACGATTAAATACTTCATAGTACAGGTGCCTACGTCATCAAGGTGTACGGTGCAAAATCAATTCAAGCACAAAACGTGAGCCTACATATGCCAATAGCAGCAATGCCGCGCCCGCATACAGCATACGCACGGCCCGCTTGCCGCGCCAGCCCCACTGCCAGCGACCCCACAGTAGCAAAGCAAAGGCCAGCCACGACAGCAGCGAAAAAATAGTTTTGTGGCTCCACTTCCAAGCCACACCTGCGCCATACAGCGACTCGCTGAACAGCCAGCCCACCAGTAGAGTGCCGCTCAGCAGCACAAAGCCCGCCATCACAAAGGCAAACATTAAGCGCTCCAGTGTCATCAACGGCACACCCACTTGGCTGGTCGCATCAGACGAGCCTGCTGCGCCAAGGCGCATCTGCGCCTCTGAACGCGTCATTAACCACGCATGCACCACCGCTGCAGCAAACAAGCCATACGAGGCAATGCCCAACGCCCAATGCAGCGGCAACCACAGCGAGGCTTGAGCTGCCAACGCTGTGCCGGGAAACAGCAAACCCAACAGCACCGCTACCGCGCCCAATCCCGCCAGCGCCCTGCGCGAATGCAGCTGCGGGTACAGGCGGCTTTCAATCGCATATACAGTGAGCACCAGCCACGCCGTGACAGAGACTGCAGGACCAAAGCCAAAATGCGCGCCCTGGGTCTGCCAGCCCAACAACCCTAGCGCCAATAAAGTGCCATGCACCAGCCACGCTGCCAGCAAGGCTGTGCGCACACCTTGCGTGCCCAAGCCGCGCGCCAGCGCAGGCGCGGCGTAGGCCAAGATGGCCAAAACACCCAAAAACCATGTCAGCTGGGACGCACCAGATAAAATCATGCTTTAAGTGTACTCCGACGGATCCCATGGCCTCAGCCCTTACCGACAAACTCTCACGCATCGTTAAAACTTTAAGCGGCCAGGCGCGGATCACCGAATCCAACGTCCAGGACATGCTGCGCGAGGTGCGCATGGCGCTCTTAGAGGCCGACGTGGCGCTTCCTGTGGTGCGCGACTTTATAGCGCGGGTCAAAGACAAAGCCCTGGGCCAAGAAGTGGTGGGCTCGCTCAAACCCGGTCAGGCACTGGTGGGCGTGGTGCAAAAAGAGCTCACCGCCACCATGGGCGACCTGACCTCGCCCGACGGCATGAGCCGCTATGTGGCCGACATCAACTTGGCCGCCCAGCCACCCGCGGTCATTTTGATGGCCGGTTTGCAAGGCGCAGGCAAAACCACCACCACGGCAAAATTAGCCAAACACCTGATCACAAAGCGCAAAAAGAAAGTGCTGACCGTCTCAGGCGACGTCTACCGCCCTGCAGCCATTGAGCAGCTCAAAACCGTCACCGCCCAAGCCGGCGCCGAATGGTTCCCTAGCTCGCCCGACCAAAAGCCTGTTGATATTGCACTGGCTGCACTGGACTACGCCCGTAAGCACTACTTTGACGTGCTTTTGGTCGACACGGCGGGCCGCCTGGCGATTGACGATGCGCTGATGCTGGAGATCAAGCAACTGCATGCAGCTGTCAACCCGATTGAAACGCTGTTTGTCGTCGACGCCATGCAGGGCCAAGACGCGGTGAACACCGCCAAAGCGTTCAAAGACGCGCTGCCCCTGACAGGCATTATCTTGACCAAGACCGATGGTGACTCACGCGGCGGCGCGGCGCTGTCGGTCAAGCAAATTACTGGCGTGCCCATCAAGTTTGCCGGTACCAGCGAAAAACTAGACGGCTTAGAGGTGTTTGACGCCGAGCGCTTTGCCAGCCGCATCTTGGGCATGGGCGATATTGTGGCGCTGGTCGAACAAGTCACCGCCGGCGTGGACATTGAGGCGGCACAAAAGATGGCCGCCAAGATCAAAAGCGGCGGCGGTTTTGATTTGAGCGACTTTTTGGGCCAACTGCAGCAAATGAAGCAAATGGGCGGCCTGTCAAGCATGATGGACAAGCTGCCCACCCAGATGGCCGCCAAAACCACCCAAATGGACATGGACCGCGCCGAAAAAGACATCAAGCGCAAAGAAGGCATCATCCAAAGCATGACGCCCAAAGAGCGCCGTCACCCCGACTTAATCAAAGCCACCCGCAAGCGCCGCATCGCCGCAGGCGCGGGCGTGCAGGTGCAAGAGGTGAACCGCATGCTCAAAGAGTTTGAGCAAATGCAGGGCATGATGAAAAAAATGAAGGGCGGTGGAATGATGAAAATGATGAAGCAGCTCGGCGGCATGAAAGACATGGGCGGCATGCCCAAGATGCCTTTTTAATACTGCCCATTGCTCTGGCTTGTGCCTAGCTCAGCCGCAGGCTATCTGCTGAGCTTTAGCATATTCGGTTTGTCATTATCACCAAGTTTTTTGGCAGTTTTCCGACGTGGATATTGGATAGTTTGCTATTAATTTAATAGTAAAAATTAATCAATCCAATGCCACATTGAGTTGAAACTGTGCTGCTGCAAACCCTAAAGTGTTGATCTGGGCTGACCAGCCTGGTTTGAATTCGTAGTTCAGGCCAAACACAATGGCAGGTGCAAAGCCCCCCAAATTGGCCACTTCGTCTTTGAATTCGCCTCTGTAGCCGTAAATAATACCGCCTGTCCATTTGAAGGACAGCTTGTCCACGCCCAAAATCGACTTGTACACACCGCCCCAAGGGTAGACGTAAATGCTGGGCTGGCCAAACGAGTTGCTGAAAAACGCTGCCCCATCGAGCTTGCGGTTGGCGTATTCGCGCTCTAAGCCGATCAAAAGCACATCCTTGTGTGTGGGCTTGGGGTTGAAGTGGTAGGTGTAAGGGCTGAGCATCAAGGTGAGCTTAGGGCCCGCCTCTTTGGCGGCACTGGACGGCACAGCCACCGGTGAATTGGCAGCGGGGGCGGCTGCCGGAGCCACCTGCGCCATGGCCGAAGCTGCAAAATAAGCCACAATCAGGCCACTAATTATGCGAATCAAAGTTTTCATTAACGACCGTCTCTTCAGGGTGATGCAATGGGTAAGCAGTGTAACCGCTGCACCGGGGCGAATGGCCCGGGATCTGCACCTAGCCTGCATGCGGGTCAAACTCGGATGTTTGCCTCTGCGCGGGCGCTCGCTAAGCGGCGCGCTACTTGCAGCGCTGCTGCTGTCCACCAGCGGCTGCGCTTGGCTAGACACCAAGCAGCGCAACATCATCTACCGCCCGACACCCGGCGTGCCTGCTGACTTTGCGGGCCTGCGCGCGGGTGATGAGCGCTATTTTTTAAGCGTGCCTGCGGCAGCAGTGTCTGCGATTACGCCGAGCTCAACCCCTAACTTAACCGTAACCGCTATTCCAGTTCAAATCGAAATGTGGTGGCTGCCGCACACCGACCCCGCCGCCCCCACATTGCTGTACTACCACGGCACCTTTCGCAACCTGTACCAAAACCTGCCCAAAATTAATGCACTACGCGAAGCAGGCTTTGCTATTTTGGCCGTCGAGTACCGAGGCTGGGGCCGCAGCACCACCATCGTGCCATCGGAGCAAACCATCGTGCAAGACGCCCAGATGGCCTTTAACGAGCTCAAACGCCGCGAGCCGCGGCCCAGCCACCGCGTCATTTATGGCCATTCGATGGGCAGCGGCGTAGCGGTAGAGATTGCCAGCCGGCTCACAGCCCCGGCAGACTACGGCGCACTCATTCTAGAGTCCGCCTTCACCAGCTTTCCCGACATAGCCTACGAAGCCAGCTGGCTAGGCCTTTTTGTCAGCCGCTTGAACAGCGAACGCTTTACCTCCATCGACAAAATAGCCAAAGTGCAAGCGCCCTTGCTCATGCTGCACGGCGCAGCTGATAAAACCGTGCCCATCAGGCTGGGTAAACAACTATTTGCTGCCGCCAATACACCTAAATCTATTGTGGAGTTTGAGGCAGGTCGCCACAGCAATTTACAAGAAACCGATGCTGTGGCTTACCAAAAAGCGCTGAGCGACTTCAAAAGTCAGTATCTGATGCCACCCTCTAAGTAACACGCAGTCTTGTCAACACAGCTCGCATACCTCGCGGGTTGTAGGTTGTATTAAGCCAGCGTATCAGCCGTCATCGGCACCCTGCCCCGCAGCGAATACCCCAGCCGCTCGGTCACTTCAATGTCCATCATCTGCCCCACCATGCGCTGCGCCTGGCTGCTGGCGGGAAAGTTGACTACGCGGTTGCATTCGGTGCGGCCCATCAGCTCGGGGGCTGCATCAGTGCTGCGGCGGGACTTGCCCTCCACCAAGATGCGGGTGGTGCCGCCTACCAGTTCATTGCTGATGCGGTCGGTGCTGTCGTCAATCACTTTTTGCAGGTGTTGCAGGCGTTTGAGTTTGACGTCGTGTGGGGTTTCATCGTGCAGGTTGGCGGCGGGTGTGCCGGGGCGGGGGCTGTAGATGAAGCTGAAGCTGTTGTCGTAGCCTACGTCGTCAATCAGCTTCATCATTTTGCCAAAGTCGTCTTCTGTTTCGCCCGGGAAGCCCACAATAAAGTCGCTGCTCATGCGCATGCCGGGGCGGATGGCGCGTAGCTTGCGGATGGTGCTTTTGTACTCTAGCGCCGTGTAGCCGCGCTTCATGGCGGCTAATATTTTGTCACTGCCGTGCTGCACGGGCAGGTGCAGGTGGTTCACCAGCTGGGGTACTTTGTCGTACACGTCGATCAGGGCTTGGGTAAATTCGTTAGGGTGGCTGGTGGTGTAGCGGATACGTTCGATGCCGGAGATGTCGGCAACGTATTCGATGAGGGTTGCAAAGTCGCAAATCTCGGATGTATGACCCATCACACCTCTGTAGGCGTTCACGTTTTGACCCAAGAGAGAGATTTCTTTCACGCCTTGATCTACCAAACCAGCCACTTCAACCAACACGTCTTCTAGCGGGCGGTTCACCTCTTCGCCGCGTGTGTAGGGCACCACGCAGTAGCTGCAATATTTGCTGCAGCCTTCCATGATGCTAACGTATGCGCTGGCGCCCTCTACTCGGGCCAGCGGCATGTTGTCAAATTTTTCAATCTCAGGAAAGCTGATATCGACCTGAGGGCGCTTCTCGCGCTCGCGCTTGGCAAGTAGCTCGGGCAGGCGGTGCAGGGTTTGCGGGCCAAACACAATGTCGACATACGGGGCGCGAGCGATGATTGCTGCGCCTTCTTGGCTGGCCACGCAGCCACCCACGCCAATTTTGGCGCCTTTTTTCTTCAGGTGCTTTACGCGGCCCAGGTCACTAAACACCTTTTCTTGCGCCTTTTCACGCACCGAGCAGGTGTTGAACAAGATCAAATCCGCTTCTTCTACATGGCTGGTGTTTTCGTAGCCCTCGGCCGCGTGCAGCACATCGCTCATCTTCTGCGAGTCGTACTCATTCATTTGGCACCCGAAGGTTTTGATAAAGACTTTTTTGCTCATGGTGATCTCTGATGGTGAGTGGGTAGATAGTTAATTTACTATTAATTTAATAGCTAACTATTCAATATCCACGTCGGAAAAATGCTTATTTTCTTACCTAAAAGTACAAATCGCATAGACATAGCGATGAGGGTGCCCGTAAGCTCAGCTCGTAGCTGAGCAAGCGCCTGTTTGGGCCGCTAATACTTATATTTAGGCAGCTGGTTAAACGGCGTTTTGCCATCATCGGTTTTAGGCTTCTCCGCTTCAGAGGCAAAGATAAAGTTGCGCTCTGGCGTGGCCGTTTTAATCTTTTGCTTGACCTCTAGCTCGGTTAGCAGCCACACGTTGTGCACATTGCCCAAAGTGTCCCGGGTGAAGTTCACTATGTATTCTTGGCCCACCAATGTGCCAGGCATGACCAGTGTGTTGCTGGTGCCGCGAATGCGCGAGCCGGGCGACAGGCGGGCAGGCTTGCCGTCCATGATGACTTCAGAGCCCTGCACCACCCGCAGGTAGCCGCGCAAGGCATTGGCCGGAAACGAGCGGCCACCTTCTTGGTTGATGACGGTATTTTCAGGCGCATTGAGCACGACGGAGCTCTCCTGAGACTGCGCAGCAGCCATCAGGCTGGCGGCTATCAGAGGCGAGAAAAGGGCAAACGCAAGGCAGCGGTTCATGGTGTACATCCAGAGGCTGGTTAATAGAGAAACCCAAAAACACTTAGGCAATAAAAAAGCACTGTGGGGCACAGTGCTGGTATTGTCAAATGCAGTGTGGTGAAAAACACAGCAAGGCTGGGTATTCACAATACTTGGTATTCAGATGGTGGTGGTAGGTGGATTTGAACCACCGACTTCAGCATTATGAATGCTGCGCTCTAACCAACTGAGCTATACCACCAACAGGGCATGATTTTAGCGCATTTTACTGGTGTTTGAACTCAGCCTTGCGTTTATTCACAAACGCATCCATGCCCTCTTTTTGGTCTGCTGTGGCAAACAAAGCGTGGAACATCCGGCGCTCAAACATGATGCCGTCGGCCAGGGTGCCTTCGTAGGCGCGATTCACCGATTCTTTGGCCGCCATGACCGCGATCTGTGAATAATCGGCAATCATCAGCGCGGCGCCCAGCGCCTCTTCCATCAGCTTGTCCAGCGGCACCACACGGCTCACCAGGCCTGCGCGCTCGGCCTCGGTGGCGTCCATCATGCGCCCGGTCAGGGCCAGATCCATGGCTTTGGCTTTGCCCACCGCGCGCGGCAGGCGCTGGGTGCCGCCCGCACCGGGGATGATGCCCAGCTTGATCTCAGGCTGGCCAAACTTGGCGTTGTCAGCGGCGATGATAAAGTCACACATCATCGCCAGCTCACACCCGCCGCCCAGTGCAAAGCCCGCTACCGCCGCAATCACAGGTTTGCGAACCGAGCGAATGGTTTCCCAGTCGCGGGTGATGTAGTCGTTTTTGTAGACATCGGCAAAGGTGTAGGTGGCCATCGCGCCAATGTCGGCTCCAGCGGCAAAGGCTTTTTCATTGCCGGTGATGATGGTGCAGCCAATGGCTTCGTCAGCGTCAAAAACCTTGAGCGCCGTGCCCAGCTCTTGCATCAGGCCAGCGTTCAGCGCGTTGAGTTGTTTAGGGCGGTTCAGGGTGATGATGGCCGCTTTGCCCTGGGTTGCGGTGGTGATAAATTCGTAAGTCATGGGACAGATCATAACCGCGCCACATTTAACCGACCCAGTGGTCGGCGAATTGTGTTTTAGTGGTAAATTGCACTCTTGGAGAGACCTATGATCGAACCCACCGTCTTGTATGAAGAACGCGGCGCAGGCAACGCACTGATCGCCTTGATCACGCTCAACCGCCCCGCTGCGCTTAACAGCTTTACCAAGCAAATGCACCGCGAGCTGTGGGGCGTGCTGGACACCATTGAGGCCAACAGCGAGATTCGCGCTTGCGTGATCACTGGCGCAGGAAGAGGCTTTTGCGCAGGGGCAGACCTATCAGAGTTTGACTTTTCACCTGGAGTGGACGCGCAGGGCCGCACCATGCAAGAGCGGGCCAACCCGCGCGCCGTCATCCACGACTATTTCAACCCCAGCGCGCAGCGCTTGCAAGCCCTGCGCGTGCCCACTATTGCTGCGGTTAACGGCGTGGCTGCCGGCGCAGGTGCCTCCTATGCGCTGTCATGCGACATCACCATTGCAGCGCCAGCGGCCAGCTTTATCCAAGCTTTTAGCAAGATCGGCTTGGTGCCAGACTCGGGTGGCTCGTGGATACTGCCGCAGCGCCTGGGCATGGCACGCGCGATGGCGCTGTGCATGACGGGTGACAGACTCAGCGCAGCGCAGGCCAAAGAGTGGGGGCTGATCTGGGATGTGGCAGACGATCCGCTGCAAGCCGCCTTGGACATGGCCTCGCGCCTGGCCAGCATGCCCACCCAAGCAATGGTCACCACACGCCACCTGCTGCGCGGCGCACACACCCGCACGCTTAACGAGCAGCTAGACGCCGAGCGCGATGCGCAATATGCTTTAGGCAACACACATGACTATATTGAGGGCGTGACCGCTTTCTTGGCAAAGCGGTCAGCAGATTTCAAAGGGCGATAAATGTCATCTGACCCCATTAAAAAAGAGGATGCCGCTCTGCTCGCGCTGCGCGTAGGGGAGGCAATGTGGGCCGTAGACACTGCCAGCAAAGACACCATGGGCATGCAATTGCGCGAATGCGCTCCTGGCCACGCTGCCGTGCAAATGGAAGTCAAAAAACTCCACCTCAACGGCCACCAAATTTGCCATGGCGGATTTATATTTACTCTGGCCGACACCACCTTTGCATTTGCCTGCAACTCGCATAACAAGGTGGCCGTGGCGGCGGGATGCTCGATTGAATTTTTGAAATCTGGGCAGTTGGGCGATGTGCTGACCTGTGTGGGAGCAGAGCAAACTTTGACAGGGCGGCACGGCATCTACGATATGCAGGTAACGAATCAACATGGTGAAGTGATTGCGATGTTTCGCGGCAAGTCGGCCCAAACTGCTGGGGTTATCGTTTAGCTTGCGGGGAAAATCGGGGATTTTCTGAACGCAGAGGGCGCAAAGTTTCGCGAAGGACGCAAAAGAAATACCAAAGAGGGGGGGGGAAGATAAAAGAATTGAATGAAGAGATGGGGACTAGAGCTACAACCAAAAGATTTATTTCCTTTAATTTTTTGAAATTATTTTTTGGTTTTATTTTTGTATTTTCTTTTCTGCGCTCTTTGCGCAACCTTCGCGCCCTCTGCGTTCAAAAAAGGTATCCATGACCCACTTTCCTCTAGAGCCCATAGAAAAAGCCCCGCTAGCCGAGCTACGCGCTCTGCAGCTCAAGCGCCTGCAAACCACCTTGCACCACGCCTACGCCCACTCCAGCGTCTACCAAGCCAAGTTTGACGCAGCAGGTGTGCACCCCGGGCAGTGTGGGTCGTTGACAGACTTGGCGAAGTTTCCGTTCACTACCAAAAAAGACCTGCGGGACAGTTATCCGTTTGGTATGTTTGCCGTGCCGCGCGAGCAGTGTGTGCGCATCCATGCTTCAAGTGGCACGACGGGCAAGCCTACTGTCGTGGGCTACACACAAAATGATGTAGATATGTGGTCGAGCATGGTGGCACGCAGCCTGCGAGCAGCGGGCGCGCAGCCGGGCGATATGGTGCATGTGAGCTACGGTTACGGTTTGTTTACCGGCGGCTTAGGCGCACACTACGGCGCAGAAAAACTAGGCCTCACAGTCGTACCCTTTGGCGGTGGGCAAACACAGCGCCAAGTCCAGCTCATCATGGACTTCAAGCCCACCATCATCATGGTCACGCCCAGCTACATGCTGGCCATTGCGGACGAACTAGACAAGCAAGGTATTGACCCGCGCAGCACCTCTTTGCGCATTGGCGTGTTTGGTGCCGAGCCGTGGACTAACGATATGCGCAGAGCTATTGAGCAGCGTATGAACATCAAAGCTGTGGACATTTATGGGCTGTCTGAAGTCATTGGCCCAGGAGTTGCCAATGAGTGTATTGAGACACAAGATGGCCCGACGATTTGGGAGGACCATTTTTACCCCGAGATCATTGACCCCGACACAGGCGCAGTGCTGCCTGATGGTGAAATGGGTGAGCTGGTCTTTACCAGTCTGACCAAAGAAGCCTTGCCCATCATTCGCTACCGCACCCGCGACCTCACCCGCCTGCTGCCCGGCACCGCACGCACCATGCGCCGCATGGAGAAAATCACGGGTCGAAGCGACGACATGATGATCGTACGCGGGGTCAACGTCTATCCATCGCAGATCGAAGAGCTCATTTTGAAGCGCAGCGCATTGGCTCCGCACTACCAGTGTATTTTGAGCAAAGAAGGCCCAATGGATATGCTCACTGTAGCGGTAGAAGTTCAGCCTAGTTTAGACATGGGTTCAAGCGCAGTTCTTGACGCAGTCGCGGCCCTAGCTCACGACATCAAAGCCTTCGTTGGCAGCAGCGCAGCCATTGAGTTGCGACCAGCGGGCGGCGTGGAGCGCAGCGTGGGCAAGGCCAAGCGCGTGCTAGATCTGCGCGGCAAATAAGCTGTGCGCTCGACGAGCCGCCTGCTTACTCGCGGTGTAATGGCAACCGCACGCGCATATCAGCACCCTGTATCTGCCCCTGCACAATACGATTCTCCAGACTGATAACTCCTTGGAGTGCGCTAACTATTTCAGCACAGATCGCCAGCCCCAAACCTGAGCCAGATTGCACTCCACCTGCCGAAAACGGTTGAAATAAGCGCTTTTGCAGCTCGGGCTCGACGCCGGGGCCATAGTCTGCTAATACCAGCTCTGCAGTGCTGCTGTCAGTCAGTAAGCGCAAGCTGAGCACAGCGCCTGCAGGCGAGTGGGCAATTGCGTTGTGCAGCACATTGCGCGATAGCTCGCGCAGCATCCAGTCATGCGCACGCACTGGCGCTGCATGTGTGTCAATGCCAAAATCAATCTCGCGTTCTACCATCAAAGGCGCCATTTCCAGTGCCAGCTCACGCGCCACGGCGGCCCAGTCCGTCACAGGTGCATCGGCCTGCTGGCGCAGCTGCTCTACTTTGGCCAGAGACAGCATTTGATTGGCCAGCGCAGTGGTGCGGTCTACGGTTGCGTTAATTTCTACCAGCGCTTGGGCTGCGGGCACATCGCCGCGCAGAGCAGATTGGGTTTGCACCTTGAGCACGGCCAGTGGTGTGCGCAGCTGGTGCGCCGTATCGCGGACAAAGCGTTTTTGGTGCTGCAGCAAATGATGCAGGCGCTGCATCATTTGGTTATTGGCCTGCACCAATGGCAGCAGCTCGCGAGGTGCGTACTCGATGCGCAAAGCGCTCAAATCATTGTCTGCGCGGGCGCTGATCTCGTTACTCAAATCGCGCACAGGCTGAATTGCTCGCCGCACCACCCACACCACCACGGCCCCGATCACCAGTACCAGCAAAGCCTGACGCCACAAAGTGCTCACGAGCAGATCGCGGGCCAGTGTCTCGCGCAGCTCTAGTGTCTCGGCCACCTGCACCATCGCCATCCCATTACCTTGCACCCCCGCAACAGGCTGAAGCAGCACTGCCACACGCACCGCAGTGCCCTCGACCGTGTCATCATAAAAATCCACCAGCGCGGCATAAGGCGGCTTATTGGCTATGCGCCCTGTCCAAGGCTTAAGGGTGTTAAAGCCGGATACCAAGTCACCACTAAACCCGGTCACGCGGTAGAACATGCGGCTGCGATTGTCGGCTTCAAACGCTTCTAAAGCTGAATAAGGCACGCGCGACACTACGCGAATATTTGCACCCTCGCCCTGCACATCCAGCAATTCGCCAATGGTTTTGGCCGAAGCCAATAAAGTGCGGTCGTAGGCAAGATTGGCAGAAGCTAAAGCCTGCTGGTACAGGCTGACTGTGTTGAGCACCACAAATATCAACACAGGCAGCAAAATGCCCAGCAGCAAATAGCGCGTAAGCGAAGGGTTGTGTACGGTATCAGGCATCAGGGCTGTCGGATTTGAGCAGATAGCCCAGACCACGCAGGGTGACCAGCTTCACGCCAGTGGTCTGCATTTTTTTGCGCAAGCGGTATGCCACTACTTCAATGGCCTCGTACTGCACGTCTTGCGCCCCTGGAAAAACACGGTCAAACAGCTGTTCTTTGCTTACAGCTTGGCCCGCACGCTCAAACAGCGCAGTCAACAAGGACGCTTCGCGGGCACTCAGCTCCAAGGGCATGTCAGCCGCATAAAACGCACCACTTTTTTTATCCAAACTCAAATCGCCCAGATTGCGCCGCTCTGGGGCAGAGAGCCCGACGCTTGTGCCATCACTCTTGCGCCCAGCCGCGCGCACCAATGCCCGCACGCGCGCCTCCAGCTCGTCCAAATCAAACGGCTTGGGCAGATAATCGTCTGCACCGCTATTAAGACCCAACACTCTGTCGCCCACGGTGCCCCGCGCAGTCAAAATCAGCACGGGCGTGGTAAGCCCCTGCCCGCGCGCATCGCTGAGCACTTGTAAGCCATCACGCCCCGGCAAGCTCAAGTCCAACAGCACCACATCGGCATGGGCCGCATGCCAGGCTGCCAATGCCGCCACGCCGTCAGAGCAAAGCGCCACCGAGAAGCCGCGCCGCTCCAAAGCCCGCGACAGCGTGGTACGCATGGCTTCATCGTCTTCAATTAAAAGCACTTTCATGGCCTATAGCCTAGCACTTTCCCTAAGTGTTTTCGACAGGCAACTGACAGGCAGGCTGCGCATGATCACTACATTAACTTTTCAATTGGAGTGTCTCATGCGTCGTAGCGACTTTATCAAATCCATGGCTGCCTTGGCAGCCGCAGGCGCTTTGCCAGCTGCACATGCCGCAGCCAACCTCAAAATGATGATCCCTGCTAACCCTGGCGGCGGCTGGGACAGCACAGGCCGCGCCCTTGGCAAAGCATTCACCGATGGGAAAATTGCTGATACCGTGCAATACGAGAACAAGGGCGGCGCAGCAGGCGCGATTGGCCTGGCGCAGTTTGTCAACAGCGCCAAAGGCGACGGCAACTCGCTGATGATGATGGGGGCAGTCATGATTGGCGGCATCATCACTGGCAAGCCCCCGGTTGGCTTGGACAAAGTCACACCGATTGCGCGCCTGACCAGTGAATACAACGCATTTGTACTACCCGCTAACTCGCCGTTCAAAACCATGAAAGATGTCGTTGAGCAGATGAAAAAAGACCCTGGCAGCGTGAAATGGGGCGGTGGCTCACGCGGCTCTACAGAGCACATTGCAGCTTGCATGCTGGCGCGCGCTGTGGGTGTTGATCCTAAAAAGGTCAACTATGTAGCGTTTCGTGGCGGCGGCGAGGCTACTGCAGCTATTTTGGGCGGAAACGTCACTGTAGGCGGCAGCGGCTACAGTGAGTTTGCTGAGTACATCACTACTGGCAAGATGAAAGCCATCGGCGTCACATCTGACAAACGCATCAAAGGCATCGAAGTGCCCACCATGAAAGAGCAAGGCTACAACGTGGTGCTGGGCAACTGGCGCGGCGTCTACGCAGGCCCCGGCATCAGCCCTGAGCAACGCAAAACATTGACCGAGCTGGTCGTGCAAGCTACCAAAACTGCCTCATGGACTGAAGCTCTTGCCAAAAATGCTTGGACCCCTGCACTGATGACGGGTAAAGAGTTCGATGACTTTGTAGATTACGAGTTCACGAGCTTGCGCGCGATCATGCATTTGTCTGGCATGCTGTAATCTTGATACCACCAGAGACCACATCGCCATGGCAATTGAGCGATCTAATTTAGAAACTGCAGTGGGTGTGGGCTCTTTGGTTTTGGGCGCTGGTCTCGCCATCGGCGCCACCATGATCTCCTCTGACGCTGGCTACGGCGGCGTTGGACCTAATTTTCTGCCTTGGCTCGTTGCTATTGTGTTGATGCTCTGCGGTGCAATGCTAATTGCGCAGGCGCGCACAGGTGGTTTTCGCCACCGGGATGAGCCCGAGGGCGCGCAGCGCGGTGACTGGGTGCCTTTTGCGTGGGTGTCAGTGGGTATTTTGGCCAACGCGGCGGCTATCACCACCATCGGTTTTATTTTGAGCTGCACGCTGTGTTTTGTGTTGGCTGTGCGCGGCTTTCACTTGTCGCAAGGCAACCGCGACATGCGCCCCATCAGTTGGCTGCGGGATGCCGCCATTGGCCTGTGCATTGCAGCGCCGGTGTATTGGATGTTTACCAAGCTGCTGGCCATAAACCTGCCCGGACTGACCAGCACAGGCTGGATTTAAAACCGCAGATCGCACCATGGATATTTTTAACCAACTCATGGCGGGCTTTGCCGTTGCCATTACGCCTATCAATTTGTTTTGGGCTTTCTTGGGCTGCGTCATTGGCACGGCAGTGGGCGTGCTGCCCGGCATTGGCCCTGCAGTTGCAGTGGCCATGCTGCTGCCGATCACGACCAAGGTGGATGTGACTGCGTCGATGATCTTTTTTGCAGGCATCTATTACGGTGCCATGTATGGCGGTAGCACCACGTCTATTTTGCTCAACACGCCGGGTGAGTCTGGCTCGATGGTCACCGCCATGGAAGGCAACAAGATGGCCAAAAATGGCCGCGCCGGTGCCGCGCTCGCCACGGCGGCGATTGGTTCGTTTGTCGCAGGGACAATCGCCACAGTGGTGGTGACATTTGCCTCACCGTTTATTGCCGAGCATGCCGTCAAGCTGGGGCCTCCAGAATATTTTTTGCTCATGGTTTTGGCGTTTTGCACCGTGAGCGCTGTGCTGGGCAAGAGCGCGCTGCGCGGTATCACGGCTTTGTTTATTGGCTTGGCTGTTGGCTTGGTAGGCATGGACCAGATCTCTGGCCAAGTACGCTACACCGGCGGTGTGAGTGAGCTGCTTGATGGCATTGAAATCGTCTTGGTAGCTGTCGGTTTGTTTGCCGTCGGCGAGGCGCTGTACTGCGTCATTTACCAAGGCCGCGAGTCTGAGACCCAAAACGCCATGAGCAAAGTGCACATGACGCGCGAAGAGTGGAAGCGCTCATGGCCGGCCTGGATTCGCGGTGCGCTCATCGGCACACCGTTTGGCACGATTCCAGCGGGCGGCAGTGAGATTCCTACGTTTTTAAGCTATGCCACGGAGAAAAAGCTCTCTAAACACCCGCAAGACTTTGGCACCAAGGGCGCGATCGAAGGTGTGGCAGGCCCAGAGGCGGCCAACAATGCAGCCATCACGGCCACACTGATCCCGCTGCTGACCTTGGGTATTCCTACTTCTAACACCACAGCTATTTTGCTCAGCGCGTTTCAAAACTACGGCATCCAACCAGGGCCGCAGTTGTTTCAAACTTCGGCTGCGCTGGTGTGGGCCTTGATTGCCTCGCTCTATATTGGCAATGTGATGCTGTTGATCTTGAACCTGCCATTGGTGGGCTTGTGGGTCAAGCTGCTCAAAATCCCCAAGGCTTATTTGTATGCAGGTATTTTGATTTTTGCCACCGTGGGTGTCTATGGCATGCGCCAAAGCGCGTTTGACCTGGTGCTGCTATACGCAATTGGCTTGGTAGGCGTGCTGATGCGCCGGTTTGACTTTCCGACCGCGCCTGTGGTGGTGGGTTTGATCCTTGGGCCTTTGGCAGAGGCGCAGATGCGCAATGCGCTGAGCATTGGCGAAGGCAAGTGGACGGTTTTTGTAGAGCGCCCCGGCTCGATCACGCTGCTGCTTGTCATTGCAGCAGTGCTGATCGTGCCGCGCTTACTCAAGGCTCGGCGTCGGGCGGCGGCGCTTTAGATTATTGCTTATTTCGCAAATTTTTAAGCATTTTTCCGACGTGGATATTAGATAGCTTGCTATAATTTTAGTAGCATTTGATATTTAAACCAAAGACTACTTAAAGCGTATTTAGTTACTGCATTATCCTGCCTGCACGAATAGCTTCACTGCGGCTTCAAACCAGTAGCCAGAGCCACTGATTGCCATCTTTGACCTTCAGTTCGCATAAAGGCACGCAGTTCGTCACGGGTAGAGCCTTTAAGATCAACTCCCAATGTGTTCATGCGGGTTTGCACAGCAGGGCTGGCCATTGCTGATATGGTGTCAAGCCGCAGTTTGTCCAGTACCTCAAGCGGCGTAGTTGCAGGGGCTACCAAAGCCCACCACTGGCTCACAGCCATATCCTTCAAGCCTAACTCTCCCAGAGTGGGCACGCCGCGCAGCGACGGCACATCCATGCGGCGGTTGCTTGTCACGGCCAGTGCGCGAATCTTGCCTGCAGACAGCAGTGCAGCGCCGCTGGCCAGCGTAGCAAAATGCGCAGCCACTTGGCCCGAAGCTACATCAATCAATGCTGGCGCTGATCCACGGTAGGGCACTTGGTTAAATTTAATTTTGGTGCGTGCTGCAAACATCTCACCCACCAGATGGCTCACTGTGCCCGAACCACTATGGGCTATGGCAGGTGCTTGACCTTGTGTGGATTTGCGCAAAAAGGTTTTGTAGTCTAGGCTGCCTTCGCCTGTGCCGGCAAACAAGATCAAAGGCGAGGTGCCAATGAGCGTGATGGGTGCAAAATCACGCAGTAAATCGTAAGGTAACTTTGCCACCACAGCAGGTGCAATGGCGTGCGGCAATTCCACAATACTCAAAGTGTAGCCATCAGGCGCGGATTTGGCGGCAAAGTCAGTGCCTATTTGGCCCGCTGCGCCCGCCTTATTGTCCACAATGACTGACTGACCCATCGTCTCTGTCAAGCGCTGGGCCAGCGCGCGGGCAATCGCGTCGGTACTGCCGCCTGGTGCCCATGGAACGATGAGTTTGACAGGTTTATCTGGGTAAGCGGCCCAAGCAGACGGGCTGGCGACTACCAAGCTGCAAGCTGCAGCGGACAGCACAGTACGGCGTTGAAAATTCGACATGACGGTTTCCTTTTAAAAATGTAATTTGACTAAACAGGGTCTGGCCAACTTGGGTCGTTTGACGCATTTGCGGTGAGTATGAGCAATACGCTGTCGTTTGCTGCAATTGTTTGCTTTTGGCGCAGTTGCTGCGCGGCAGCCAAGCCAGCGGCTGCGCACAGCTCGGCGCTGTAACCCTGCTGGGTCAATAGTTGTCTTGCTTGTCGCGCAGCAGCGTCAGGCACCACTACAGCACCGCCGCCCGATGCGGTAGCAGCTTGCCATTGCAAATACGTCGCTGTGGTTCCTGCAGTAGAAAACTGCGCCGTGCTGCCCACATAGCTGTTGTGCAAGTTATGACCGCCAAGCACTAACGATAAACGCGCAAAAGGCTCGACCACCCAAATTTTAGGCAATACGTTGATCTGGTGGGCCTCTAATAAATCTACAAATCCGGCGTAAATACCCCAAGCCAAGTCCCCGCGCGCCGTGGGCACCATGATGTGCTGGGGCGCGCAGCCGCTGGCATGGCATTCGTATGCAATTGCTTTATAGCCTTCAATGGCGAGCGGTGCACTGCCCAATGCGGGCAAGTGATAATTGGTTAAAGCAAAGTAGCCTGGCTGCTGCGCGCGCTGCGCCACGAAACCCCAACGGCCTGCATTATCCGAAAAAGTAAGCCTCTTGGCACCATATTTTTTGAGTTGTTGTGCATAGGCCTGTGGCATACCGTCGTAGGTTGCCACCTCGCAGGCTAGTCCCGCGGCCTGTGCGTAGCGCGCGGCTGATACTGCGGCGTTGCCAGACGATGCCAAAACGACAGTGTGGGCAGCAAAATCTAGCGCCTGTGTGATGCCAATGGCCGACATGCGGTCTTTGTGGGAACCCGTGGGGTTTTGGGATTCATCTTTGATGTGTAAGTGGGCCAGACCTGCGGTTTGCGCCAATTCCTGCGATGCCCTCAAAAGGGTATTGCCCTCTCCAAGGCAGATCCCCCCAGCGTAAGGCAAGTAGCGGTAAGTACCCGGCTGTTTGCGGTAGCTTGCCCGCAGGCTGGCGTGCACGCCAATACGTGCACATTGGGCGCAACCCGAGTGCACTAAGGCCAGCGGGCTGTGCACACCGCAGTGCAAACATTGCAAATCTGCCAGATACGGATTGCGTTGTAAGGGCGCCCAAGCATTCTCTGGATACTCGCTAGCGACACTTGTTTTTAATGTAGATGAGAGCATTTATAGCCATGTGATTTAAGTTTGATCATAGGTTTCACTGCATAAATATCAAGATAAATTATTTATAACTTGATAAAATAATTTATATATGCGATTTACCGAAATTGAAACTTTTCGCGCCATTATGCGCAGCGGTTCAACCATCAAGGCGGCGGCTGTATTGAATGTGACGCAACCTGCAGTGAGCCAGTCAGTTAAACGGCTAGAGGCTCAGTCTGGCATGGCGCTGTTTCGCCGTACGGGGGGACGGCTGGTGCCCACGCCAGAAGCGCACGCTCTACTTAGCGAAGTAGAGCGTGTATTTATCGGCATGGATGCCATAGAACACCGCCTGCGCAGCCTGCGTGACTTTGGGGTAAACCAACTCAACATTAGCTGCTATCCAGCGTTTGGTTTAGGGTTTATGCCGCGTGCGTTGGCGCGTTTGCAAGCCCACATCGAGGGCAGCGTTTGGCCACAGGTGTCGCTGCAAGTGCTCAGTTCCAAAGAGGTGCGCGACCGTGTTGCAGCAGGTTTGTCTGATTTTGGATTGATGGCCGATGAAATGTCGCTAGACGGAATTGAACACTCTACGTTTGCCCAGTTTCCTGGCGTAGTGGTGATGCCGCCCGGCCATGCGCTGGCACGCTTTAAAACCATCCAGCCTGGTCAGCTGGCCGAACTGCCGTTTTTGGCGCTGAACCCGGAGGACGCATCGCGCAGACGGCTAGAGACTGCGCTAGCTGCGCAGGGCGTAGCGCTGCGTGTGGCAGTGCACACACCGTATGCTGCTAGCGTGTGCGAGATGGCGTTACGCGGGCTGGGCGTGGGCTTGGTCAATCCGATTACTGCATTGGACTACGCACAGCGCGGTCTGGTAGTGCGCAAGCTGTCGATCAATGTGTCGTTTGCTTGCTTGCTGGCTATGCCGGTAGGCAAGGTGCTCTCAGGCACTGCTAAGGAATTTTTAGTGCATATGCGCAAGCAATTGGCAGATGATGAGCAGCGTTTAAAAAGCTACCTGAAGTAGCCCAACGCTACCTTAGCTCACCTCAAAATATCACATTTTGGAAGAAAATAGGGCATTTTTCCGACGTGGATATTCAATAGTTAGCTATTATTTATATAGCAAACATCAACGCTGCTCAATTTTTTTAACCAACAAATCAACATGCGTTTCGCTGTTCAGTGTGATCTTGATGCGCACGGGCAGGTATTGCAAACTGGGTGCAACCCACAGTTGGGCGGTGATGGTGCCGCGCTTGTTGGCAATCGGGCGGGGGGACAGTGAGTAGGCTTGCACGGCGCCTAGGGTGGGCAGGTTAATGGTCTCCATGGGGCCGACGTCGTAAGTCCACTCGTCTAGGCCGCCGGGGCGGGCGAGCCATACGCTGATGACTTCGCCGGGTACCAAGCGGGCGCGGCCGGTGCTAAAGCGTTGGCCTAGCTCGACAAACTGACTGGCGGTGTCTTGCACAGCGATGAACTGCGCAGCTGCTGGCGCTTGCGGCTTGGGCAGACGCTTGCCGTCGCTTAGCACCACGTCTTGTGCTTCTAACGTTACTTTGCGGCGTGAACCGTTGGGCAGCTTTTCTTCGTAGATGTCGGGTTGCAGGCCTGTGGCGCGGATGCGGCCTTGGCTGGTGAGAAGTGCGTCGAAAGGGCCTACATTGATCGTCACGCGCACTTGGTAGCGGTCGCTGGGGGTTAGAGCAGATGCTGCAGTATGGGGCGCTGTTGGGTTGGCACCGGCTGGCGCTGCTGCAGGCGGGCGTGTCCATTGCACCTGTGCATCGCCGTGCAGCTCACCTCGGTAGTAACCGCCCAGTTGGTAGGTCAGGCGCGTGTCGCTGGGCCATGGGCCTTGCTGAGCTAGGCTGGCTGCGGGGTCTGGCGCAGAGGATGCAACGGTTGTACTGATAGACGCTGCGCTGATGGCCAAGGTGCTGGTCGGGGCGATGATGGGGGCATCGACTGCGATCCCTGAGACTGCAGCTGGGCTGTCGGCCAGCACGGAGCTGGTGCTGGGCGTGGGTGTCAAGGCTGCAGGCGCGGTAGCTGATGTGGCTACCGCGGTGGCTGCAGGGTTGCTGGGGGTGCTTTTGGCGAGCGATGGCGTGGGTTTGTCGGGGCTGCTGGGCAAAGCGGCAACAGGCACAGGCGGTAGGGCTGGAACGGGTTCGGGCACGACAGCAGGCGCGTTGACTGGCGCTGCTTGCTGCGTGATCTGGCGGGTAAACAGCGGGTCGGCTGGTGCCTCCAGCCCGCTCGATAGCTCCTGCAGCTGCTGACCAATCGTCCACAGCACTATGCCGTGGGCTGCCAGCACCAGCAGCAAAACAACCGACAGCGAGACTAGCCAGCGAGCCATGCATCCACCTTGACGGAGTCGCCCACACGCAGCACCCATGTGGCCAAGTCTGCGCGCTCTGGCGTAGGCAGGCTCAACTTGAGCGTGTGCAGGCGCTTATCGCGCGAGACCAGCGCTTGCAGTGCGGTAGGCTTGCCTGCGCGCTCATGCACATACAGCGCCAGGTCATCAAGCTTTGACAAGCGCCACAGGTTGGACGCATTGCTGCCCACGGCCAGCCACTCGTCACCCACACAAAAGCCCGCCTGCTCTGCAGCGCCGCCGCGCAGCACCACTTTGACCTGCACCACGCCGTTCGATTCTGCCACGCGCAGCCCCAAGCGCTGCGCCAGCTGCGGCACGTCCTCGACAACTTGCACACCGCGCTCTGGTAGCAAGCGGGCGAGCGGCAAATCTGCCGTGCCGTGCACCCACTGCGCCAGCTCAGGCGCAAAGCTTCGCCCGCTTAAGCGCTGCAGTACGGCCGCAAAATCCGCCTCGCTCATGGGCCCGGCTTTGCAGCGCTTGTACACAGCGCGCATCACTGCATCTAGCGTGGTGTGGCCCTCTTGGCGCAGTGTTAAATCAAAACACAGCGCCACCAGCGCGCCCTTGGTGTAATAGCTCACAGTGGCGTTGGGCGTGTTTTCGTCTTGGCGGTAATACTTTACCCAGGCATCAAAGCTGCTCTGCGCCACGCTTTGCACGCGCGCGCCAGGCGTTTGCATGACCTGGTTGATGGTTTTGTTCAGCAGTTTCAAGTACTGCGCGTTGTCAATCAAGCCCGCGCGGCGTAGCAGCAGGTCGTCGTAATAGCTGGTAAAGCCCTCAAAAAACCACAGAAGCTCGGTGTATTGCTCTTGCGAGTAGTCATAGCGCGCAAACTCGGCAGGGCGCAGGCGCTTGACGTTCCAGGTGTGAAAATACTCGTGGCTGATCAGCCCCAGCAGGTTGGTGTAGCCGTCGCTGGGCTTTTTGGTGTTCAGACGCGGCAGGTCACGGCGGTTGCAAATGAGCGCTGTGCTGGCCCGGTGCTCTAGGCCGCCATAGCCGTCGTCTACTGCGCTGAGCATGAACACATACTGTTTAAAGGGCGCTACGGTGGCAGCGCTGCCGGCGCCATGCCAAAACGCCATTTCTGTTTCGACAATTTTCTGAGTGTCGCGCAACAGGCGCTGCCCGTCGAATGTAGGCGGCGCACCTGCAACGATAAACTCGTGCGCTACGCCGCGCACAGTGAATGTGCCGCGCCAAAACGGCCCCATCTCAAAAGGGGTATCGGCTAATTCATCATAGTTGGCAAAGGCATAGGTGTTTCCTTGCTTTGCATCCTTTTTTATGAGGTTTTCCGACGTGGATATTGAATAGTTAGCTATTGATTTAGTAGTATAGTATTGTGCTGATGCATGTTGAAGCGTTTTAATTTGCAGCTGGTGCGCCCGCATGGTCTGCCCCTGAACTTGCAAGCACAACGAAGTAGGATTGAAAAACCCGCGCTGCGCGTCTAGCCACGCGGTGCGCACTGAGTTGTCGTAGGCATACACCTCATACATGAGCACCAGCGGGCCGCTTGCATTGCTGGCCGCTTGCCAAGTGTGTTTGTCCAGCTGCGTGATGGCTAGCGCTTTGCCTGCCTGCTGGGCAGAGAGATTTTGCAAATGCTTGGCAAATTCACGCACCATGTAGCTGCCCGGTATCCAGACCGGCAGGCTGACACACTGGTGTTTGGCTGGCTTGGGCACCGTGAGCGTGACGCGGTAGAGGTGCGCATGCACATTGGAGGCATCTACGGCGTAATGCACAGTGTTGTGCACAGCATTGTGCACAAGAGCAGCAGACGAGGAACGGGCAGACAAAGTAGAAGAGCGATTAACCATAGACCACAAGAATAAACCATTCGCGCGGTTTATTCTTGCAGCGCAGGTGGCGTTTGCACGTTTTGTTTATCATCGCCTGCATATGCTGTTTGCGTCCGACCCTGTAGAGCTAGCGCCTGATTTTTGGCATTTGCATGGCTTTGCGCTGGGCAGACCGCTTCTGAGCGGTATTGAGCAGGTTAGCAGCGCTGCGCCGTTTCGCCACTTGGTAGTGCCCAGCGGCCAGCCCATGGCCGTGGCCATGACCAATTGCGGCCCCCTGGGCTGGACCAGCAGCGCCAAAGGCTACCAATACTTGGCGCACGACCCAGACAGCCAGCAGCCTTGGCCAGCCATGCCCGAAGCCTTTGTCAACTTGGCCCGCGAGGCCGCCGCCGCCGTGGGCTGGGCAGGTTTTGCGCCCGATGCTTGCTTGGTCAACCGCTACGCGCCCGGTGCAGGCCTGGGCTTGCACCAAGACCGCGATGAGCGCAACCTGAACGCGCCTATCGTGTCGGTGTCGATCGGCGCGTCGTGCAAATTCATCATCGGCGGCTTGCAGCGCAACGATCCCACACGCTCAGTCACATTGCATGACGGTGATGTAATGGTGTGGGGCGGCGCGTCAAGGCTGGTGTTTCACGGTGTGCGGCCGCTACCTGCCCACAGCGCGCTGCGCTACAACTTGACTTTTCGCACAGCGCGCTAGTCGCGCATATCAGTGCCTAAACTTGGCAGTGGGCGCAGTAAAACAAACCGCGCCCACCCCGTTGCAGCCGAATAATCGGCTTGGCGCACTGCCAGCAAGGCGCACCTTCGCGATCAAAAGCGTAAAACCGTGCCGCCTCGTAGTCGCAGCCCGCTTTGCGCGAAGCTCTGTACGCTGCCCACGGGCGCACCACACCGCCCTGCTGCACGCTGCGCTGGGTGAGCGTCTTGCAGGCAGTGCCAATGCGCACAAGCTCTGCGGGCGACAGTGTGCTGATTTTGCGCAAAGGATGAATGCGCGCAAGCAGCAAAATATCAGCGCGCAAATAATTGCCCAGCCCTGCCACCACATGCTGGTCTAGCAGCGCATCGGCCACAGCGCGGCGGGGATATGCGCCCAGGCGCTGCCCAATATCCCGTGCTGTGACGCCGGCATCTAGCACCTGCGGGCCCAGCTTGGCAATGTAGGGGTGCGCATGCTCTTGGCCTGCTGTGAGCCACGCAAAATCTGTTGCGCTGTAGAGGACGGCTTGGTGCTGCGACGTGCGAATAATCAGGCGCACTTGCTTGGACAAAAGCGGCTCTGCAAGGCCGTGCACAACCCATTGGCCATAGAGCTGGTTGTGCGAATACAGCACGATGCCGTTGGCAAATTCGCACAGCATGGCTTTGCTGCGGGCATACACCCGCACAATCGGCACGCCGCGCAAACTGCGCGCTTTGGGCAGCAAAATGGGATACCGCAGCGAAAGCGTGATGGGTTGGCCGACGACCGCAGCGTTGACCTCGCGAGCCGCTAAAAATATTTCAGGGCCTTCGGGCATACCAGCAATTAGCTTTGCAAATGGTGCTCAAGCAGTTGCTGCGCCCAGCGCGCATGACAGCACTGCAACCATGGTCAGCCGCAATCGCAGCGGCAGCCAAGCGCCCCAACCTGCTTGTGGATACGCGTAGCTGTCCACTGCATAGCACAGCCCAATCACCAAACCCATCAACGGCATACCCGCATAGGCGGGCATCACCAATGCAACCCACGCCATCAGCGAAGGCGCAACACCCCATAGCCAATGAAACTTGGCCTGGGCCTGCGGCAAGCGCGCCGCGATACCCCAGTGCACACCGCCTAAAAACGACGCCACTACCCCTGCGTAGCTGGTCAGTGCGATAGCCACAAAACCCTGCACATCGGCGCGTACTGTCCACAACAATGCACTGAGCAGCACAAATGGCAGCATGCTGACGTAACCCAGCCGCCGCACCAACAAGGGTGGCGCGTTGGCCGTGGGCGAGTGATCTTCAGGTGGCGTAGTTGTCATGCGATTTTGACTGGGTTTTTAAGCAATTTTCCGACGTGGATATTCAATAGTTAGCTATTATTAATATAGCAAATGGAATTACATTAATAGCTTAGAAAAATCTGGCTGCGCACGCTGAGTGCGCTCATAAAACTTACTAAACGAGGTACACAGCCCAGTGACGGGTGCAAACAACATGGGCGCTGCAGCCAGCGTAGCCAAGGGCGGCAGGGCGTCCCGGTAGCCTTCAAACAAGGTAGCTACCGCTTGCACATGCTGCCTAGCAGGCCAATGCGGCAAGGCGGCAAGAGTTGTGATGTCGCCAATGAAAACAACATCGCACACTGAGCGCATGCGCTGCAGCACAAACTGCCAGCGCCGCAAACTCCATGGCCAGTGCCGGTGGGCACTGGCATGCACCACCCCAATCCTCAGCACCGCTGCAGCTGGCCCATCAGTAGGCAGCCCAGAGCTGCGCTGGGTCAAGCTCCACGGGTGCACGAGTTCTACCTTTAATTGGCTATTAGGGTATTTGTTCACTATATTATTTATAGCAAACTTGACACTGTCCACGTCGGAAAAATGCTTGAAATTCTCATCATCTAGCAGCGCTTGCGCGTTGAGCAGGGCAGGCTCAGCAACTGGAGGGCGTGCGCCCGGCTCGCAGCCTACATCAGGGCTTTGGCGGGCCATTGCATCGAGTTGCTCATAGTCCATATCCACTGCGGTTTTGCTGGATGTCCATGCTTTCCAAGCTGACTGGGGCGCAAATTTGGCCACATTGCTGGCGTTGAACAGGTACGGCTTGCTGCTAAACGTAGCTGCCACCCACTGCCAACTCAGGTGGTTACTGGGCAAATCGCCGTCAAGCAAATGGCCATAAAGCCAGTCTGCAGCCGCGCGCCAGTGCACTTTACGCAGGTGCACGCCGTAGCTGGCCAGCCACATACGGGCATGGTTATGCAAGTAGCCGGTAGCGTACAACTGGCGCACCGCAGCGTCAATACAGGGCACGCCGCTGCGGCCCTCGCGTATGTCTGCAGGCAATCTTGGTGCGTAAGTGCCGCGCCATAGATGGGCAGGCCGCATATCATTCAAAATTGCATCAGGGCTGGATGCCTGGGCCCAGACATGGTGAAAAAATGCCCTCCAGCCCAGCTCAAACACCAGCTTGTCGTCATAACTTAAGCGGTGCTTAGCAGCCACAGTGCGCGCCACCTCGTTCAAACTCAGCATGCCATGCGTAAGGTATGGCGACAAGCCCGTCACGCCGCCATCTAGTGCGTTGCGGGTGCGGGCATATGCAGCAGGGCTGATATGTTGCACGCGCGCGAGTGCAGCACTGTGAGTCGGCTCAAAGTCGCGCTGGTCATGGGGCACACCCAATGCATCAAGCGCAAGGGCGTGCAACCCATGCGACGCAGTCTCCCACAGCGCGCCTTGTGTGCTTTCTTTTCTTGTGCTTTGCGCACTGTCCATCACACAAACTTATCTATTTGACTTCAGCCAAAAACTTCTCTACTTGCGTGGCTGGAATAGCACCTGGCACGCGGTTACCGTCGGCGAACAGCACAGTGGGCGTGCCTGTGATTTTGTGCTTTTTGCCAAACTCTACGTTGCGGGTCAGCGCGGCCGCATCGCAGGTGGCTGCGGGTGCATCGATGTTTTTAACCATCCAGTCGCTCCACGTTTTAGCGCGGTCTTTGGCGCACCAAATGTTCTTGCTGCGCTCGGCCGATGCGGGGCCAAGGATGGGGTAGAGAAACATGTACACCGTCACGTTGTTGACGTTTTGCAGGTCGGTTTCAAAGCGTTTGCAGTAACCGCAATTGGGGTCTTCAAACACGGCCAGCTTGCGCTTGCCGTTGCCGCGCACGATGGTGAAAGCGTCTTTCAGGGGCAGTTTGTCAAAGTCAATCTCCAGCAGCTTGTTCGTGCGCTCTTCAGTCAGGTTGCGCTTGATTTTGGTGTCGATGACACTGCCTTGAATAAGGTAATTGGCCTCGGCATCGGTATAAAAAATCTCGGTGCCATCGACCCGCACCTCAAACAGCCCAGGCACAGGTGATTTGATGACTTCGTCGATTTTGGGCCATGTGGGATAACGCTCAGCCAGGTTTTTACGGATGACGGCCTCTTGGGCAAAGGTAATACTTGCGCTGACACACAGCGCGCAAACGGCTAAAAATCGAATACCAAATTTCATAAGTTTCCTCAAGATACAGAGCAAGGGTGAAGTTCAAGCGCCCATGGCTTGGCGCATAACAAAATTTTTCAGTGGGCTGGCCGCATTAAAGCCGCGCATGCCTGCATTGCGCAGAGTGCGCACTACAGGATAGTCTAAGGCAAACAGGCGCTGCAGACCGTCGGTGGCCAAACGCAGGGCCAGCGCGTCGCCGCTGCGCTCACGCTCATAGCGGCGCAGCAGGCGCATGTCGCCATAGCTGCGGAAATATTCTTTGCCCGACAAAATACGGGCCAGCGCGGCTGCATCGGCCAAGCCGAGGTTCAGCCCCTGGCCTGCCAGCGGGTGCACGGCGTGCGCTGCGTCACCGGCTAGCGCCCAGGCGGCTTGCGCCGTGGCAGTGCCCGAAGCGTTGTCGTTGATGCCCACGCCCACCCAGCGGCTGGCTTGGGCTAACTGCAGCGGCCACGCAGCGCGCTGGCTGGTCAAGCGCATGGCGCCCAGCGCGCTGGCGCAGGTGGTTTGCAGCTGGGCGACAAACTGAGCGTCGTCCAGAGCCAATAGTTCTTGGGCATGGGCATGCTCTACAGACCACACCAAGGCCACAGAGTTCCCGGTGGCGCCCGTTCCACCCGCTAAAACGGTCTGGCGCGGCAACAATGCACAAACTTCGCCTTTGTAAACCGAACCTGCAGCGTTGCTGGGAGTACCTTGCATCCACTGCCACGCGGTGGCTTGGTGGGGCAGCTCGGTCTCCAAGGTAGCGGCAATCGCGGTTTGACCATAGGGAGTTTGTTCAAATACCAAGCCAGTGGCTGTGCGGCTGGCGCTGCGCTGGCCTTCGCAAATAACGGTCAGCGCAGCGGGCACGGGTGCGTCCAGCACAGTGATGTCGGGAGCAAACGAAAGCGCCGCTTGCAGGCGCTGCTCTAGCGCACTGGCGTCGACAATATGCGCCAGCGCAGGCGCGCCCATGGAGGCGGCATCAAACTTGACTTGCGCATCCGCGCCGCCACCATCGCCATCACCTTGCACCCGCATATGCTGCACCGCGCAGGCCAGCTCGGGCCAAGCGCGCAGGGCAGTGAGCAGCTCTCTAGAAGCGGTATTGAGGGCAAATGCACGAATGTCTGGCACGGCAGGGGTGGCCGTAGCGGGCGCACGCACCAAGCCTACGCGAATGCGCGCCCGCGCAAGCAGCAGAGCCAAACTCATGCCCACCACCCCCGCACCGCGAATACAAATGTCTACTGCCATACACTGCATTGTAGAAGGCGGCACAATCACAGTGAAAAGTGGTGTTGTAAAACCCCAAAATGGCTTTTACAACATGCTGCGCTCCACCCGTCTTTTGAATCACTCTCAGCACTACCGCCTATGCCATCCACTACCCGCCTCGCCCCCAGCACCCACACCCGCCTGCCCACAGGCGATTTCGAGCTGCAAGGCACGATTCAAAGCCTGTTTGTCTACCCCATTAAGTCGTGTGCGGGCGTGCAGGTGCAAGAGGCCATCCTGACCGAAACGGGGCTGGAGTTTGACCGCGCCTGGATGGTGGTGGACGCAACCGGTGAGTTTGTCACCCAGCGAGAGCTGCCGCGCATGTGCCTGATTCAGCCCACGCTCAAACACTACGAGATGGTCTTGCGCGCGCCCGGCATGCTGGCGCTGCATATTGCGCTGGATGCTGTCGAGCAGCCCTGCCGGGCTACAGTGTGGGGAGACGAATGTGCGGCCTACGACATGGGTGATGTGGCTGCGCAGTGGTTTACTGACTTTTTAGCGCAGGCCTTGCCTGCGGGCAGCACACCCATGGCACTGCGGCTCGTGCGCTTTGACCCTGAGCACCAGCGCCTATCGAACACACAATGGACCCAAGACATTCAAGCCCTCAACCAGTTTGGCGACGGCTATCCTCTGAACGTGGTGAGCCAAACTGCGCTAGATGACTTGAACCAGCGCTTGGCTAGCCAGGGCCATGCGCAAGTCACTATCACGCGCTTTAGACCCAACATCGTGCTGTCGGGCTTTGAGGCGCACGATGAAGACCGGGTGAATATGCTGCACATCAGCACTGAGAGCGCTGTCGTCGAGCTGGCCTTGGTCAAGCCCTGCCCGCGCTGCCCTGTGCCTAATATTGACCCACAAACCGCCGTTCCCACCCCTGAGGTGAGCGATACATTGCAAGGCTACAGGCAAGACGCGCGGGTGGACGGCGCAGTGACCTTTGGTATGAACGCCGTCACCAAGGCGGGCTTTGAAAACACGCTGCGTGTGGGCCAGGCTGTGGCGGCGAATTACAGTTTTTAAAACCTGATTTTTAACTGGCTTTTAAGCAACGCTGGCGGGCAACACGGAGTCTTGCTCTACGGCTGCATTCAGATCGATGACTGAGTCGTGCGCCGAGTCGCCGTGCAGCGAGCTGGCGGGGACGACCGGTGGGGTGGGGTTTAAAAACCGAATCGGCCTGCGGGTGCGGGGTGACATATGTGACAGCACATACTGCAGCTTATTTTGCAGTGCATCGGCATCGTCCGCATATTCGTGCAGCAGCACGGCTGAGAACTGAAACTGCAGCGTCACCTCGGGCACCAAGCCCTTGAGCGGCATCAATCCCAGCGCAATCAAGCGGGCTGCCACTTGCGTGATCTGATCGCGCGTTTTGGCGCCTTCTAAGATCAAGCCAAACTGCGCCTGGCCTACGCGCGCAGCGGTGTCTACATCGCGCAGCACACGGCGCAGCTTGATCACCGAGCGCACCAGGCTGTGCTCGGCCACGGTAGGGCCATGAGCGGCCACAATGTTCGCGTGGTTGACCAGTGACACCAGTATGACGGCAGCATGCTCGCCGTTGCTGCGTGCGCGGCGCACAGCTTGATGCAGGCGGTCTTGAAACAAATGCTCCGTCAGCAGCCCCGTCAGCGCGTCTTGCGTGGCCATCGACTCAGAGCGGGTCTGCGATGCATGGCGCTCGCGCGAACGCATGTTAAGCGCCACCATCAAAAGCGGCACCTCCAGCAGCATGGCGGCCACCACACCGTACTGCACGATCCACGAAATCGGCACCCAGCCCTGCGCACGCACAAGTGCCACGATGACCGCTGCGGCAAGCGGCAAATACGCAAAAAGTACCCAGCGCGCCACCACATCGCCGCGCCGCCAAGCCTTGACTGCAGCATAAATACCCACATAGCACACACACAAGATATACACAGACAGCACCGTGACGCCCAAGTAGCGCTCTACCCCCACATAGGCCAGCGCCAGCACAGGCCCCAAGGCACCCAAGCAGCGCAGCGCCATAGCCAAGCGCGGGGCATAGCGCTTGAGTGCTAACACCGTATCAATAAAAAACAAAGCTGCGCCGCTGGTAAACAACGCCAACGAGCCTTGGGCTGCATCAGCCCACACAGGGCTGTTGTTCCACACCATTTGCGCAGCCAGGCCGGTGTATGCGCTCACGGCCAAGATCATCAGCATGGCGTAGAAGCTGTAAATAAAATACAGCTTGTCACGGTAGGTGTAGCTCATGACAAAACACAGCACGATCAGCAGCAGCAAGCTGCCTGTCACCACCCCTAGCCCTAAGTAGGCCAAATGGTCCACCTGCTGCGCCTCAGACTCGGTGGCCACCCACAGCGGCACGGTAACGGGCGTGCTGCCTTGAATTTGCAGGTAGACCACGGTTTTGCCAAAGGGCAGGCTCAGGTGAAAGCGCGGGTAGCGGCCGTACTCAGGCCACTGCGACACGGCGATGGTGTCGCCCGCGCTGCTGGCTGTCCAAGCGCTCGATGCGCCATCCCGCTGCACGTAGAGCGTGACCACGTCGATCAAGGGCACAGGCACCCACAGCTTCCAGTCGCCAGAGGCAGCAGCGGGACGGTCAAGCTCGAGCCTGACCCACAGACGCTGCGCAGACCGCAGGCGGTACATGGTCTCGCCAGGGTTTGGGGCAAACTGCGCTTGGGTGGCCGTGGCAGTGATGTCGTTGATCGTGACCAGCCCTTCAGAATCGAGCCACCATGCTGCCTGCGCCGCTACACTAGCTGGCTTGCCTTGGGCGTCGAGCTGGATGCTGGGCAGCGCGTTAGCAGGCACCGCCAGTGCTGCCCCGTGCCAAGCCAGCGCGCCGAACAAAGCCCAGATAACAGCGGCGCGCGCGCAGTGTGCACCCATGCCTATTCGACTGATCAGCTTAGCCAAGCCCGCGCCAATTCGCATACACTTCATCATCCTTATTGTGAATGTAAATTATGAGCTTAAAGTGCGGCATCGTCGGCCTACCCAACGTAGGTAAATCTACCCTGTTCAACGCCTTGACAAAGGCAGGAATTGCAGCTGAGAACTATCCTTTTTGTACCATCGAGCCCAATGTGGGCATCGTTGAGCTGCCCGATGCGCGCCTGCAGCAGCTGGCCCAAATCATCACGCCTGAGCGCATCGTGCCAGCGATTGTGGAGTTTGTGGACATTGCGGGCCTGGTGGCGGGCGCCAGCACGGGCGAGGGCCTGGGAAATAAGTTTTTAGAGCATATTCGCCAAACTGACGCCACGGTGAACGTGGTGCGCTGCTTTACCGACGACAACGTAATTCACGTGGCCGGCAAGGTAGACCCCATCAGCGACATCGAAGTGATCCAAACCGAGCTGTGCCTGGCCGACCTGAGCGCCGTAGAAAAAGCGCTACACCGCGCGACCAAAACCGCCCGCTCGGGCGATAAAGAGTCGATCAAGCTGGTGGCCATCCTCGAGAAATGCCAAGCCGCGCTGAACGAAGCCAAGCCCGTGCGCACTATCGAATTTAGCAAAGAAGAAAAGCCGCTGCTCGCGCAGTTCTTCTTAATTACCGCCAAACCAGCCATGTTTGTGGCCAACGTGGCCGAAGACGGATTTGTGAATAATCCGTTTTTAGACCGTTTAACGGAGTTTGCCGATAAGCAAAACGCCCCTGTTGTCGCCATTTGCGCGAAGATGGAAGCGGAAATGAGCGAAATGAGCGACGAAGATCGCCAAATGTTCTTGGGCGAACTAGGCCAAACCGAGCCGGGCTTAAACCGCCTGATCCGCGCGGCGTTCAAGCTGCTGGGTTTGCAAACCTACTTTACCGCTGGCGTCAAAGAAGTGCGCGCTTGGACTATCCATGTGGGCGACACTGGGCCGCAGGCCGCAGGCGTGATCCACACCGATTTTGAAAAAGGCTACATCCGCGCGCAAACCATTGCGTTTGACGACTACATTGCATTCAAAGGCGAACAAGGCGCCAAAGACGCTGGCAAGATGCGGGCTGAGGGCAAGGAGTATGTGGTCAAGGATGGCGATGTCATGAACTTCTTGTTCAGTAGTTGATCATTATTACTATCTAAATAGTAGCAAACTATTGAATATACACGTCGGAAAAGTGCTCGCTTTTCTTCCAAAAATGGGTTGTGTGAGATGACTTGGGCTGTATCTGCTGCTTGGGTTGCAGTGTTCTGGCTTGGCGGGTTGGCTTAGGTCTTTTGAATGCGCTGGCGTGGTGTCTGCGTGTGTGGGTGTCCCTCTCGCCTGGCACGGGACATACCCTTACGCCTGGCAAGAGGGACACCCACACACTTGATCTGATTAATTTAGGGCGCTACCGGTGTTGAACACGTAGTCTTTGACGAAGCTACGGGTAGCGCGCGACCATTTGTACAGGTGAGATGGCGTGTGCCTAATGCGCGATCTCTGGTACTCCAGTGTGAGCGCGTTAGGCATACGCCATCTCACCCAAAGCCACATCAACCAGCTCAGTGAATCTCACCGCAAACCACACAAACAGGCCAAACACCTAAAGATTAGCGATCCGCCTGCTCAAAGAGTACGTCATCTCACCAAATCACATTCTGGAAGAAAAACGAGCACTTTTCCGACGTGGATATTAAATAGCTTGCTATGTAAATAATAGCAAAAATAACCCCAAGGCCCAGCTAATAACTGCGCCCCGCCTTATAAGCCGCACTGCTGCGAGGTGCTAACGTGGTTGCGGCGGCCAAACGGCTGCGGGCTGCGCCTATGTGGGCGTGCATGATGGCCAGGCCCAGCGCGTCGGCGGCGTCTTTGCCCGGCAAGCTGGGCAGTTTGAGCAGGCGCATCACCATTTCTTGCACCTGCGCTTTGCCCGCCTTGCCGTGCCCTGCAATGGCTTGCTTCATTTGCAAAGCGGTGTATTCGGCTACAGGTAAGTCAGTGGACACCAGCGCTGTAATGCAAGCGCCACGGGCCTGACCCAAAAGCAGTGTGGCCTGTGGGTTGACGTTGACAAAGACAATTTCGACCGCCGATGACTCTGGCTGATAGGTCGCCACCACCTCGCGCACCCCGTCAAACAGCACCTTGAGCCGTGCTGGCAGATCGCCGCGCGGCAGGTGGGTGGTGGTGATGGTGCCGCTGGCGACATACGTGACCTGTTGGCCCTGCGCATCCACCACGCCAAAGCCTGTGGTTTGCAGGCCAGGGTCAATGCCTAAGATGCGCATGGTCTGGCCTGCCCTATGCTGCTGGACGCGTTTTTACAGATCAAAATACCACCGCACCGAATGAAAAAACACCGGTGCGGCAAAGCACAGCGCGTCTACCCGGTCTAGGAGGCCCGTGGCACCCGTGACCGACACTTGGCCGCCCCAGTGCGTTACACCCCGGTCGCGCTTGAGGGCCTTCATCACCAAATGCCCTAACGTGCCTGAGGCGCAGGCAATCAGCGCCATGGCAAAGGCGTTGCCAGGCTTAAAGGGCGTAATGCCTGCGAGCAAAGCGCCTACCAAACCACCGGCCAGCACGCCGATGAACCAGCTAAGCCAGTTAAAGCTCAGGCTCACTTGCGGGGCGCTGGGGATGAGCTTGATATAGCGCTGGGCCAAATGCTGCACCACCATGCAGGTTTGCACCACAAAGACCAAAAAGAACACCAAAAATGCGTTTTTACGCTCGTCCCAGCGCGGAAACTCCAGCTGCAACAGCGCGGGCACATGGCTCAGGCCGTAGATACACACCATGATGCCCCATTGCAGCTTGGCGTTGCGCTCCAAAAACCGCTGCGGATCGTTGGCCAGCGCGCTCACCACTGGCAAAGCCAAAAACACATACACCGGAATAAACACCGTCGAGAAGTCAAAATGTTCGCTGGCCACCAGCCAGTATTGCACCGGCAGCACCACAAAAAACGCCAATACCAAGCTGCGGTGGTCGCCCCTGCGCGTAGGCGAGAGCGTGACAAACTCGCGCAGCGCAAAAAACGACACGATGGCAAACAAACCGTTGGCCACCCGGTCGCCCGAAGCCCAGCCCACCCAAAACACGATGGCAATCAGCCACGAGGTGCTCAGCATGCCGCCCAAGCGCTTAAGCTCAGTGGCGCGCGCCGCGCCGCGATCGGTCTCGCGCTCTCTGAGCGACAGCAAAAACACCGCGACTGAAGCCAGCAGCAGCAGGCCAAACAAAATCACAAACAGCAGGCCCACCTGCTCGCCGGGGGTCAGTCTGCGTAAAAATTGGTTCATTGCCAGCGCCCTTAAATATCACGCAACGCGATGACCGCGTCGCGGGCGCGCACGCCAAACTCAGCGTGGCCTTCTACGCTTTGGCCTTGCTCTGCATTGCCTTGGCGCAGCACCTGCATGGGCTTGCCAAATGTCACGCTGCACAAAATAGGCACGGGTACTACCTCACCTTTGGGCATCACCCGCTGAATATTGTTGATCCAAGCGGGCACCAGCACCACGTCTGGAAACCGCAAAGCCAGGTTGTACAGCCCCGATTTGAACCGCTGGGGTAGCTCCTCGTTACCCCGCGTGCCCTCGGGAAACAAAATGATCGAGTCACCCTTGTTCAGCGCATCCATTAACGGCTGCAGCGGGTCGACCCCCTCGCTGCGCTCACGGTCGACATACACGGCGTTAAACACCGCTGTGGTGATCCACTTTTTAAACGGCGTTTTGGTCCAATAGTCCTTAGCCGCAATAGGCCGGGTGATGCCGCGCAGCTCAGCAGGCAATGCGGCCCAGATCATCACCAAGTCAATATGGCTCTGGTGGTTGGCAAAATAGATGCGTTGCTCCGCCATGGGCGGACAACCATACCAGCGCTCCTGAGCCCCCGTGAGCGCGCGCACCAGCCCCAATAAAAACCAACCCATCAATTTAGCAAGCATGCACTGATGTTACCCGGCAAACTGACATAATTACGTCGGGTTTTTCATAAGGGCAAGTCCATGATTTTGGTGACAGGCGGCGCAGGCTTTATCGGATCTAACTTTGTGTTGGACTGGTGCGCGCAGTCTGGCGAGGGCGTGATTAACCTCGACAAACTCACTTATGCAGGCAACGCCAGCAACTTGAGTAGCCTGCTAGGCAACCCCCAGCATATCTTTGTGCACGGCGACATAGCAGACACCGCGTTGGTCAGCGCCCTGCTGGCGCAGCACCAGCCGCGCGCCGTCATACACTTTGCCGCAGAGAGCCATGTTGACCGCTCCATCGCAGGCCCCGAAGACTTTATCCAAACCAATGTGGTCGGCACGTTCAAGCTGCTGGAAGCCGTGCGCACCTATTTTGATGCGCTGGGTGACCTACACAAGCAGGATTTTCGCTTTCTGCATGTATCCACCGACGAGGTGTTCGGCTCACTCGCGCCCAACGCGCCCGCATTCACCGAAACGCACCCCTATGCCCCCAACAGCCCCTACAGCGCCAGCAAAGCGAGTAGCGACCACCTGGTGCGCGCCTACCACCGCACCTACGGCCTGCCCACACTCACCACCCACTGCAGCAACAACTACGGCCCCTACCACTTCCCCGAAAAGCTCATCCCCTTGATGATCGTCAACGCGCTGGCCGGCAAGTCATTGCCCATCTACGGCGACGGCATGCAAGTGCGCGACTGGCTCTATGTAGCAGACCACTGCAGCGCCATCCGCCGCGTTCTAGAGGCCGGCCGCCCAGGCCAAACCTATAACATCGGCGGCTGGAACGAAAAATCCAACATCGAAATCGTCAACACCCTCTGTAAGTTGCTAGACCAACTGCGCCCCAAAGCAGATGGCACCAGCTACGCCCAGCAGATCACCACAGTCAAAGACCGCCCTGGCCACGATAGACGCTACGCTATCGACGCGACGAAGATCCACAAAGAATTGGGGTGGAAACCCGCACAGACGTTTGAGACGGGGGTGTTGAAGACTTTGCAGTGGTACTTGGATAATCTGAAGCTACACAGATCGCTTTAACCCATGCCTTCAAGGATCTTAGCTAGACTCTGCGCGTACTGCTCATGCGTCACTGAAGCCATGCGACGACTACCGCGCTCAATCAAACTATGGCGCAATTGGGGATCACTCCACACCCTGATCATTTTCTCTGCCATATCGTCCACCGACAACGGATCGAAGAGTATGCCCGCATCACCGATTTGCTCAGGCAACGCAACAACATTTGAAGCGCAAACTGCTGTTCTCATTGAAAATGCTTCGTAGACTGGGATACTAATACTTTCAAACAATGTTGGGATGGCGACCATAGTTGCACCACGGTAAAGAGCGGCAAGCTCAGCCTGCTCGACATAGCCGATATGACGTACTCTGCCGCGCAATCCAAGTTTGTGGACAAGCGCAAAAATACGCTCGTATTCGTCGCGCTTCTTGCCAGTGAGCACTAAGCAGCTGTCGGGGTATTGTTGACACACCATCCCAAAAGCTTCAATTAGGCGGAGGTGATTTTTATGGGGCCAAAATTGGGCTGGATAAAATATATATTGCAGTGGTAGATCGAACTTTTGGCGAACAACCAAGGCATCTGACTCATCGTTGGCACTCTCACACAACATTGCAATAGGTGGTGCGGGTACAACAGCTATTTTTTTTTCAGGCACACCAAAGAACTTTACGATATCTCGCTGAACAAACATCGACTCACAAATAATGCAAGCCGCTTTACGGGTCAGTAGCCTGTTACTTAAGCTACGCCAAATACGTGTCAAGCGACTAAAGTTCTCAGGATAGTATTTTTCTTGCAAGTCGTGCAACGTGAAAGCATATGGGCGCCCGCAAACCAACAGTGTCATTGAATAAACTGGTGAAACTACTTTGTCCACACCCGCGAAGTAATCTCGTCCAATCAATCTTTTAACCAGCACACTCCATAAATTGGGAAGAGGTTCAACAGGCAACCCTAATGCGTCATATTCATGGTTATCCGTCTGAGTGAAAATGACGAACTGATACTTATTGGACGGTAGACGAGATAGCGCACTGATCATCGAAAGCGTATAGAGTAAAGTCCCGCCATTTTTCTCGCGGGCAGTGGCGATAATACCTACTTTCATCATAAGACGCCCCGGCGAATGCAGAGCGCTTCGATCTGTTGCATTAAGTGTTTTAAGTTCTGTTTGGACAGAAAATTCATCTTGCCCAAGCCTAGACCGCTTGACTCCATCACTTTCTGCGCCACAGGGAAAACGGCTTGATAATTTGCATACGTGCTAGCAAAGTCTGCCTTGGGCAACCAATCTTCCCAGCTACGTCCTTTAAACAGAGTCAATGAATTAATAAGCTCAAAATTGGCATGCCAAACTGGCACTCCGCGTGCATAAAGAGCATCCTTAAGATAACTCTTATTAAAACCTAAGATTTTTTCATCAAGACGCAAAACTACTTGAGTGAAAGCGCAATCCTCTACTGAATTGGCATGTCCCAAGACGAGTTCAATACCATCAAATTTCGCTAGAAAAGCAGCAAATTCAGCTACGCGAGAGCGCAAAATTCGCAGGTGCTGTGGATAACCCTTTAACTGTTCGGCAACTACCGCAGCCACAATTTCTGACATACGGCCATTCCATGATGGCATCACAGTGTCACGAACACCGTATTCAATCGTTCGATCACCCCAGTGCCGCATGCTGCGCAACTCACGCGCTAGAGCCTCATCGCTCGTTACTATCATGCCGCCTTCACCACCTTGAATAGGCTTAATACAGCCAAAGGAGAAAACGCCCACATGGCCAGTGGAGCCCGCCATACGTCCTCCGAGTTTTGCCCCCAACGCCAAACAGGTGTCTTCAATAACGTGCAGGCCATGCTTTGTAGCCAGATCTAAGAGACTGGGCATGTCATCGCAATTACCCCACATATGGGTGGTGAGGATTGCTTTTGTTCGCTGAGTAATTGATGCGTCCATGAGATTGGCATCCAACATCAAAGTGCGCTCATTGATGTCCGCAAATATGGGGGTGCAACCAGCCGCCATCACGGCCAAAGCTGTCGCTGAGCAAGTGTCCACCTGATGAATAACTTCATCACCATGGCGCAGCCCTAGTGCTCGCATTGACATTTGCAGCGCCATGCCGCCGGTATTAACTGCTATCGCGTGCGCAGAGCCTACATATTCCGCTATGTCGGCTTCCAATCGTTCATGAGCAAGACCTCTGCCATACGCCATGTTCCATTGCGATCCCCTCAAAACTGCTGCTGCAGCTGCTACCTCCCCAGCCATTGGCCTTGGATAGACACCCAATCTATTTTTAAATAAACGCTTACCAATAGCTACAAGGCGCACGTAAAGCCTGGGAAAGCGCGTTTTGAGCCTTAAAACGACAGGGATCAATCTATTAAGCACCCACTTACTCCGCAGGCTTGGTCGCTAGAAAAGTAAACAGTCGACCAGGAGTTTTTTGGCGCTTGAGCTGCCAAATACCGATTGCTACAACCATCTCAGCCGTCAAAAAGTGCCCCAGAAAACGGCCCGGCGCAGATGCTAATATTTTTTGACGCAACAGCTCTGGCGTATTGGGATAGGCGTTAATGATCGAATCAAAAGGTCCTAGTTCGATTTTTATTTCTAACGCCCCGGTCTGCATCGCAGAACGATAGTCACTTAACGTGAAAGCGTTCTCACCTCCATACAGCTGATGATCAACCTGAGATGCTAGAAACGCTTGCAAACTAGCACCATAGTTATCTACGACATGCTCACGACAAGCAAGCAATACACCCCCAGGCTTTAATACACGCCCTATTTCAGAGAGCATCTTTGGCAAATTTGCTGCGTGATGCAGCCCTTGACGCACATAAACTATGTCGAAATGATTGGATTCAAACGGAAGAGCTTCTCCCCACGCATCAATAATGTTTGCATGTAACCCAGATGCAGCTAAGACTTGCGCAATCGCACCCCTGCCCACTGCGGGCGACGGATTAGGTTCGACACTCGTAACATCATAACCAGCGGAGGCGAAAGCATGCGTTGCAATGCCATTACCGCCAGGCATATCGAGAAGACGCCGCGCGCCAGAAGCATATTGCTTAAGCAACGCACATGCAGAAGTAAACTCATCACTTTGCGTGAAGCGAAGGCTATTACCAACCAAATCACGTGTTAAATATGAGTTGAAAATCAGACCCTGGTGCGCTGGATCATTGCGCAAGATCTCAATAGCTTCTTCCCAAGAATATTTAAACTGCATCTTCTCAATCTTTTTTTTGGTTTGATGGCTCGTTCAGAGGAGGGATTAGTCTACGAACAAGCACTGCTGGATTGCCTGCCACAACGGTATAGGGCTCCACGTTGCGAGTTACAACGCTGCAGGCGCCCACAACTGCTCCCTCACCAATCGTAACTCCTTTGAGGATTACGGCACCAAATCCTACCCAAGCGCGATCTGAAATAGTGATAGGAGCTGACGCAACATCTGACCAATCATTTTGTTCAAAGCAATTTGGCGTACCATAAGTCAGATAGAAATGCTTAACCACATTAGCACGTTGACGCCAATCAAACGAATGAGAATTATGATCGTAGACCATGATTCCCCAAGCCATAGTCACATCATTACCAATTGTGATCCGGTTACGCGAGATGATACTTGTATCGTTGCCGATATACGTCCGATTGCCGATACGCACTTCGCCTTCTAGAGATTCAAATATGATTTCTGCGTTGAGCATACAATTTTCGCCAACACTCAAATAGATACGGTTTTGCATACCGGCCAAAAATTTGACGGAAAACCTGCGCAGTAACCGCGTTGAAGTGGCAACAGAAACTTGACGCTGCAAGTTGCGTAGATTGAAATGCTTCCAATACTCAAAAAAACGTCGAAGCAGGCCCATAACTTTAAAAGTGCTCAAGTGACATTTGAGGTTTGCCGCCGCAGATGAAGAAAAATTACTCTGTAGTCACCAAAACGAATATTCGCAACTGATGTATCGGTAGTGAAACGCTGAGACGAACTAACATTAGCCCCATATGGGGATGACTTAAGATCCACCAGACGGTCTAGCACCGTCCATCCATCAAAAATACGCTCAATTGTGGGCATATCAAAAAACCACCCATTATTGAAATTTAATACGTTTTTACCAAGACACATGCTAATTAGAAGTTCACCATCGGGCCTCATAACCCGCCCTAGCTCGACAACAAATCTCATCAAGCAATCAGCATCGAGCTTATCGCCATACCGCGCAAGGCCCACAATTGGCAACGACACCATTGAGGTGAACACGTCAAAACTATTCGCTGGAAACGGCAACTGTTCTGCAACATCATGCTTGACATAATTTACTTGACTTAGACTGTCTGAGCAATCGGCAAGAACTAAGGCTGTCACATCGTGCATGTTGGATAAAATGCCATTCATCATCTTGATGCTACCGACATCGAGAGTCTTTAGTCGACGACCTTTTGCAAAAATCCTCTTTGTGGCCCAGTGTGCGAAAGCATCATAATGATCAAAGAACTCTGTTGGATCGGCCGAAACATCAGCAGTAAGCCTTGTAGGAATTCCGTGCAATGGATGGCTGCTCGTAATTTTCGACAAATACCGTCTATATAATGGGTAGGAAATTAGCTTACGGAGTTTGCTATAAATTCGACCCAGGATAAATGGTGCCGCATCTCTCATGCTAGAGATTCTTCTAGTGCCAGCTCAAATTGCGCACATATAAACCTCACATCATCTTTTGTAAGGTCAACAAACGACGGCAGGTTCATACCCGCTTGAGAAACACGATGCGTAACTGGTGTGTGCGCATCAGGATACATCGGCATGTCCGACATCGGATAAAAATAAGGACGCGAATCAATTCCACGATTACGCAAACACGTCATCAGTATTTGGCGCTGCGCATCGGTCATACCATTGACTTCAACGCAAATCATCCAATAAGCGTTAGCAGCCCAGTCAGCACTGCGGTTAAGCCGCAGTCGCGTATTACTCGCAAGCTCATCCCTGTACCAACTCATGATTTCACGGCGTTTGGCTATAAAACTGTCGATTCGCTCCATTTGGGCAACACCCAATGCAGCCTGCAAATTAGTCATTCGGTAGTTATAGCCAATTTCTTCGTGCCAGTACCGCTTGGTAGCACTCATAGCATGATCCCGAAGTCGCTTCGCAGTCAGGAAAAGCGCCTCGTCATCTGTTGTGATCATTCCACCCTCTCCGGTGGTAATGACCTTATTGCCATAAAAACTGAAAACGCCACACAAACCCAGACTACCGGCACGGCGGCCACGATATTCTGCACCGTGTGCCTCTGCGGCATCTTCAATCACAACAAGCCCATGCCGTTTAGCTATTTCGTTGATAGCATCCATATCAGCTGGATGGCCATATAAATGTACCGGCACAATGGCGCGAGTGCGCGGCGTAATTGCTTTTTCAATTGCCTTAGGGTCAATACACAAAGTATCAATATCCACGTCAACCATAATCGGCAGCGCGCCTATGTAGCTAACTGCATTAGCTGTAGCAACAAATGTGAGATCAGGAACAATGACTTCGTCCCCCGACTTGATGCCAGCTGCGAGTAATGCTAGGTGTAGTGCTGTGGTCCCGTTACTCACAGTCAACGCATAACGGGTGCCACAAAATCTAGCGAACTCGCCTTCAAATTGTTCAATGTATTTGCCCAAAGATGAAACCCAGCCCGACTCAACGGCATCTTTGACATAAGCAATTTCTTTTTCGCCAATTGAGGGCTGGGATACTGGAATCATGATGGCCATAGTTGATGCCTTAAACTCGTTTGTGCGATGCTAGGCATAAATATATTATGCAATAGCGTATGTTAACTAATAAGTATGCTTCTAACTTATTAGGTAAATACCAACACCTGACCTGCGAGTGGGTATTGGCGTCATCAATATAATCGTCGTAAATTAAGTGAAATCATTATAAACATATTGCTCACGAATGAAGGCTTCAATTGTCTCGTGAATATGGGCTCAATAACGCTTATAAAAAGCGGCCTCTTAACCACTTATTCGCATATCTTCTGGCTTTAAACCAGATTGATTTCTGTATGCGGCGGAAATAATCAATTAGTACTGCACTAGCCTCCAATGTAGGCTCTATGCTGATTCTTTCAACAGAAATAGGCAAACTAGCTACCGTTGATGCAAAGGCACTGTCAGTGTCACAGTGAGTACCAGTTCCATCGTGCCCAACGTTATTAACCAAACTACGACCTGGATACAGTGTCAACATACCCTTCAAATAACAGGATGCGTGCCAACGAATAGCCCAAGAGTCATTTTTGCCTTGTATTTGGCTCTTTAGCATTCGCGTGTGCGGATATGTACCCTCGTAATCAAAATCAAAACTAAGTTGTCTATCTAACAGTTCTTTTAGCAGCATACGACCGTCATGCTGAAAAGTGGCCCAGGATCGCGCCCACGTCGCCCAACCCCAGCAATCTGCACCCTTTAGAAAAAATGTCTCCGGCATGTTGCGATCCACAGGAAACCAATAGCCATGAATACTGCAAACCATATGATCATCACGATAACAATTAAGACCATCGTTCATATAGCGCAGAAAATGTGGCGACAGAACTAGATCGTCTTCCAAAACTATCACTCTTTCGTTTTCTAGCAGAGTCTCGGTAACGCCCGAGATAATCGAACGTGATAGTCCCAGGTTACTTTCTTGGTATATACGCCGTACAGATAAGAAGCCTTCTATAGTCTCAACATAGGCTCGTACTTGATCTACCCGTTGACGATGTTCGGGTAGTTTGGCGGCATCGCAATAAATAGTCAGCGCCGTTGATATAGCCTCAGGATTTGCTGCCAAGGATTCCACAGTGCGCCGCAAGTGGTCTGGCCGCATATATGCGAACAAAACAACTGGGGCGAAGGTATCGTTATTCTTCATTTAGAGGGCAATTTATATGACATTGCTAAAAGGCACATCTACATTTTGGCGAAGATCAATAATTTCGTCAGCAACTCGTGCGACCTCATGAGCGTGTGTAATAAATATGAGAATACCATCACGCATAGCCAGCTTAAGACTGCAGATAACTAATTTTTCAGTTGACGCATCAAGCGCACTAGTTGCCTCATCAAGAATAAGAACGTCTGGCCGCCGCAAGAGCGCTCTTGCAATCGAAAGGCGTTGGCGCTGTCCACCTGAAATATTTGCACCCTGATAATCCATCAAAGTATCAATCCCATGAGGCAAATCATTAACAAAAGAAGTCATTTCGACAGCAGCTAAAGCTGCGTCGATCTCCGTATTACCAACATCGAGTCCTAAAGTTAAGTTCTGACGGATACTAACTGAGAATATCCGCGGTTGCTGCTCTACAAGAAGGATACGTCCACGCACTTGCTCCGCATCAAGCACGCAGTCATTGATTCGAATTACGCCACTTGTAGGCTTTACCAAGTCTAGTATTAAGTCTGCTAAAGTAGACTTGCCAGTACCCGATGGGCCCACTAAAGCATAGCAGCGTCCGCGAGTAAGCCTTAGGTTGAAATCATTCAGTACATTTTTAGTCTTATCGTATGCGTAGTGAATTCCATCTAGATGAATAGACTTGATAGTTCTGCCGTGATCTTGACTTAACGCGAATTCCGATACATTTGGCGCATTGTAAATATCAGCCAAATTACCTAAATCCGTTACAGCGCGGCCGTCTATTATCAAAGCACCCCCAGCAGTTATTAATGCGCCAAGCGATAGAAAGAGGCGAACTAATACAGTGGTAGCGGCAAATATAATACTCGCATCTAATGCTAGTAGATTTTCTCCATTTGGAAAAAAAACTACTATACCAATAGCCAGAGCAACCATAGCTGGTATAAAGCGTATCCCAGCTTTAAAAACATCGGACAAAAACAATAGCCTTGTGTATTCGTTTATCTGTTTGGAATAGTTCGCTTGAACAAATGTTTCTGCAGTCATTGAACGAATGGAGCGCAAACTATTTAGTGCCTCTATAAAGCTGGTACTCGCCTCACGCGATTGCTGGACTGATCGCCTGTTCAGCTGTAATAACGTGCGGGTACAGAATCCAACTCCAACAGCTGACACTAAAATAAAAGTAACAGTAATCTGAAATGCAAAATTCGAAAACCGGAACAACAGCACCAGACCAGCAACAACAGACACAAATGCAGCCAAGAACTGTAATGCTGAATTTACCAATGAACCAGCGCGGAACGTGTCATCTCCAGCTAGGGAAATATAGAACCCAACCGTGCGTTGGTAAATCTTTATCATTGGTTCTTTAGATACAACTTGAGAAAAAACACTTTTACTAAACTCACGATGAACCTGTTTTGAGGCCAATGTCGTGACGCAAAAATGCGCATAGCCTGCGATGCTGCGAAACGCAAGTAGTACTAAAAATAGCCAGACCCAGGTTGTCAATGAAGGGCGCAATCCGATCAGGTTTAGTATGACCAACCAAGCTGAAACAATACTATTTTCTGTATTTAAATTCCCACCCATCGAAAGCGGTATCATCAAACTCAAAGTCGCATATTCTAAAAATAAGAGCACGAATGTCATCATCAACGCAAGTTTTATCGCCGGAAACTGCCGCACTATGCGAGTTAAATTTTTTAACTGCGTTGTAACCATATGAATGCCTTGAGAAACCTTTGATCTAGGTGCTTGACTTAGTGACTAGAGCGCAAGATTTAATTACAAAAAGAGCTCTTTCTTCTGCGTCATGGTTGAATTTTAGTACGCCCCTAAGCTCAGGAAGAGCATTAAAAACAATCACAGAAGAACCTACAGATACATGTTGCGAAATGCCTGCATGGGTCAGCATACAGTTTTCATAACTATCAATCTCGAGTTGAATGCTGTCTCCCTCTCGGATCGCCAAGACAATACTGAATTTATTCTTAGCTAAAAAACCACCACGTGATCGTTTTAGTTCAAAAGCTTCAGCCTCCATTACTCCGAGTTGTATAAACCCACTATAAAAATACGGTGCATCGTCATCGATAGTTGCTCGTATCGACTGCTTTGGCTCGAAAGCGAGACGTTGTCTAATTATCTTCGCGGGCGACCCAGCCGCAATTGCGTACGGGGGTAAGTCACTAGTTACAACTGAATTGGCTCCAACTATACATCCACGCCCCACTGTCACACCAGGGCTTATCACAACATTTATACCCAACCAACAATCATCTTCAATAACTACTGGCCGGCTACCTATACCCACGCCATAGTGTTGTCGATGAGTATCTTGTATGCGGATTGGTAGCGCAGGCGCCCATTGAAACTCATGTACGTGAGACGAAATGTATAGATTAGCCGCTCCCAAGCAACCCGCACCGATATTGACATCCCCATGCAGCTGAGTCCGATGCTGCAGGCTCGTCAAATCACCTATCGTGATTTCACCTATTGCTGCAATTTCGCAGTCTCTACCAAGCCACACATTACTTCCTATGTGTAATATTCCACCCTCCTTAACGACGACGACAGAATTAGCGCCTATACAAAAACTGCCTCTTAAGATTAAGTTTCCAGACACGCGCCAGTCAACACTTATATCAAAGATGGTGTGCGGATAACGTCGCTTCATAAGCACGTAATGCCATATATCTCTAAGAAATTTGATGAATGAGCGGAGCATATTTATATCAATCGTATGTGGATACGAGAAATTGTGTTGGCAAAGTTAACTATCAATGATAGGCCCTGAACACGGATGGACGATGCAACAAAGCCTTACGTAACGCCTCGGAATGTACTGTGTTGATGCGCGCTGGCGGGTACTCACCACCGAAAAGCGAGTTACTAAATTGCAGTTGTAGAACTAGCCGTGGATCGCCAGTTACTGCATTGCCCTTGTGCAACCCTCTTGTGTCCTCAATGATGATCGATCCACGCGGAGCTGTCATTTGAAGACATCGATCCACACCAAACGCGGTCTCTACCTCTTCGTCTTCAAGTCTTACATAGCCTTTACGCAACATACTCCATGGAATAGCGTCCGTTTTGTGTGATCCAAGTACAAAACTATGTGGGCCATTGTTTGGCCCTACATCAGTCAGGTAGATGAACACCTTCAACCAAGCAATGCGGTCTAGATCGAAATGGTAAAACTGTGCGGCCTCCGAGTCGGGTTTGTCGTGGAAATTTGTATGCCACCACATACTCAGAACATCTACAACAGGCTGCGTACCAAGATAAGCTTCAGCGATTTCAAGTAGCGATGAATCGGCCATAAGATCTTGAACATCGACATTATTCAGTAGTGCAGAAGTATCAAAATCATATCTGATAGCCCTAGGATTTTTTTCATCAAAAACTATGCGGCTAGGGATTGTGAGTGTGGACTCGCCATCCATCGGTCGAACTGCCGAGGAAGTGCTACATGCAAAGGAGTGTAGTCGGCTACAAGTGTCCGCAGTTAAAGCACCCTCAAAGACTATGCGACCATCACGGCGCAATGTTTCGACGTGTTGATCAATCACCTGAGGAGTCAAGATACCAAGCACACCGCTCACTTTTTCTCTCTCTTTTGCTGGCTGCCGCCAAGATAAAAAACGTGCGAGCAGATCATTAGATCGCCCGCGCGTGACACAAAAAATCCAAACAAACGACTGGTAAGTGCGCGAGTAAGTCTTCCCAGTTAGAGCATATATCGCGAGACCAAAAGGCAGTACCATTACAGACACCACTGTGCGCAAAAAATCTTGAATTCGGAAAGACTGAGATCTTTTCTGTGTTCGATCACTGGTTGTCATAAACATGTTATTTATCTTTCAATATTTGCGACATGCGATTTGCAAATGCAGGAGAATCACGCAATGCCGCTAGCTTAGACTGAGTTGAAATAACGTCAGATTGTGGATCTTGGCATTCCCGCCACAAGCCCACGAAGTGCTGACGCAATTCCAAATCCTCTAGCGAACCATATAAATTGTGCATGTAATAAAACTCAAGTGCTTGCCTGCGCATAT
>JANPDG010000220.1:0-4801 GCA_031431335.1 Polaromonas sp. | reverse complement strand
TGGTCCAGTGCGCCCGTCTCGCCGTTAAAAACGTAGGTGTAGCGGTCTGCAGCGGGCATGCGCTTGAGTAAGCTCTCGTTGCCAGCGGACTCTAGCGCCACAGTGGGGTCTTCGGTCAAATAGCTGTTGATATCGCCCATGATGAGCACATCGTTTTCACCCTGCGCCTTGAGCTTGGTGACAAAGCTATTCAATGCGTTGGCCTGTGCAGTCCGCGCAGTGTTCCAACAGCCCTGGCCCGAATCCACATCACCTGATGCAGGACATGAGCCTTTGCTCTTGAAATGGTTAACTACAAACCAAAAGCTGCCGTTATTGTCCAAACTGGCAAAACGCTGCGCCAAGGGTGGGCGGCCGCTGACTGCGGTGTAATTGGTCAAGTCTGCACCGGTGGGCAGCTCAAATCCGCCCACACGCCTAACCTTGCTGGGTTTGTACAAAATGTCGACTTTAATGAAGTCGCTTCCGATAACGCCGCTGTTGATGGCGGCATAGGTGCCTGTGCCCATTTTGGCGTTGAGCGCCACCACTAAGTCATTGGTGGCAACATCGTTGTTGTTCTCTATTTCTATCAAGCCCAATACGTCGGCGTTGATACCCGCAATGGCTTCGACTATTTTGGTTTTTTGACGGGTAAATTCGCCAGCTGTATCTGCGCCGCGCGCGTTAGCGCTGGCTGATGTGAGCGTAGTGAAATAATTAAGCACGTTAAAGCTGGAAACTTTAAGGCTGCCGTTAACTGCAGGAGCCGCTGGTGTGCGCGCAGTGGTAGCCACAAAAACAGGTGCCGCCGTAGGATGTACACGGTACACCCCAGTACCACCAAAGCCTTGGGTCAAAATACCTTTCAGATTTTGTACCGTATCGCCCATACGGCGTTGCCCAGCACCGCCCGGCGCGCTGAAGTAGGGAATGGGGTTAGGATTGGCTGCGCTTGCACCATCGTCTAGTGTGATGCGCGCCAACTTGTTTTGCACCGATGTCGCGCTGTAATTGCCGTTGGTCGCGTTGAACTGACGGCCATTCAAAGACAGCACCATCTCGCCAAATCGGTCGAGTTCAAACATTTCAGTCACAGCCAACTTTTGCGAAAACTCCACCAGCATGCCCTCGTAACGCTCTAGTGTTTCCAAGCTGGCGTTAGGCAAATTGACCAGCGTGGGTTTGACCGTCACACCCGAGCCGCACAGGCTGACAGTCACGGTGCCAGACAGCTGCGTGATGGTGCTGCCGGCTGAGCCAAACTCAGCCACTGCGCCTTGAACTTGCACGTAGTCGCCAGCCGTCACTTTAGCTACTGTGGCAGTGGGCGCAAAGACAAATAAGCCCTCGGACGTCAGCGGATCAGCATCTGCCTTGGCTTGCTGGATATAAAAGCCATTCAACTGCGTTTTGGTTTGGTTTTGAAACTCGCCCACCACTACGCCGCGCACGGTCACTGTTTGCCCTACCATCGAGCTGGTCACTGTAGCGCCCTGGATGGTGGTGATGTCGGTCAGCGGTGCACTCGCGCTGATAGCAACCGTGCAAGTGGGCAGACTCGCTGCGTTAATCGGCGGCGACGTGTCTGGCACCGGTGTGGGCGTAGCCGAGTCACCGCCACCGCCACAGGCCGCCAGCAAGGCCAGCAAAGCTGCACTGGCCACTAGGCGCACAAAAGAAGTAAAACCGTGGGGTCTGTTTGTCATGAATAATCCTTCAAAGCAATGGCCATTTGTAATCTGCCAGTGCTTCAAGTTTGTGACAAGCCGCTCACGATCATGTGTTTAATAGCGTCCAAACGTATCTGTAACGTACATTTAGCTTGCCTGTTTATGCGCCATAGCTCAGCGCGCGCGCCTTGCCGCGAAACACACGGTAACTAAATATGGTGTAGCCCACGATCACAGGCAGCACCACCGCAGCCCCCGCAAAAATAATGCGCAGCGACTCAGGCGCGCTGGCCGCTTGCCACACCGTGATGCGGTTAACTACTAAATAAGGGAACAAGCTGTAAGCCAAGCCATAAAACGCCAGACAAAAAATACCGACGCTGCTGGCAAACGGCACCCATTCGCCATAGGTGTTGCCATCCTGCAGCCGCTTAGGCAAGCGGCGCAGGCTGCGGTCGGTGATAAAAAACAGCAGCGCTGTGGCCAGCGGTATCGGCGCGAGCAGCGCGATATAGGGCAAGCGAAACCATTTATTGAAAATCTCCTCGCTCACCCACGGCGTAGCCAGCGACACGGCCGCAACACCCAGCGCGGTGAGCATGAGTGCGCCCCGCGCCCATCGCACTGCTTGCAGCTGCAGTGCGCCTTCGGTTTTCATCACCAACCAGCACGCGCCCAAGAGCGCATAGCCTGCAACCAAACATACCGCTATCAAGCCTGAGAAAGCATGCGCCTCCCAGGTGGTTTCAAAACCTAAAATGTAGCTGCCCAGCATCCAGCCCTGCGATAGCGCAGCCAACAATGAGCCTGCGTAGAACGCCGCGTTCCACAGCGCTTTGTGTTCGTCATGTGCTTTGGCTCTGAAGTCAAACGCCACACCGCGCAATATCAGACCAAGCAGCATCAGGGCCACTGGCAAATACAGCGCCTGCAAAATCACCCCATGCGCTTGCGGAAAACAGGTGAGCAAAATACCCACGCCCAGCACCAGCCAAGTCTCGTTCGCATCCCAAAACGGGCCAATGGAGCTGACCATCACGTCTTTGTCTGCCGTGCTAGCACGGCGTAGCAAGATGCCCACGCCCAGATCGTAGCCGTCCAGCACCACATAGGCCAGCATGGCCAAGCCCATCACCGCCATGAAGATGACGGGCAGCCAGTCGTTAAACGTGTTTAAAGTTTGCATGGTAAATCCTCAATATCGTGAGCCGCCCTCACACGCCCTTCGACAAGCTCAGGGGGAATGGCTGGGGTTGGGCGGCGGTTGCTGGCGCGACTGAGACAGACTCCACATTACCCGCTTTGCGCGCCATGTGAAACACCACCGACACATACGCAATCAAGAGCGCCACATAAATCGACAGGTACATCGCCAGCGTGGTGCCGAGCAGCGGCACGGGGATGCTGGCAGCGGCCTGCGCGGTAGTCAAAATACCATAGACCAAATACGGCTGGCGGCCTATCTCGGTAACATACCAGCCTGCCAGCGTAGCCACCCAGCCCGCAAAGGTCATGGCCACCAGTGCTTTGGCAAGCCACGGCTTGAGCTCGCCCTGCCTTTTGAGCTGCCAGGCGCTTAGCCAGCCCACAGCCAGCATCAGCATGCCCATGCCCACCATGACGCGAAACGCCCAAAACACGGGTGCGACAGGCGGGTGTTTGCCCACAAAATCGTTCAGCCCTTTCACCTCGCCGTCGATCTCATGCGTGAGGTAGATACTGGCCAGTTTGGGGATGGCAATTTCAAATTTGTTCTCTCGCGCCTTCTCGTCTGGCAGCGCAAACAGCACCGCAGGCGCGCCGCGCTGGGTCTCCCAAATACCCTCCATTGCCGCAATCTTGGCAGGCTGGTGTTTGAGCGTGGCCAGGCCATGCAGGTCGCCCAGGCCAATTTGCAGCGGCATGGCCACAGCCGCCATCGCCACGCCGGTGCGCAGCGCAGCGATGACTGCGGGTGTACGGTCACCACGCAACCAGCGATAAGCGCTTAAGCCCGCAATGACAAATGACACGGTGGCAAAGCAAGCCATCATCATGTGGGCAAACTTATAAGGAAACGAAGGGTTAAAAATAATCGCAAACCAGTCGGTCGCGTAGGCCACCATCGCACCGGTCTGCGGGTCAGGCCGCATCTCAAAGCCTGCGGGGGTTTGCATCCACGAGTTGAGCGCGAGAATCCAAAACGCCGACATGCTGGTGCCAAACGCCACCAAAAATGTGGCCAGCGTGTGCACCCGGTTGCTCACGCGCTGCATGCCAAACAGCATGATGCCCAAAAAGGTAGCCTCTAAAAAGAACGCTGTCATCACCTCATAGGCCAGCAGCGGCCCGGCGATATTGCCCACGGTTTGCATAAACCCAGGCCAGTTGGTGCCAAACTGAAAGCTCATGGTGATGCCGCTGACCACACCGAGCGCAAAGGTCAGTGCAAATACTTTGACCCAAAACGCATACGCATCCATCCACTTGGTGTCTTGTGTCGCGTTAAACCGCAGCTTGAAAAACAGTAGCACCCATGCCAGCGCAATCGTGATGGTGGGAAACAAAATATGAAAGCTGATATTGGCTGCAAACTGAATGCGGTGCAGGATCAGCGGATCGAAGGTGTCAGTCATGGCTTTGCTCCTTAAGTTGTTTGTTCAGGTTTTTACTTAAAACTCTGTTGGCAATTGCGAGCCGGTGGGCAAAGGCTCGGCTTTGCGCCCACCCAGGCCAAGCTTTTCTTTGAGCTCTAAAAACTTTTGCGCTTTGGCACCCAGCTTCATCAGCTGGCGCAGGGTGTGTTCATCGAGCTTTTGCACATCAGCCATCCAGTCGGTAACCAGCTCGATCAGCTCGTGCATGTCGCCCATGCGCTTTTGGGCAAATACGTCTTGCGGGTTGGTGGGCGCGTGCAGCAGCGCGTCGCGCAGCATGGACAGCGTAGGGTCGATCTCGCGTTTGCGCCGCTCATCGGCCAGCGTGCGAAAGATGGCCCACACGTCCTCGGGTGCCGAAAAATATTCACGCCTGTCACCCGGCAAATGCTGCAACCGCACCAGCCGCCAAGAGTCGAGCTCTTTGAGCCCCATGCTCACATTGGAGCGCGAAAACGCCAGCGCCTCTGCAATCTCGTCCGCGTTGAGCGGCTTTTCACTGACAAACAGCAG
>JANPDG010000219.1:0-5722 GCA_031431335.1 Polaromonas sp. | reverse complement strand
GAAAGTGTTTACCGAGAAGAACGCTGGCAAGCTGGCGCTAGACGGCGCTGATACGCTGGCCTACTTACTAACATCGCCCTATGACCTGCGACTGACGCAAGAGCGCCACCCAAACATCAAGTTCCATGCACTGCGCGAGCATGCGGGATTGGTTCTGCAAAAAGGCTAAGTAACGCGCGACTGTGAAGCCCCACGAATACCGTTATGCAACCCCTCAAAGCATGGCCCTTGGAGCATCGCCGCCGCATCATAGGCATATTCACTGACATTGACGACACACTCACTACGGGTGGCGCCATCACACCAGATGCACTGCAAGCACTGCATAACTTGAAAGCAGCAGGTTTGCATGTGATACCCATCACCGGCAGGCCAGTGGGTTGGAGTGAAGAGTTCGCACTAAGCTGGCCGGTAGACGCTCTCGTGGCTGAGAACGGCGCTGTCGCACTCACTGCGGGTCATGCTGCCAACCGTCATATCGTTACAGATGAATTTGGAGGAAAAAATAGCACTTTTCCGACGCCAATATTAGATAGTTTGCTATTAAAATCATATCAACAAACAGATATCGTACGTAGCAGCCATTACCAAAAAATGCAGTCAGTTGTGCAGAGAATTTTGGCGGAAGTACCCCAGGCTAAGGCCAGCCAAGATAGCGCAGGCCGCGAAACTGATATTGCCATCGACCACAGCGAGTTCACACACCTGTCGCCGCAGCAAGTAGCCCACGTCGTGCGCATTATGCAAAGCGAAGGCATGCATGCCACCGTCAGTAGTATCCACATCAACGGCTGGTTTGGTGACCATAACAAGCTGCAAGGCGCGCGTTGGATAGTTAGACAACTATTCGATCGCAACTTGGATTTAGAGATGGACCGCTGGGCTTACATTGGCGACTCGACCAACGACCAACTCATGTTCGAAGCGTTTGCGCACAGCGTGGGCGTAGCTAACATTGCACGCTTTGCGGGACAGTTAGCGCATTTACCGCGCTATGTGACGCATGCGGAGCGCGGGGCTGGTTTTTCGGAGTTTAGTGAATTTTTACTATCTAAAATAGCTTTCTAGCGCAAGTATTTAGTGCTCAATATGCTAAAAATTAATAGGTGTGCGAGATCCAGATAGTTAGTTTAGTTGTTCAATCTATGTACCAAACTGCTTGCGATACGCCATAGGCGTCACACCCGCCACCAGTTTGAAGTGCCGCCTAAACGACTCCTCTGACCCAAAACCCGCCAGCTCGGCCACCAGCGTCGCGGGTTTGCGTGTCGTCTCCAAAATCTCCTTGGCCACCGCCACGCGCTCGCGCACCAGCCAGTCTAAGGGCGACACCCCCAACACGTCTTGAAAATGCCGCTGCAGCGTGCGGGTGCTCATGGCGGCCTTATGAGCCATTGACTGCAGCGTGTGCGTGGCCGCTGGTCGAGCGCGCACCCAGTCCACCAGCTTGGATAACCGCGCAGCATCGTCAGCGGGCACAGGGCGCGGTACAAACTGAGCTTGATTGCCTACCCGGTGGGTAGGCATCACTAAGCGCTGCGCCACCAGGTTGGCCACCTTCGCGCCGTGGTCGCGCTTGATCATGTGCAACATCATGTCCAGCCCAGCAGCAGAACCTGCCGAACTTAAAACCTGCCCCTCATCTACATACAAAGCGTTCACTTGCATGTTGACCTGTGGGTGCATATCGCCTAGCAGCTGCTCGTAACGCCAATGCGTAGTGGCTGATTTGCCGTCCAGCAAGCCAGCTGCAGCCAAAACAAACACGCCCGAGCAGATAGAGCAAATGCGCGCACCGCGTGCATAGGCAGCGCGCAATTTTTTAATCAGTAACTCAGGCACCGGGTCGCTGGCATTGCGCCAGCCGGGGATGATGATGGTGTCTGCACGGTCTAGCCGCGCCAACGTGTGCTCCACTGTCATCGTTACCCCACCGGCCATGCGAATGGGCGTGCGTTCAGCGGCGCACACTGAAAATTCGTACCAATCAATGCCCAACGCCTCTACCTCAGGTCGGTACAAAGAAAAAATCTCGACCACACAGCCAAACTCAAAGGTGCATAAGCCATCGTAGGCTACAGCGACTACTTGGTGCTTGGTTTTTCGCTCTATGCGGTTGGGTTTTAAGGTTTTAGTGGTTTGCAAAAACATGGCGTAATATTACCGTATATTGCCGTTTACGCCACTGGTTAACCGGCGATGCCCACCACACAATCAAAGTCCATTATTTGATTGGAGTTTTTTATGCCGTCCCACATTACTGCTGTCAGCCCTGCCACGTCTGCTGATGCACTGCGCCATTTTGAATCTGCTTTGTCTTTTGAAACCGACTGCTGGGACGTGCATGACAGCATGACCAATGGCACGGCAGACTTTGTGCTGCTAGACGTGCGCAGCCCTGGGCTGTATGCACAAGGTCATGTGCCCGGTGCATTGAATTTGCCGCACGGGAAGATCATCGAATCCAAAATGGCAGACTACGCAGCGGACACCGTATTTGTGGTGTACTGCGCTGGCCCGCATTGCAACGGCGCACACAAGGGTGCCATCCGTTTGGCCAAGCTGGGCCGCCCCGTCAAACTGATGATTGGCGGCGTTACCGGCTGGCTGGACGAAGGCTTTACCTTAGCCAAGGCTTAGGCTGTGCAGGCACGCATGGCAAGCCATCTGCTAAGCGAGATCAATCGCGCTGTATTAGACCGATTTATTGCCGCCTGGGGCCAACACAATCTAGAGGCTCTGATGGCCTGTGTAAGCGACGATTTTGTCTACCGCGCATCCATCGGGCCTGAACCTGGCACTACCTATAGCGGCCACGACGCGGTGCGTACAGGCGTGCAAGCCATGTGGGCCGCAGACACAGGCAGCCAAGCTCAAATAACGCACATAGCCCTATTTGGTGACCAAGGCTGGATAGAGTGGATTTACCGCTGGCCGCAAATGGGTGGGCGACACCACGACGAAATTGGTTGCGATTTAGTCCGCTTTCGGGACGGCCGCTTAATTGGCAAAGACGCTTACCGCAAAGTACTGCCCTCGCCTGCATTCATGCCCCCAACGACTGTGCAGCCAGTTGCCACCGTGGAATCAGCTGTACAGATACCCATCGGTGTAGGCTACAGCACACGTTACGCCGCAGCGCAAGACGCGCCGCGCCTGATGGCACTGATGCGCCAACTGGCTGCGTTTGAAGGTTATGCGGATCGTATGACGGTGACTGAAAACGACCTGATCGAGCGTGGTCTTGGTACGCCAAGCCTAGGACAGTTTTGCGCTATCGTGGCGCAAAGTGACTTGGGCGAACTATGGGGTTATGCCGTGGTGTACGCCATACCGTTCACCTACGATTTGCAACCCACCTTGGTGCTCAAAGAATTTTTGGTCACCGAACCTGCACGTGGCATGGGTGTTGGACGCAGCCTCTTTGAGCGGGTTGTAGCCCATGCACGGACCAATCAATGCAGATTACTTAAATGGGATGTGCTACCGAGCAACGAGCGCGCCAAGGCTTTTTATCGCAGTTGTGGTGGTGCTCATGATGTGGACTGGCAAAATTGGATTTTACGAGTTTAGTGATTGCACTTGACAACTGAAAAGTGCCGATGATTTAAGCATTTAATACTCTGAAAGCTATGAAATTAATAGCATTTAGGCTCTAGCTAAAACTGGTTTTAACGCGACACCCGTATGCGTGCTACGCTTAACCAACTGCTCTGGCGTACATTGCGCCACTATCTTGCCGCCTTCTTTGCCGCCTTCGGGCCCAAGGTCAATCACCCAGTCGGCTTCGGCAATTACATCGAGATCGTGCTCAATGACAACCACGCTATGGCCCCCATTTACCAAGCGGTGCAGCACATGGATAAGTTTTTCTACGTCGGCCATGTGCAGACCTACGGTGGGTTCGTCTAGCACGTACAGAGTGTGCGGGGCTTTTTGGCCGCGCCGGGTGATGTCGTCGCGCACTTTACTTAGCTCGGTCACCAGTTTGATACGCTGCGCTTCGCCACCGCTCAGCGTAGGTGATGGCTGGCCTAGCGTGAGGTAGCCTAAGCCTACGTCTTTGAGCAGTTGCAGTGGGTGGCTGATGTTGGGCATGGTGGCGAAGAAATCGACTGCCTCGTCTACCTCCATTTGCAGCACGTCGCCTATGCTTTTTCCGCGCCAGCTGACTGCCAGCGTCTCGGGGTTAAAGCGGGCGCCGTGGCATACCTCGCAGGGGACTTTCACGTCGGGTAAAAAGCTCATTTCAATAGTGCGCATGCCTTGGCCTTCGCAGCCGGGGCAGCGGCCTTCACCGGTGTTAAAGCTAAAGCGGGCGGGTTGGTAGCCTCTGGCCTTTGCTTCTAATGTTTCGGCAAATAGTTTACGAATCACGTCCCAAAAGCCGATGTAGGTGGCGGGGCAGCTGCGCGGGGTTTTGCCGATGGGGGTTTGGTCTACTTCTAGTACGCGGTCGATTTGTTGCCAGCCTTCGATTTGCTCGCAGCCTGTCCAGGTGGTGAAGGCTGCGGCGCGGTTGCCGGCTTCGCGACCTATGCCTTTGGCGGTGACTGCGGCGTAGACGTTGGATAAGAGCACGTCTCTTGCCAGAGTGGATTTGCCGGAGCCTGATACTCCAGTTATTGCGACTAGTCTGTGCAGCGGGACGTCGACTGTGACGTTTTGCAGGTTGTGCAGTTGGGCACTTGTCACGCGCAGGTGTTGTTGTCCTGAATCGGGGTCGGAGCCCAATTTCGTATTGGCATCTTGATCTCCTGATGCACCGTGTCCTGAATTGGGATCTGACCCCAATTTCGTTTTAGTCTTTTTTACCTTCTCGGGTTTCGGGATGAAGCTGGATTTGTATTCTGGCAGTACGGATGCGGCACTGTCTACGTTTCTACGCAAGCTAAGCGGGTGTTTGATGGCGTGTAGCAGATAGCGACCTGTGGCGGAATCTGCCACCTTGGAGATGTCAGCCACCGTACCCTCTGCTACCAGCCGCCCGCCGCGTTTACCTGCGCCGGGGCCTATGTCGATAATATGGTCGGCGCGTCGAATGGTGTCTTCGTCGTGCTCCACCACTACCAGTGTGTTGCCTTTGTCGCTAAGCGATTTGAGCGCTTTAAGCAGCACTTGGTTGTCGCGTGGGTGCAGGCCAATGGTCGGTTCATCTAGCACATAGCACACACCTTGCAGGTTGCTGCCCAGCTGCGCAGCCAGGCGAATGCGCTGGGCCTCGCCGCCGCTGAGCGTGGGTGCACCACGGTCTAGCGTAAGGTAGTTCAAGCCGACTTCTTCTAAAAACTCTAAACGGCTTTGAATCTCGGGCACCAGGTCGCGTGCAATGTCTGCGTCGCGCCCTGTGAGCTTTAAACCTTGCACCCAAGCACGCACATCGCGCACTGATAGTTGCGCAATATCAGTAATGCCCACGCCATGGAATTTAACTGCGCGTGCTGTCGCGTTAAGCCTCGTACCGTGGCAGGTAGAACATGCCGCATCGGTCACATCGTCCACCTCGGGTTCGGCAAAGCTTTGCTCGCGGCCTTTGTTGTCGTCGTCTTGAACGCTGTCGTCAAAGGCTTTGCGCTGCTCTTTGGTCAGCTTCACTCCCGTGCCTACGCAGTCTTTGCACCAGCCGTGTTTGCTGTTGTAACTAAACAGGCGGGGGTCTAGCTCGTTGTAGCTGGTACTGCACACGGGGCATGCGCGTTTGGTAGAAAACACTTGCAGCTTG
>JANPDG010000218.1:0-2452 GCA_031431335.1 Polaromonas sp. | reverse complement strand
AGGCTGGCCTCAGCAAAGGGCAATGCGGCAAAGTCGCACACCAAGGCGGCGGAACTACCCGCAGCAGGGGCGACTCCTATGGGCGTGCTGTGGGCTGACGCAGCGGGTGGTAGGGGCGATACGGGTGCGGGTAGGATTAATTCGCCCTGTGCCACCGCCAGCCATTGGTGGGGCATGCGGTTGGTGGCCAGGCCGGCTATTTCGGGCCAGCCCAGCTGCAGTGCGTGATAACCAAACACGTCGGCCACGGCGGCGTCTAGCTGGGCGCGCTCCCACTGCAGCAAATACTGCCCGGGAGGCGTCGCAAGCCACTCTTGCAAACTTATAATTTGATCATCCATGAATTTAACTGCCCTGCCCGCGTTTACTGACAACTACATTTGGCTGCTGCACACTACCGGCTCTGAACCGCAGCGCGCCCTGGTGGTAGACCCAGGGGACGCTGATGTGGTGCTGGCAGCGCTGCGCAACCTGTCTTTGCAACTGGACACCATTCTAGTCACGCACCACCATGCTGACCATACCGGCGGCGTAGCCCAGCTGCGCCAGGCCACAGGCGCTGCCGTGTATGGCCCCGCGCGCGAAACCATGCCTGAGCCGATTCGCCGTATGAGCGGCGGCGACACTGTGCAAGCCTTGGGCCTGCAGTTTGACGTGTTGGATGTGCCCGGCCACACCGCTGGGCATATTGCCTATTACTGCGCCGCCCCCACCGACCACACCGCGCCCATACTGTTTTGTGGCGATACCCTGTTCTCAGGCGGATGCGGCAGGCTGTTTGAGGGCAGTCCTGCACAAATGCTTGCATCGCTGGGCCAACTGGCCGCCCTGCCAGCGGCCACCCGCGTGTGCTGCACCCACGAGTACACGCTCGCCAACCTGCGCTTTGCCCGCGCTGTCGAGCCGGGCAACGCCCTGCTAGCCCAGTACCAAACCGACTGCATCGCACTGCGCGAGCGCGGCGACATGACTTTGCCCAGCTCGATAGCACGCGAGCTGCAAATCAACCCCTTTTTGCGCAGCAGCGCCCCCGAAGTGGTGCGCGCAGCCCAACAATTTGACCCCACTGCGGTGGACACGCTGGGCGTGTTTACCGCTATTCGACAATGGAAAAACCAGTTTCAATGATATTTCTTGCCTCCACTTTTCAACGCAGCCTGATCACTCTGGCTTTATTAACCCCCCTGGCCTTTCACCCCAGCTACGCCCAACCGGCCTACCCGGTAGACAAACAACAGGCTGCCCCCGTCGTGGATGCCAGCCCCGCCATCATCGTCCGGCCCGGCACGCCGCCCAACAGCATATCAGCGCCTTTGCCTGGCGCAGCGCCCATTGCCCTGCCCGCAACTAACCCAGCGACTAGTCCAGGAACTAGCCCAGTCGCCGCCCCAAGCAACGAGCTGCCCCCGCTAGAGGCCACCCGCCCCACCAACGATGCCGACCTGTGGGCCCGCATCCGCCGTGGCTACCGCATGCCTGACCTGCAAAGCGAACTGGTCACCAGCCAAGAGCAGTGGTACGCAACCCGCGCCAGCTACATCACCCGCATGACCGAGCGCTCGAACAAATACCTCTACCACATCGTTGAAGAGCTAGAGCGGCGCAACATGCCCACCGAGCTGGCGCTGCTGCCTTTCATCGAGAGCGCGTTTAACCCGCAGGCTGTATCGAGTGCCAAAGCCGCAGGCATGTGGCAGTTCATGCCCGCCACGGGGCGCGACTTTGCGCTCAAGCAAAACATCTTTCGTGATGACCGCCGCGACGTATTGGCGTCTACCCGCGCTGCGCTGGACTACCTGCAAAAGCTGCACCGCATGTTTGGCGACTGGCACCTGGCGCTGGCCGCCTACAACTGGGGCGAAGGCTCGGTGCAGCGCGCCATTGCCAAAAACACCCGCGATGGCCTGCCTACAGGCTACCTCGACCTGAACATGCCCAACGAAACGCGCAACTACGTGCCCAAACTGCAAGCAGTCAAAAACATTGTGCTCACGCCCACGCTGTTTAACGCCACCCTGCCCGAGATACCGAACCACCCGTATTTTCAGAGCGTGCCACTTGCACGCGACCTGGACGTCGCACTGGCCGCCAAGCTGGCCGAGATCAAGCTCGAAGACTTCAAGCTACTCAACCCCTCAGCCAATAAGCCCGTACTGTTTGCCTCGCTCACCAAGCAAATCTTGCTGCCTTGGGACAACGCCGGCATATTTGAGCGCAACCTGTCGATTCACAACGGCCAAACCGCTGGCTGGACCGTGTGGACAGCCCCTCGCACCATGAAGGCTACTGACGCTGCGCGCCAAGTGGGCATGAACGAGACGCAGTTTCGCGAAGTTAACCGCATCCCGCCGCGCATGTTGATTAAAGCGGGCTCCACCCTGCTGGTGCCACGGGGCGCGGCGCAACAAAAAGACGTGAGCGAGCAAGTGGCCGACAACGGCCAGATCAGCCT
>JANPDG010000217.1:0-4962 GCA_031431335.1 Polaromonas sp. | reverse complement strand
AGTTCGGGCTGGATGGCCAGGTCGGCTGCGCTACGGCCGTGGCGGGCGCTGGTGAGGTACAGGGTTTGCAGGTCGTCGCCGCCAAAGCAGACCATGGTGGTGCACAGCACAGGCGCGGGGATGCTCTGCAAAATGTCGCCTTGGGGCGAGAGCTGCAACACGCGCTGGCCTTCGTACATGGCGACCCAGTAGTTGCCTTGGGTGTCGATGTTGGCACCGTCGGGGCGGCCTAGGTAGCCGCCGTTGTCGGCTTGAAAGGGCTGCCAGCCTGCGGGCTTGGGGGCAAACTGCTTGAACACGCGCTGCTGCGCCATGGCGCTGGTGGCCAGGTCGTAGTCCCAGGCAAATATGGTGTGCTGTGGTGTGTCGGCCCAATACAGGGTGCGGGCATCTGGCGACCAGGCTAGGCCGTTGGCTACAGTGGCGCTGCCGGCTTTGCGCGTCCACTGCGCAGGCTGGCCGGGGCTGCTGGCGCTGCTGGCGCTATTGCGTGCGTCTAGGCACCACAGCTCGGCGTTTTGTGCGTCGCGCGGCTCATACATGGTGCCTGCCCAAAACCGGCCGGCGAGGTCGCATTTGCTGTCGTTGGCGCGGGTGGTCAGCGGGTTGTGGGCAAACATCACAACAGTCTCTAGCGCGCCGCCCCAGGTGCGGGCGCGCACCACGCGGTCGCGCAGCGCTATCACTAGGCCGCCTGAGCGGGCAGGGGCCATGCAGCCGGGCTCCATGGGTTGGCCGTCCACCACGATGGGCCAGCTTTCTACTGTGCCCATGTACACATTGGCGCGCTTGATTTGGCAGCCTGCGATGTCAACCCAGTACAGCGTTTGCTCGTCGGGGTGCCAAAAGGGGCATTCGCCTAAGATGCTGGGTTCGGTGATGACGGTGGTCCAGGGGTGAACAGGATGTGTGGGCGTAGTCATAGGGCGTGTAGCTCCAGGGTCATTGTGGCGGTGGTGGACTGGCCGGGTGCCAGGCTGCGCACACCGAGCGCGGCGGCGTCTGCAGTGCTGGCGGTGCTGCTGATGGCATTCATGGCGTTGTTCACATGGCTCACGGGCTCGATGGCCAGCATGCCAAGTGCGGGCGTGGTGTAGACCACCAAGTGCTGCACATCTGAGCGCAGGCGTACTTGCATGCGCTGGTCGCGCAGCAACAGCGCGCCGCTCCACGCGCTGTAGCAATGGTCTACGTCTAGCATGCTGCAGCTCGCGTTCAGCCCGCCTGTGGCTGACCAGGTGCTGGGCAGCTTGAGTGCGTCCATCTCCCAGCGGCCTGCGGCTTCAAACTGAATATGGCTTGTGGCGCGCTTGACAAAATACGGGTGCCAGCCCAGGCCCGCTGGCGCGGTGACGGCGGCCCGGTTGGTCATGCCCAGTGTGAGGGTGAGGGTGGTTGTCTCTGCCTCTTGCCGCAGTGCAAAAGTTTGCCAAGCATCGAAGGCAAAAGGCCAGTCTGCGTCTGCAGTGTGCTGCAAGGTGAGATGTGCAAAATCGCTGCGCGCAGCGTGCACAGCCCACGGGCGCTGCCAGCCTACACCGTGTATGGCGTGGGGCTCGGGCGCGAAATTGGGTTGCAAGTGATGGGTGGCGCCCTGCCAGTGCAGCTGGGCGTGCGCTATGCGGTTGGAATAGGGCACCAGAGGGTAGCTGGCGCTGCTCTGCACGTCAGTGAGCGCGCCGTTGGCTTGTGAGGGCGCGCCGCTGGCATGCGATGCCATGATGGGCAGCGCGCCAAGCCACAGCCCTTCAATGCAGCCGCCAAGCTCTGGCCGCAGCACCAAGCGGGCGCTGCCTTGCTCTAAAACAATCGGTGCCATGGGGGTTTGAAGAAAATTAGGTTCATAAAAAAAGCGCACAAACTGCTTTGTGCGCTTTAGCAAATTAGCTTGCCCTAATCTGGGTGAGGGCCTGGTAGCTTATTTACCAGCCACCACGCGCACCATCTCAAGCGTTTTGTTGCTGTAGCCCCACTCGTTGTCATACCAGCTCACCACTTTGACAAAGGTGCTGTCCAGCGCAATACCTGCGTCCGCGTCAAACACGCTGGTGCAGCTCTCGCCTCTAAAGTCGCTGGCTACCACTTTGTCTTCGGTGTAGCCCAATACGCCTTTCATAGCGCCCAAGCTTTGTGCTTTCATCTCGGCGCAAATCTCGGCGTAGGTAGCGGGCTTTTCTAGCTCTACGGTCAGGTCAATCACCGACACATCGCTGGTGGGCACGCGAAACGACATGCCGGTGAGCTTTTTGTTCAGCTCGGGTATCACCACGCCCACGGCCTTGGCTGCGCCCGTGCTGGACGGAATGATGTTTTCCAAAATACCGCGTCCGCCCCGCCAGTCTTTGTTGCTGGGGCCGTCCACCGTTTTTTGCGTGGCTGTAGCGGCATGTACCGTGGTCATCAAACCGCGCTTAATGCCCCATTTGTCGTTGAGCACTTTGGCCACAGGGGCCAAACAGTTGGTGGTGCAGCTTGCATTCGAGATGATGGCTTGGCCTGCGTAGGTTTTGTCGTTCACACCATACACAAACATGGGTGTGTCGTCTTTGGACGGTGCGGACAACACTACTTTTTTAGCGCCAGCATCCAAGTGCTTTTGCGCTGTGACTTTGTCTAAGAATAAACCGGTGGATTCGATCACCACATCCGCGCTAACCTCATTCCACTTGAGTGCGCCAGGGTCGCGCTCTTGTGTGAGGCGAATGCGCTTACCGTTGACCACCAAGGTGCCACCGTCCACCGACACGTCGCCCTTAAACCGGCCGTGCACGCTGTCGTACTTGAGCATATAGGCCAAGTAGTCAGGCTCTAGCAGGTCGTTGATGCCGACGATTTCGATGTCCGAGAAGTTTTGAACCGCAGCGCGAAATACCATGCGTCCGATGCGGCCAAAGCCGTTAATGCCTACCTTGATGGTCATACCAGTTTCTCTCAAAAATAAAGATTCAAATTACACGCGGCAGCCGAGCTGGCCTTTTTTCATGTTCTCAAAATAAGTCAAATCGCCTGGGCAAGCCACTTTGGTTTCTGGTAGCTTGGTGCCCGCTTTGGCGGTGCAGGTGAAGGCCTTGGTCTTTTTGTTCACGCCAGGCTTTGCCAGTTTCCAGTCGGCTGGACACACGTTAGCAGCAGCCATCGGTGCAGCAACTACAGGCGCTGCTGCTACGGGCGCAGCGGCTACTACGGTGACCGTGGTGGTCATGTTTTTGCCAGCACACTTGAGCGAAGAGTCTTTGCGTTTTGGCTCTGCTGTGATGGTGTAAGTGCCGGGCTTGGCGTAAGTGTGTGAGGACACTTTAGGCGAGTCTTGTGGTTGGTTGATTTTGTCGTCGGTGTTGGTGCCGTCGCCCCAGCTCAGACGCATGCCGCAGTTAAGCATGTTGTCTTTGACATCAAACGTCATGGTGGCCTTGACCGGTTCGCCCACCTTGGCCTGCGCTGGTGCAGCAGTCACGCCGCTCAAAGTTTGTGCGGACACGCTCACAGCCAAAGTGGCCACGGCCATAGCGATCAATTGCATTGTTTTCATGTAAAGCTCCTGTTGAAAATTAGTATAAGAATTAAAAATACACATTGCACTGCAGCCAAAATCTGCAGTATCAGCGCTGCTTGAGCGCAGCCTGCACTGTAGCAGCCACATTGGCTGGGGTAAAGCCAAACAGCTCAAACAGCACGGGCGCAGGAGCTGACTCACCATAAGTGTCCAGCCCGACCACGGCCGCACAACCATATTTCCACCAGCCATCGGTGCTGCCCATCTCTACCGCGATGCGCGGAATACCGGCAGGTAAAACTTGTTTCTTGTACGCCACGCTTTGCTTGTCGAAGGTGGTGGTACTGGGCATAGACACTACGCGCACCGCAATCTTCTTGGTTGCAAGCAATTCTTGCGCTTTGAGCGCCAGTTGCACTTCAGAGCCCGTGGCAATGATGATGGCTTGCGGTTTCCTGTTGATGCCCACTTCGCTGGGTTCAGCCAACACGTAAGCGCCTTTGCTGATGTTGTCGATGCCCGAGGCGTCTGGGGCCAGCTTAGATGACGCTTTAGGCGCGTATGGCAGGTTTTGGCGGCTTAACAGCAGCGCGGTGGGCTTAGATTTGTTTTGCAGTGCCACAGCCCAGGCCACGGCGGTTTCTGCCGTGTCGCCCGGACGCCATACGTCCAGGTTAGGAATCAGGCGCAGGCTGGCTGCGTGTTCGATGGACTGGTGCGTCGGGCCGTCTTCGCCCAAGCCAATGGAGTCGTGCGTGAACACATGCACCACGCGCCGCTTCATGAGCGCGGCCATGCGGATGGCGTTGCGCGAGTAATCGCTGAACGTGAGGAAGGTTCCGCCATACGGAATAAAGCCGCCATGCAGGCAAATGCCGTTCATGATGGCAGCCATGCCGAATTCGCGCACGCCGTAGTTGATGTGACGGCCCAACTTGCCGTCGGCATCGCGCTTAACGTCCCCTGCGGCGTCGATGCGCAGGGGCGGGGTGCTCTTGGTGTTCGTCAGGTTAGAGCCGGTTAAATCGGCGCTGCCGCCGAGCATTTCTGGCAACGCAGCAGTGAAAGATTCCAGCGCAATTTGTGATGCTTTGCGGGACGCCACGGTTTCGGCTTTGTCGTTGGCGGCAATCACGGTGTCGACCACGGTTTGTGCAAAGTTCTTAGGCAAGTCACCTGCCATACGGCGTAGAAACTCGTTAGCCAGATCGGGGAAGGCTTGGCGGTAGCCTGCAAAGCGGGTGTCCCAGCTCAGCTCAGCCTGCACGCCTTTGGCCAAGCCGTTCCAGTCGCTGTAGACCGACTTAGGAATATCAAACGGCGCATGCGCCCAGCCCAGCGCGGCGCGGGTGAGCGCGATTTCTTCAGCGCCCAGCGGCTCGCCGTGTGCTTTGGAAGTGTTGGCGCGGTTCGGGCTGCCTTTGCCAATATGGGTTTTGCAGATAATCAGCGTCGGTTTGTCGGCGCTG
>JANPDG010000216.1:0-25178 GCA_031431335.1 Polaromonas sp. | reverse complement strand
TTCTCCAAAATCCCCCATTTCGACCCGCGCGCTGTGCCTGTAGTGGGCTTTGACGCCCACCTGCCTGCAGTGTTGCCCCACGATTTAACGGCGGCCGCCCTGCGCCAGCGCTTTGCCCGGCCGCCCGTGTGGACGCCTGAGGTGCGCGAAGAGCCGAGCTTTAGCGACCGTACTCCTGCGCAGGCCGCTGTGTTGGTGGCGCTGGTGATGCGAGACGAGCCCACGTTGCTGCTCACCCAGCGCACCGCCCATTTATCGACCCATTCAGGCCAGATCGCCTTTGCAGGCGGCAAAGTCGACCCCACTGATGCTGACGCCGCCGCCGCTGCCCTGCGCGAGGCGTTTGAGGAGGTGGCGCTGGACAGTCAGTACTGCGAAGTGATTGGCAATCTGCCCAGTTACATCACCGGTACGGCCTATCACATCACGCCTGTGGTGGCACTGGTGCAGCCGGGTTTTACGCTGCGTGCCAACCCTGATGAGGTAGCCGATGTGTTTGAAGTGCCGCTGGCTTTTTTGATGAATCCTGCCCACCACGCCCGCCACCAAATCATGTGGGACGAGACCACCCGCGAGTGGTTTTCGATGCACTGGCGCGGCAACGCGCAGGCACCAGACGATCGGTTTGTGTGGGGCGCAACAGCGGGTATGTTGCGTAATTTGTACCGTTTTTTAATTGCTTAACACTTCTGGCTGACTGCACCAGCGCTGGCGCGCTATGATGGATGTAATTCACCACGCACTGTGATTGCAGCCATGAGTTTTTTTGCTATTTTTCTTGCCTTGTTGATTGAGCAAATCAGACCTTTGCCACTGCGCAATTCGGTCTATTTGGCTGCGCGCAGCTGGGCACGCACCGCCAGCAAAACGCTGGATGCTGGCAAAACGCCACACGGTTGGCTGGCCTGGAGCGCGGTGGTGCTCGCCCCCGCTGCGGCCGCGATGCTGGTGCACTGGACATTGATCTGGTTATGGGGCTGGTCTGGTGTGGTGGTGGCGTTTGCCGTGCATGCTTTTATCTTGTATGTGACCCTCGGTTTTAGACAGTTTAGCCACCACTTCACAGCCATTCGTGAGGCGCTAGAAGGCGGCGACGAGGCGGCGGCGCGCAAAGCCTTGGCCGACTGGAAGCAAGTGGACGCCAGCGACCTGCCTAAAAGCGAGATCGTGCGGCACGTCATCGAGCACTCGGTGCTGGCGGCGCACCGCCATGTGTTTGGCGTGCTGGGCTGGTACGCGCTGCTGGCAGCCTTTGGCTTTGGCCCGGCCGGTGCCATCATTTACCGCATGAGTGAGTTTGCCAATCGCTATTACACCCGCCATGCCGCCCAAGCAGGCGCGCTGCACATCAGCCCGTCGCTGGCCAGCGCCGCGCAGCAAGCATGGTGGGTCATCGACTGGCTGCCATCGCGGGTGACTGCTTTGGGGTTTGCCATCGTAGGTAATTTTGAAGAAGCGATCGACAGCTGGCGTAATTTTGCGCAACGCTTGGCCAAGAGCAGCATGGCAGACGGTATGAACGACAACGATGGCGTGATACTGGCGGCGACATCGGGCGCGCTGAATGTGCGCTTGGGTGGCGAGGCTTTGAGAGAAGTCTTCTCTCCCATTGCAAGCCCGTTTCAGCCCGACGCCACCATGCCCGGCATGCGCCCCGCACCCCCCGAGTCACCTCTAGACGCTACCCTCGGCCGCGAGCCCGTGGTGGCGCATTTGCGCAGCATTGTGGGGCTGGTGTGGCGCAGTGTGGTGCTGTGGATGCTGCTGTTGGCTTTGCTGTCGTTGGCGCGGTTGTTGGGTTGATATTTTTAAGTCGCCTTGCAGCTTTGTACCTTCGTACTGGCGCCGCGCTTGTGGTATCAGGCTCGTCACTTTACCAGGGCTGCGGTCAGCGGCCTTTAGGTTTCTATTTTATTCATAGTACTACTAAAATAATAGCAAACTATCCAATATCCACGTCGGAAAAGCGTTGAAAAAATCAGTTAAATCGTCTAGCTGAATATGCAAGGGCCGTATCACTTGTTCTATTCACGCTGAGCGTGTCCAGGGGCTAGCAACGGCTTGGACAAGCTCCGTCCAAACGGCTGGAGCGTAACCCAACCGCAATGCGCTAAGCACTGCGCGCACGGCCACCTTTTTCAGCCCAAGTCCGCGTCCAGCGCATCTGCATACCGCGCAGCATCAGCAGCACCAACACAGCGCACACCGCAAAGCCCACAAAGCCCCACAGATACGTGCCGGTGTACTGCTTGCTCATGCCCATCGCGTTAGGAATCAAGCCGCCGCCCAGCGCGCCGATTTCGCCAATCATGCTGCCCGCCACCGCTGTAGCCATTGGCCAGCGCAGCGGCACCAGCTGAAACAGTGCGCCGTTGCCCGCGCCCAGAGCCGCAAAGCACAGCATAAACAACAGCGTGGTAGCCACCAACGAACCGCCTGCCAAGCCGCACAGCACCAGTGTCACGCTCACCACCACCAGCACGGCAGTCAGAGTGTTCACTCCGCCCCAGTGGTCTGAAATCCAGCCGCCAAACACCCGCACTGCTGCGCCCATGAAGGCGGCCAGCATCGACAGCTGCCCCGCCTGCACCTTGCTCACGCCAAACTGATCGTAATAGTAGCTGGGCAAAAACGTGGCCAAGCCAATGAAGCCGCCAAATGTGACGGCGTAAATAATGCTGAACGCCCAGCCGTCTTTTTCAAACAAACAGGCAATATGCTCACGAAAGCTGGCGTGTTTGTCGACGTCTTGTGGTTCCTGTGCAAACACGACCATGGCGATCAAAGGCAGCAGCATAAACACTGCCGCTATGCCGTACACCGACTGCCAGCCATAGGCCTGTGCCAAGGCCGGCGCGACCAGCACCGACAAGGCAGTGCCCACGTTGCCCGCGCCCACCAAGCCCATCGCCAAGCCCTTGTATTTGGCCGGAAACGATCCTGAGCCGAGGCTCAGGGCTACGCCAAAGCTGGCGCCCGCTACGCCCAGCAGCACCCCCATGGCCAGCAGGCTGTTGTACGAGTCGACATAAAAGTAGCCAAACAACAGCGCGACGATGATGAGTACCATCTCGATCAATGTGGCGTTTTTGCGGCCTACATACTGCGCCAATAGACCCAACGGAAAGCGCATAAAAGCGCCTGCAAAAATGGGGATGGACAGCATGATGCCCTTTTGGGCGGGCGTGAGCTGGTAGGTTTCTGATATGAAGGGCGCCATGGCACCATTCATGACCCAAATACAGCACGAACATGCAAAGTAGAAAAACGCTGCGCCCAAAGTGGGTGCGTGCCCACTCTTCAAAAATGACCGAAAACCTGACATGAACTTCCCTTGGTATTGATTTCACCAAGGTAGTGCGAAAAACGTGCCAAGTTAGCGCGCACATCGCTGGTGCGCTACAAAACGGGGCTTACATTGAAGTTTTAACCTTAGGCACCCGCCCCATCAAGTAAAACTCTGGGTTGGGCACCATGCCACTGAAGCTGGCCATGCGGTTGCTCAGGCCAAAGAACGCGGTAATGGCCGCAATGTCCCAGGCATCTTCGTCGTCAAAGCCGTGCGCGTGCAGCGCGGCAAAGTCGGCGTCACTAATTGCATGTGACTGCAGGCACACCTTCATGGCAAAGTCGAGCATGGCTTTTTGGCGCGGGCTGATGTCAGCTTTGAGGTAGTTGACCGCCACTTGGTCAGCCACCAGCGGCTTCTTTTCATAAATCCGCAAAATAGCTCCGTGCGCCACCACACAGTACAAGCAGCTGTTGGCCGCGCTGGTGGTGGTGACAATCATCTCGCGGTCACCCTTGCTCAGGTTGCCATCTTCTTTGAGCATGAGGGCATCGTGGTAGGCGAAGAACGCGCGCCATTCTGCGGGGCGGCGTGCAAACGCGAGAAAGACATGAGGTATGAACCCCGCTTTGTCTTGCACCTCTGTAATGCGCGCTTGGATGTCGCCCGGTAGGGCATTAAGGTCAGGAAAGGGGTAGCGTGGGGTGGTCATGGCAAAGCCTGTGGGGTGGATGAGCGAAATCAGTGCGATGATTATGGGCTATTTGCATTTTAAGGACGATCGCTATGAGCACCCCCACTACCCAAACTACCCAAGACATCTACGACCAAGGCCTGGCCACGCGCACTGCTGTGCTCGGCGCAGACTATGTGCAAGCCGCAATGGGCCGCGCCACCGACTTCACCCGCCCCCTGCAAGAGCTGGTGATTCGCAATGCATGGGGCAACACCTGGCAGCGGGACGGCATTGACCTGAAAACGCGCAGCATCGTGACCGTGTCGATGCTGGTGGCGCTGGGCCGTATGCACGAGCTGAAAATCCATGTGCGCGGCGCGCTCAATAATGGAGTAACCCAACAAGAGCTGCAAGAGATATTTATGCACGCCAGCGTGTACTGCGGCTTTCCAGCGGCGGTGGATGCGTTTCGCACGGCGTCGGAAGTGGTGGATGCTTAAGCTTAGGGCGATTTTTTAGGCATTTTTCCGACGTGGATATTAAATAGTTTGCTATATATTTAATAGTGAAGAAGATGTAACCATTGCCTTTTGAAATACAATGATTGCATTCCAAGGAGATTTTCAGTGAATAAAATTTACCCATCAGCGCAAGCCGCGCTCAGCGGTGTAGCGCGTGACGGCCAGTTAATTGCAGTGGGCGGATTCGGCCTGTGCGGCATTCCCGAGGCCCTGATTGATGCGCTCAAGGACAGCGGTGTGAAAAACATCACTGCCATTTCTAACAACGCAGGCGTAGACGACTTTGGCCTGGGCAAGCTACTGCAAACCCGCCAAATCACCAAAATGATCGCATCCTATGTGGGCGAGAACAAAGAGTTTGAGCGCCAGTACTTGGCCAAAGAACTCGAGCTCGAATTCACGCCCCAAGGTACGTTGGCCGAAAAGCTGCGTGCAGGCGGCGCGGGTATTCCGGCGTTTTTTACCAAGACCGGTGTGGGCACTCTGGTGGCCGAAGGCAAAGAGCTGCGCGAATTTATCGTTGACGGTGTGAGCGAAACCTACGTCATGGAGCGCGCCCTCGTGCCCGAGCTGTCCTTGGTCAAAGCCGCAGTGGCAGACAAAAGCGGCAACCTGCGTTTTAACTTAACTGCCCGCAACTTCAACCCCGCCGTAGCGATGGCAGGCAAAGTGTGTATCGTAGAAGTAGAAAAAATCGTCGAAGTGGGCGAGCTAGCCCCCGATGACATTCACTTGCCTGGCATTTATGTGCACCGTATTGTGCTCAACGCTAATCCCGAGAAGCGGATTGAGAAGCGTACCGTCACCGACACAAGAGGCGTTTGATAACTTTGCGGGACAGAGCAACAGACGCACGCAGTGCCCGGTTGCTCTGTCCCCGACTGACTAAAGGAACTAACATGAGCTGGACCCAAGACCAAATGGCCGCACGCGCAGCCCACGAACTCGAAGACGGTTTTTACGTCAACCTAGGCATCGGCATCCCCACGCTGGTAGCCAACTTTGTACCCGCCGATAAAGAGGTGTGGTTGCAATCTGAGAACGGCATGCTCGGCATCGGCCCGTTCCCCAACGAAGATGAAGTCGATGCCGACCTGATCAACGCGGGCAAGCAAACGGTCACCACCATCAAAGGCAGCAGCATCTTTGGCAGCCAAGACAGCTTTGCCATGATTCGCGGCGGCAAGATCAATTTATCGATCCTCGGTGCCATGCAGGTGAGTGAACGCGGTGACCTGGCCAACTGGATGATCCCCGGCAAGATGGTCAAAGGCATGGGCGGCGCGATGGATTTGGTCGCCGGCGTCAAACGCGTGATCGTGCTGATGGAGCACGTAGCTAAGAAAAAAGACGGCACCGAAGACCTGAAAATTTTGCCATCCTGCACGCTGCCGCTCACTGGGGTGGGCGTGGTAGACCGCATCATTACCGACTTGGCGGTGATGGATGTGACAGACGCAGGGCTAAAGGTGGTTGAGCTGGCACCGGGCGTGACGATGGATGCGCTGCAGGCAAAGACGGGTGTCAAGCTGCTGCCTGTCTAACTGAGCCGTCCGGCCTGTAGAGTGGCATTACAGAGCCCACAATAACGCCCTTAGTAGCGCTGTGAGGTGCGCACAGTGGCGCACCGTGATACTGCGAGAAAACTGCGCTCTTGCGCCGCAATGTGCCCACAATGCAATCACAGGCATGTGCCTGGGCCTCTCGGATTTATATGAAGAACTCTTCTTCTCGTGTGCGTTGGTTGTCTCGCGCTGCTTTGACAGCCACTGCGCTGGCCAGCGCTGCGCTGCTTGCCGGCTGCTATGTGGTGCCTGTCAACCAGTACCCCTACACCACCCAGCCAGCACAAGTGCAAATAGCGCCCCCTGCGCCGCCATCACCTGTCACGTTTGCAGCGCGCTTGTATCCGTCTAACGACCTGGCTTCGGGCTATGGCTTGGTCAGCGCCACAGTCACCAACGACCTCAATGGACGCGGCGTGTTCACGGCCAACATCAAGGGAGAAAGCTTCACAGGGGAGGCCACACGCGTGGCGGGCTCTTCGCGCGACGGCGTGGCCAACGGGGCAGGCAACCGGGGCGGTTACCTCAATTGCCGCTACACCATGAACTCAGCCACGCTGGGCACGGGCAACTGCCGAATGTCCAATGGCGCGCAGTTCACCATGCACGTGGGCGGATAACTGCTCGGGCCGGCTTAGTTGCTAGCCTGTGGTGCAGCCTCTGGACTCAGAGGCTGCACTTTCAAATGCCCCACATACTGCAGAGTCTGTTTGATTTTGACCGAAGACACATCGCCCTCGCGCATGTTGAGCAGATCGCTGGGCGCAAACATGCGCGGGTCCGCATCGGTGAGCGATAAGCCCGCCTCGTTAAAAGCCTGCAGTACAAACTGCGAACAGAAAAACTTGTCTTGGCTGCCCATACCCAGCTGCACCGCTGCCACACCGCGCACACAAAAATCACGCACCAAGCCCGGCACCAAAGGCAGCTCGCACACCCGCCGCTCCAGCGTAAACGGGGCTTGCAGCACAATACCCAAATAATTGTATTTTTGGCCTACGTTTTTATCTACAAAGCTGCGCATCGGCGGCATATTGACAGCTTGAAAACGCGGGTCTCTGAACGCCACAATAGACGACTGCTCGTTCAAAAAATCAGCCATGGTGCTGATGCGAATACCACTGGTCACGGCTTCAGCCACTTTACCATCGCCTAGGTAAATGGAGGCGTGGCTGACAGGCGAAAAACTCAGTGCGCGAATGCCTACCGAGGTGATGCTGTTGGCAGCTGACAGCAAAATATCTCCGGCTTGTATAGCGCTGGGCGCTACCAGTTGGCCCCCATTGCTCGGGTTTAAAAACCGGCTTTGCATGTCGAGCGTGCCAGTGCCCTTGGTTTTGTCTACATTCCAGTCAGTAGCACAACCCGTTATCAGTAGCGCACATGCTATCCACAGCCCTAAGTAAAATTTACGCACCATAAGCTTTATTAGTAAATTTTGATTTTAATGGAAGCAATTTTCCGTTACAAGTTCTTTCTTTTTAACGCCGATTTGCCTCAAAATTTGCATGCCAAGTAGTCGAAATCAAGATAATATTTTGTTGTTCTTTTTAAGAAAAGATGTAAATTGATGAGTCAATCAACCCCATCAGATAAGTTGGATATTGATCTGTTTGCCAAGGTCAATATGCTCTGTGCTGCAGCGCTGGGTTTGACTATGCTGCTATGCTATGTGGCGAGTATTTTTGTTTTTAAGCACAAATCGATTGGTGGTTTTGCTTGGGTTGTGCCTTTGTTGGTAGCGGGCGCAGCGGGCGTGTTGATATATCGCCAGTATTGCCTTAAGTTTGGTGTGCTCACTGACAGCGAAACTTTAAAGATGGGACTCAACATGTCTGTGTGGACTGCCCTAGCAATGTTGCCTGTCTACGGTTTCGCGCAAAAATCTGTGGGCGATGGTGTGGCGTCACTGTTTATGGGGATGCCTATTTACGCCATTGTGTTGATGGGAGGTGTGTTCACTGTCAAAACGATGCTACTAGTACAAAACTACGATGAGCGCGGTCGTCATGCGCAGCTCAATGCAGAAGAACTTGCCAAAATCGTCGCCGACTATCGCCGGCAGCGAGGTATTAGTGACATGCCTGGGCAGGGCATACAGATTCATAGCGCGCCCAGATCAATCGAGCCGCTATCAATGCGAGAAAACGCTGTACATAATTTTCCGAATCTCAAAGATGAAAATGAAATAAAGCGCAAGATATATGAAGTGCGTGCGCGTGCACTGAAAGCTGCGCGTTTGGCAGAGAAGGCCGCTGATAAGAATCAGCAGCCCCTGAGGGCGCAATAACTAGTTTGCGCGGCTGCGTTTTAGTGCCATCGCCGCATCCTTGACAAGCGCAGGGCCGCTGTAAATTAGCCCGGTGTAGATTTGCACCAAATCAGCTCCCGCTTGCATCTTGCTCACCGCGTCAGCCGCCGTGATGACCCCACCCACGCCAATGATGGGGTAGGTTTTGCCTAAGGCTTTGCGCAGCTGGCGAATCACCTCGTTGCTGGCCTCAAGCACGGGGCCGCCGCTCAAGCCGCCAGCCTCGGTCGCATGCGGCAGGCCTTTCACCGCATCGCGGCTGAGCGTCGTGTTGGTGGCGATCACGCCGTCTATTTTGTGGTGCTTGAGCGTGGCGGCAATCACCTTGATTTGATCGCTGTCTAAGTCGGGCGCTATTTTCAAAAAAATGGGTTTGTACTTTACATGCTGGTCTGCCAGCTCGGCGCGGCGCGCGGCCAGTGCGCCCAGCAGGCCGTCGAGCGCTTCGTCGCTTTGCAAAGCACGCAGGTTTTTGGTGTTGGGCGAGCTGATGTTAACGGTGATGTAGTCGGCATACGGGTACACACCGGTGAGGCAGGTTAGGTAATCGCTGGTGGCATTTTCAATCGGGGTGGCAGCATTTTTGCCGATGTTCAAACCTAATATCATGTGATTTTTAGGTAGATTATTTTGGATTTTTCCGACGTGGATATTGGATAGTTTGCTATGAAATTGTGACTTCTTCACATTGGCTACAAAGGCGTCCAGCCCGCCGTTGTTAAAGCCCAGTCGGTTGATCAAGGCGTTTTGCGCAGGCAGACGAAACATGCGCGGCTTGGGGTTGCCCGGCTGCGCCAGCGGCGTGACCGTACCTACTTCGACAAATCCAAAACCCATCGCGCCCAGGCCATCGATGCAACGGGCGTTTTTGTCCAGCCCAGCGGCTAGGCCCACACGGTTAGGAAACTTCAGGCCCGCCACGGTCACCGGGTCGTCCACCCGCGCCTGCGTGTAGGCCAGCGCAAGCGGCGTGCACTGGGTGCGGGCGATGCTGCCCATAGTGATGTCGTGGGCGGCTTCGGGGTTGAGGCCAAATAAAAAAGGGCGCGCGAGGCTGTAGGGGATCAAAGACATAATAGGAGGATGACACAAGACGAACTCAAAACCCAGGTGGGCCTTGCCGCATTGCAGTATGTGGTCAAAGGTGAAATTGTAGGCGTAGGCACGGGCTCTACGGTGAATAAATTTATCGACGCGCTGGCTACGATCAAAAACGATATTGCAGGTGCGGTCAGCAGCTCTGTAGCGTCCACCGAGCGGCTCAAGGCTGCGGGTATCCAGGTGTTTGACAGCAACGAGGTCACCGAGCTGTCGGTCTACATTGATGGCGCGGACGAGATCGATCACGCAGGGCACATGGTCAAGGGCGGCGGTGCGGCGCTGACCCGCGAGAAGATTGTGGCCGCCATGGCCAAGCGCTTTGTGTGCATTGCAGACGAGAGCAAGCTGGTGAACGTGTTGGGCGCTTTCCCCCTGCCCGTCGAGGTGATACCGATGGCCGCCAAACAGCTGGTGCGCCAGTTTGCGGCCATGGGCGGCGCTGCGAGCGTGCGCTTAAAAGACGGCGCACCGCTGGTGACCGATAACGGTCAGCACATCATTGACGTGCTGGGCTTGCAGATCAAAGACCCGGTGGCGTTTGAAATGCAGGTGAGCCAATGGCCAGGTGTGGTGACGGTAGGCGTGTTTGCGCTGCAAAAAGCGCAGGTGTGTTTGCTGGGCACGGCCAGCGGTGTGAAAACACTGAGTTGGTAAGATTTTTAGGGGTTTTCCGACGTGGATGTTAAATAGTTTGCTATTTTAATAATAGCAAACTGTAGTTCGCAAACTGTTTTTAAAACTTAATCCCAGCTGGGTTGGCTGGCGTGGCTGCGGTGTCTGGCACGGCCACTGGGGCGGGTGCTGGTGCAGCGACTGGAGCGGGCGCAGGCGCGATGGTTTTGGCTACCAGTGGGGTGGCTGCTGGGTTGCGGTAGCTGGCGGGCAGGGTGGATGACTTGGGGTAGCCTGCGGCGTCCAGGTATTGCGTCCACTCGGAGTCGGAGTAGCCTTTGAGCTGCTGACCGCCAATGGTGGCGCTGGGCAATACGGTATCGCTGAAGGTGCGGCCCATCGACTCGATGTCATCGTTGCTGTCGACGGTTTTTTCGGTGAACGGCACGCCGCGTGCGGCCAGCATGTTGCGGGCGGTGCCGCAGGGAGCGCAGTTCTTGCCGGTGTAGAGCGTGACGGGGTATTTGCTGGCAATGCTGCGCAGCTCAGCGGGCAAGCCAGCGCCTGATGAGGCGGTTGCTCCGCCAGAGCCTGTAGCGGCTGCGCCGCCCTTGACGGGTGCATTTTTGCTGCCTGGGGCAACTGCAGGGGGCTGGTCTGAAAATGTGACGCGGCCATCTGGCCCGACAATGCGGTACAGCTGCTGGGCTTGTGCACCCATAGAAAGCGCACCGAGTGCAACAGCAGTGAGGGCGCAAGCGGCCAGAGTGGTCATCGTCTTCATCTTCAGTTCCTTTGAGCTAGGGGCTCATTTAATTTGGCAGCCATGCCTTGGTGGCGCAGCAGCGCATCGATCGTAGGTTCACGTCCTCTAAACGCTTTAAAGCTGTCCATGGCCGACCGGCTACCGCCGACTTCCAAAATTTCTTTAAGGTAGCGTTGTCCAGCCGCCATGTTAGCCGATGGCGAGGCCTCTGGCGAGCCGGAGGGGGGCGTTTCTTCAAATGCGCCGTACACATCTGCAGACAGCAGCTCGGCCCATTTGTAACTGTAATAGCCCGCAGCGTACCCGCCCGAAAAAATGTGACTAAAAGTATGCGGCGTGCGGCTGTAGTCTGGCGCGGGCAGCACGGCCACCTCGCTGCGCACTTGTGTAAGCACTCGCAGAGCATCGCCGCCGTCTGCAGAGGTGTCTTTGTGCAGCAGCATGTCAAACAGTGCAAACTCGACTTGGCGCAAAGTCTGCAGGCCACTTTGGTAATTTTTGGCGGCCAGCATTTTGTCAAACAAGGTGCGCGGCAGCGGTGCGCCGGTATCGACATGGGCCGTCATGTGTTTGAGCACATCCCACTCCCAGCAAAAGTTTTCCATAAACTGGCTGGGCAGCTCGACCGCGTCCCACTCTACGCCGCTGATGCCGCTTACATCGCGCTCATTGACCTGTGTGAGCATGTGGTGCAGGCCGTGACCAAACTCGTGGAACAGCGTGGTGACGTCGTCGTGTGTGAGCAGGGCAGGTTTGCCATCCACTGCGTCGGCAAAGTTGCACACCAAGTGCGCGATCGGCGTTTGCAGCGCGCCCGTGTCGGGGCGCAGCCAGCGGGCGCGCACATCGTCCATCCACGCGCCGCCGCGCTTGCCGGTGCGGGCGGGCTGGTCGAGGTAGAACTGGGCGATGGTTTTGACAGCCCCGCTTGCGTCCTTGCGCTGCAAGGCGTAAAACTCCACCTTCTCGTTCCACACGGGCGCAGTGTCTTTCACAATCGCCACGTTAAACAGTGTTTCGATGATTTTGAACAAACCGGCCAGCACTTTGGGTGCGGTGAAGTACTGTTTCACTTCAAGCTCACTAAAGCTGTAGCGCGCTTCTTTGAGCTTTTCGCCTATATAGGCCCAGTCCCAAGGCTGCGGGTCTTTGAGGGCCAAATGCTCAGCGGCAAATTCACGCAAGTCAGCTACATCTTTGAGTGCATAAGGCCGCGCGCGCTGGCCCAGATCGCGCAAAAAAGTGATGACCTGCTCGGGCGAATCGGCCATCTTGGGCACCACAGACACCTGCGCAAAATTAGCGTAGCCCAGCAGCACAGACTCCTCTTGGCGCAGCGCCAAGATCTCGCGCAAGATGGGCGAGTTGTCAAACTCAGTGCGCGGCTTGCCATCCACCTCAAACAGCTCAGAGGCGCGGGTGGTGTTGGCCTTGTAGAGTTTTTCGCGCAGCGCGCTGCTGGTGGCGAACTGCATGATGGGCAAGTAACACGGCATTTTGAGCGTTAGCTTGTGCAGCTTGGCATCGTCTGATTGGCCGTCCTTAGTGAGCTCAGTTTGGGCTCCCTCGCGTGCCGTGTGCACCACGTCTGCAGGCACACCCACCAGCTCATCGAGGGTGGCGTAATAGCGGTAAGCCTCGGTGCTGTCCAAGGCGTTTTCGCTGAACTTTTGGCCTATCTCGGCTTGGCGCTCTTGAATGGCGGCAAAGCGCTCTTTGGCCGCGCCCATCAGGTCTGCGCCGCCTAATTGAAAACCGCGCATCGCGTTGCTGTGGGCCTTGGCTTGCTCGGTGTTCAGGCTGGCTACGTCCATCGCTTTGTACTTGGCGTACAAACGCTCGTCAGAGCCCAGGCGGGTGTAAAACTCAGTCACGATGGGCAACGATGCGTTGTAGGCAGCGCGCAGCTCGGGCGTGTCAACCACTGAGTTCATGTGGCTCACAGCGCCCCAAGCGCGGCTGAGTTTTTCGGTGACGACATCCAGTGCAGTGGACATAGCCTTCCACTGGGCGGGGAACTCTGGGGCGGTGACTTTTTCCAGCGCAGCGTTGGCTTCGCTGAGTAATGCTTCAACAGCAGGTGCTACGTGTGCAGGCTCGATGGTGGCGAATTGGGGGAGGTCGGTGAAGTCTAAAAGCGGATTGGTCGTGGGGCTGGTCATGGGGCTTAGGTGTTGACTTTTATGGTGAGTTCAAAAAGGTGACTGCGCTGAGAGTTTTTAATACCGAACTGCCGGACGCAGAGGACGCAAAAATTACGCAGAGAACGCAAAAGAATACCAAAAAACAGCCGAAAATTAATTTGTCCCACAAATACGCGCGGCGTATAAAGGCTTTATCGGATTCATCAAAAAGTCTGAAGACTGCCAGCGTAGTTACTGCGATACTTATCCCAATTTTCGGTATTACTTTTGCGCCCTTTGCGTCCGGAAGTCCGCATTCAAAGGCCCAGCATGAAAGCCGGTTTAACCCTGCGAAGACTTTTTCACAGACTTTTGTTTGACCTTGGCCCGCTTGACGGTGCCGCCGCGCGTGAGGCGCTGGTTGCCCAGCACGCGCAAGATTTTGACTTCGGGGCGCTGGCCGCCTCGGCTGGCGTACTTCAAGATTTTGACGTCTTTGGGGCCGGCCATGCGGTCTTCGTCAACGGCTTTGACCTTGTCTGCCTTGGGGCGCCACAGCACCAGCAGCTTGCCGATGCTGTTGATTTGCGCTGCGCCCAGCTCGTCGGCCAGGGTGTCGTAGTAGCCTAGGCGTGCTTCGCGATCGTCGCCCAGCACGCGCACTTTGATCAGGCCATGCGCTTTGAGGGCGTGGTCGACTTCTTTGGTCACTGCGGGCGTCAGGCCGTCGCCGCCGATCATCACCACCGGGTCAAGGTGGTGGGCGTCTGCGCGGTGGGTTTTTCGGTCTTGAATGGAGAGTACTATTCTGGTCATGGGACAATTATCGTCTTTAATGCCGTCATGTTGCGTTAAACAACCTCTAAACAGCCCTTAAATAGCCTTTGATCAGTTGGGGACAGCGCAAAATGGGGGGTACCATTTTGGACTGTCCCGCAAAGAAGCAACAATGAAGATTAAAACCCAATCCAAAAAGGTCAATAAATCATGGCTCAACGACCATGTGAACGACCCCTACGTCAAGCAAGCCAAGATCGACGGCTTTCGTGCCCGTGCGGCTTACAAGCTCAAAGAGATTGACGAGACTTTTAAGCTCATCAAGCCTGGACATGTAGTGGTTGACCTGGGCAGCACGCCCGGCGCGTGGAGCCAGTATGTGCGCCGCCGCCTCTCGCCCACAGGCGCAGCCGTGGGCGCGCTCAACGGCTCGATCATTGCGCTGGACATCTTGCCCATGGAGCCGATTGAAGGCGTTGAGTTCATCCTTGGCGACTTTACGGCGCAGGCCACATTGGATGAATTACTATCAAAAGTAGAGCAAACTATTCAACATCCACGTCGGAAAAGTGCCGAATTTTCTTCCAAAAACGACATCGGTGATATGGCAGAGCCTGCAGCCAAGCCGCGCTTGGTCGACGTGGTGGTCAGTGATATCGCGCCCAACCTGTCAGGCATCGCGTCTGCCGACGCTGCCCGCATCATCGAGCTGATCGAGCTGGCCGTGGACTTTGCCCAAAATCAGCTCAAACCCGAAGGCGCGCTGGTCGTGAAACTGTTCCACGGCGCGGCCTACGACCCGCTGGTCAAGCTCTTCAGGGCCACCTTCAAAGTCGTCAAACCCCTCAAACCCAAGTCCAGCCGCGACAAATCGTCAGAAACGTTTTTGGTGGGAATGGGGCTGAAAACATTGACGCCTGAGCGTAGCTAAACCTTAAATAGCCCTATACAAGTCCTTGTTAACCCCAAAAACGGTCTAAACCCGGCTTGAAAAGCCTAAAATAGGTCATATCTGTGTCATGCATTGGGCCCTTTGGCTCGCGGAGCGTTTGTTTTGAACAATAACCAATGGTTTTCTAAAGTTGCGGTGTGGTTGGTAATTGCACTTGTGCTGTTTACGGTTTTCAAGCAGTTTGAGGGCAAGAGCGCGGGCGGTAGCGCGAGCATGCCGTACTCTGAGTTTTTAGAGGAAGTTCGGGCCAAGCGCATCAAAGAGGCCATGGTGCCCGAAGGCACTGCGGGTGGCGAGATTGTGGCCATCACCACCGAAGGCAAAAAAATCCGCGTGAACGCGACCTACCTTGACCGCGGCCTGGTGGGCGACCTGATTGCCAACGGCGTGAAGTTTGATGTCAAAGGCCGCGAAGAGCAGTCACTGCTGATGACCATTTTGATCAGCTGGGGCCCTATGTTGCTGCTGATTGGCGTGTGGGTGTACTTTATGCGCCAAATGCAGGGCGGTGGCAAAGGCGGGGCGTTTAGCTTTGGCAAGTCCAAAGCCAGGCTGCTGGACGAAAACACCAATACCGTGACATTTGCCGACGTAGCTGGCTGCGACGAAGCGAAAGAAGAAGTCAAAGAGGTCGTGGACTTTTTGAAAGACCCTGCGCGCTTTCAAAAGCTGGGCGGCCGCATTCCGCGCGGCTTGCTGCTGGTGGGCCCTCCGGGCACCGGTAAAACGTTGTTAGCCAAGTCGATCGCAGGCGAGGCCAAGGTGCCTTTCTTCTCGATTTCTGGTTCAGACTTTGTTGAAATGTTTGTCGGTGTGGGCGCGTCTCGTGTGCGCGACATGTTTGACAACGCCAAAAAGAATGCACCGTGCATTATTTTTATCGACGAGATCGACGCTGTAGGCCGCCAACGTGGTGCAGGTTTGGGCGGCGGTAACGACGAGCGCGAGCAAACGCTGAACCAAATGCTCGTCGAGATGGACGGCTTTGAAACCAATGTGGGCGTGATTGTGGTGGCTGCCACCAACCGCCCCGACATTTTGGACGCCGCACTGCTGCGCCCAGGCCGTTTTGACCGCCAAGTGTATGTGACGCTGCCTGATATTCGTGGCCGTGAGCAGATTTTGAATGTGCACATGCGCAAAGTGCCACTCGGCCAAGACGTGAGCGCCAATATCATTGCACGCGGTACGCCCGGCATGAGCGGTGCTGACTTGGCCAACCTGTGCAACGAAGCCGCCCTGATGGCCGCACGCCGCAGCGCCCGCGTGGTGGAGATGCAAGACTTTGAAAAAGCCAAAGACAAAATTTTGATGGGCCCTGAGCGCAAGAGCATGATCATGCCCGAGGAAGAGCGCCGCAACACGGCCTACCACGAGTCAGGCCATGCCCTGATTGGCCGCTTGCTGCCTAAGTGCGACCCAGTGCATAAAGTGACTGTGATCCCGCGTGGCCGCGCGCTGGGCGTGACGATGAGACTGCCTTCGCAAGAACGCTACAGCTATGTCATAGAGTTCATGCTCAGTCAAATTGCCATGCTGTTTGGTGGACGGATTGCCGAAGAGGTGTTCATGAACCAAATGACCACTGGCGCCAGCAACGACTTTGAGCGCGCTACCTCGATTGCGCGCGACATGGTGACCCGCTACGGCATGACCGAGGCCCTGGGTCCGATGGTGTACGCTGAGAACGAAGGCGAAGTGTTTTTAGGCCGCAGCGTCACCAAAACCACCAACATGAGCGAGTCGACCATGCAAAAGGTGGACACTGAGGTGCGTAAAATTATAGACAGCCAATATGCCCTAGCGCGCAAGCTGATTGAAGACAACAGCGACAAAATGCACGCCATGGCCAAAGCCCTGCTCGAGTGGGAGACCATCGACATGAGCCAGCTAGACGACATCATGGCCGGTAGGCCGCCGTCAGCCCCCAAAGACTGGACTCCGCGCGTGCCGCCCGCAGGCGGCGGCGACAGTGGCTCAGGCGGCGCACCCGTGGTGACCAATCCGGCGCCCACAGCGGCCTGATAACCACAAGCCATTCTTTAAAAACGCAGCCTAGGCTGCGTTTTTTTGTGGCTCCTACAATTACCCCATGCATTGGCACACCACCCGCTTCACCATCGACTTGGCGCAGCCCAAGATCATGGGCATTGTTAACGTCACACCTGACTCGTTCTCAGACGGCGGGCAGCACGCCAGCAGCCGTGCTGCCATAGCGCATTGCGAACAGCTGGTTAAAGACGGCGCGCATATCTTGGACATTGGCGGCGAGTCGTCGCGCCCCGGTGCGCAGCCGCTGCCACTGGATGTAGAGCTGCAGCGGGTGCTGCCGGTGCTGCAGGCAGCGGTCCAGCTGGGTGTGCCAGTGTCGGTCGACACTTATAAGAGCAGCGTCATGCAAGCGGCGCTGGAGCTGGGCGTGGACATCATCAACGATATTTGGGCGCTGCGCCAAAGCGGAGCGCAAGACGCGGTGGCCGCCTACCCTGGCTGCGGTTTGCTGTTGATGCACATGCACCGCAACCCCCAAACTATGCAAACCGCGCCTATGGATTGCGCAGATGTGCTGCAGGCTGTGAAGAGTGAATTGCTATTATTTATAGAGCAAACTATTGAATATCCACGTCGGAAAAGTGCCCTAAAATCTTCCAAGAACACACATATTGCGATAGATCCGGGAATTGGGTTTGGCAAAACTGTGGCGCAAAATTTTGCGCTGCTGGCGCGCCAGCGTGAGCTGCTGAGCTTGGGCTACCCGCTGGTGGCTGGTTGGTCACGCAAGTCGTCGCTGGGCGCAGTCACGGGGCTGGACGCGCCTGACCGTATGGTGCCCAGCGTGGCCGCAGCCTTGCTGGCGGTGCAGCGTGGTGCCAATGTGGTTCGCGTGCACGATGTACGCGAGACTGCGCAGGCGCTGGCGGTATGGCAGGCGGTGCAATTGGGGGATTAGGGGTATCTACCCGGCGCTTGCTAGGGCTCTAAAATAGCCAAAATTAACCAGCAGAATAATAAACAGGATCTACTAAACCATGGCGAGACAATATTTCGGCACCGACGGCATTCGCGGCACGGTGGGCGTAGCCCCCATCACGCCCGATTTTGTGCTCAAGCTGGCCCACGCGGTGGGCCGCGTACTGCGCCAAGCTCACCCAGATAACAAACCCACCGTGGTCATTGGTAAAGACACCCGTATCTCGGGCTACATGCTCGAGAGCGCGTTAGAAAGCGGCTTTAACTCCGCAGGTGTCGACGTGATCTTGCTCGGCCCCTTGCCCACACCCGGCGTGGCGTATTTGACCCGCGCGATGCGCGCTAACTTGGGTGTGGTGATCAGTGCCAGTCACAATGCGTTTGCCGACAACGGCATCAAGTTTTTCAGTGCGCAAGGTACCAAGTTGGACGACGCATGGGAAGAGGCCGTTGAGCTGGCCCTGAAAGATGCGCCCGTCTGGGCCAGCAGTGCTCAACTGGGCAAAACCCGCCGCTTGGACGACGCAGCAGGCCGCTATATTGAGTTTGCCAAAAGCACCTTCGCCACCGACCTGACGCTCAAGGGCCTGAAAATTGTGGTCGACGCAGCGCACGGCGCGGCCTACCATATTGCACCCAAAGTCTTCCACGAGCTGGGCGCCGAGGTGATCGCCATTGGCTGCGCGCCCGATGGCCTGAATATCAACGACGGTGTAGGCGCGACTCACCCAGAGGCCTTGGTGCTAGCAGTCAAAGCCAACAAAGCCCATTACGGTATCGCTTTAGACGGCGATGCTGATCGCCTGCAGTTTGTCGACGCACAAGGCCGTTTATTCAACGGCGACGAGGTGCTGTACATGATGGTGACCGAGCGCTTGGAGCGCGGCGACAAAGTGCCTGGCGCTGTAGGCACGCTGATGACCAATATGGCCGTAGAGCTGGCCCTCAAAGCACGCGGCGTGGAGCTGGTGCGCGCCAAAGTAGGCGACCGCTACGTGCTAGAAGAGCTAGAAAAGCGCGGCTGGTTGTTGGGCGGCGAAGGCTCGGGCCACCTGCTGGCGCTGGACAAGCACACCACCGGCGACGGCATCATCAGCGCGCTGCAGGTGCTACAAGCAGTGCAGCGCAGCGGCAAAACCATTGCACAAATCTTGGACGGCCTCACATTGTTCCCCCAAGAGCTCATCAACATACGCCTCCAACCCGGCCAAGTGTGGAAGTCTGCCGCGCTAGACGCGATGGTGAAAATCGTAGAAGCCGAGCTAGGCAACACCGGCCGCGTCCTGATCCGCCCCAGCGGCACCGAGTCACTCGTACGCGTGATGGTAGAGGCTCGCGACTTGGCGCAGGCGAGAAGCTGCGCGCAGCGGATGGCGGATGTGATTAAGGCGGGATAATTACACCACTTAGCCACTGCCCCTTTTTTATTCAAAGTCAAAACCATGAAAATCGAAAAAAACTCCGCCGTCACCATGCAATTTAAGCTCACCGAGGCTAGCGGTAAAGTCATCGAGAACAGTGGCAAGCCGGCTGTATATCTGCATGGTGGCTACGGCAATACGCTGCCTAAAATTGAAGAAGCATTAGATGGTAAAGAAGCGGGTTACGCTGTGACTTTGAATCTGTCTGCCGCAGATGCCTTTGGTGTGTACGACGAAGCGCTGCTGCGCACTTTGCCTAAAAAGCAGTTTCCACCGGGCGTGAAGCTGGGTGGTCAGCTGGAAGGCCGAGGCGATGACGGCAGCGTGCAAGTGTTTACCGTGATGAAGATCAAAGGTGATACGGTGTACATGGACGCTAACCATCCGCTGGCGGGCAAAGATATTCGCTTTGAACTCAAAGTGCTGTCGGTGCGCGCTGCCACTGAAGAAGAGATTACCCACCAGCATGTGCATGGTGAGCATGGGCATCAGCATTGAGCTTTTGTGTTTGTGTACGCCCCGGCGCTTGGGTTGTGATTAGCTCCGCGACTGTCCCCCGTGCCGGCCTAGAGCCGGCGACTCCTCCTTGATGTCGCTGCGCTGCTCACAACCCAAGCGCCGGGGCAGTGACCATGGTGAACATACGGCATTTGAATACCCACCACCTCGCGAGATCAGGCCGTCGGTGCTGCTTCAGCGTAGCGGCGTAAAGGAGGCAGCGGCCATAAGCCGCAACGGGGTACAGCCGCGTAGCTGAAGCAGCACCGACGGCCTGATCCCGTGAAGCCAGAGCCTGAACCAGACAGAACCCTATTCCAAGGCGTCCGCCAAAAACCCACCCGACTGGCGCTGCCACAGCTTGGCATATTGCCCACCCAGCGCCAGCAGCTCATGGTGCGTGCCTTGCTCTACGATGCGGCCTGCGTCCATTACCACTAGGCGGTCCATGCGGGCGATGGTGCTTAAGCGGTGGGCTATGGCAATCACTGTTTTGCCTTGCATCAAGGTGACCAGTTGCTCTTGAATTGCTGCTTCTATTTCGCTGTCAAGTGCGGAGGTGGCTTCGTCCAAAATCAAAATGGGTGCATCCTTCAAAATCACCCGTGCCAAAGCCACGCGCTGGCGCTGGCCGCCAGATAGCTTGACACCGCGCTCCCCTGCATGGGCCTCGTAGCCGGTGCGGCCCGTCCAGTCGCGTAGCTCAGCAATGAACGGGTGCGCATGGGCTTGCTCTGCAGCCAATTGCACTTGCGCGTCGGTGGCTGTGGGGTGGCCGTAGCGAATATTGGCAGCAATTGAGCGGTGCAAGAGCGATGTGTCTTGCGTCACCATGCCAATGGCGGCGCGCAGGCTTTCTTGCGTGACGCCGCGCAGGTCTTGACCGTCGATACTGATGCTGCCGCTTTCCACGTCATAAAAACGCAGTAGCAAGTTCACCAGAGTAGATTTACCAGCACCCGAGCGGCCCACTAAGCCTACGCGCTCACCGGGTTTGATGTGCAGGTGCAAATCTTGCAACACACTGCGCCCGCCGCTGGCGGCTTGGCCGTAGCTAAAACTTACGTTGCTAAATTGAATGTCGCCGTGCGGCACGGTTAATTCGGTTGCATTGCTGGCGTCGACCAGCGTGTGTGGCACGGCAATGGTTTGAATGCCTTCTTGCACCACTCCTACGTTTTCAAAAATACCTGAGACTTCCCAGCTCACCCAGCCCGCCATATTGGCAATTTGCCATACCAGCGGTAGGCAGGTGGCCACCACTGCTGGGGTGATTTGCCCAGCTTGCCACAGCCACAGGCTGGTGCCTGCGGTACCTACCAATAGCAGCACGTTGAGTACATTCAACGTGAACATAAAGCGTGTGGTCATGCGCATGTGAGCGGCTATCTTGCCTCGGTGCTCGTCGATGGCGGCGCGCACATATTGATCCTCGTCTTTGGCGCGCGAAAACAGCTTGACTGTCATGATGTTGGTGTAGCTGTCCACTACGCGGCCCATGACCAGGGAGCGCGCTTCGCTGCTCACGCGGGAGAGGTCGCGCATGCGCGGCACAAAATAGCGCAAGAAAAACATATACCCCACTAGCCAACACACCATAGGCAGAGCGAGTCGCCAGTTGAAAATTAGCATCAGCGACAGGGCGCTGATACCGTACACCACGATGTACCACACCGCGCGCACGGTGGCCACCACGCTCTCGCGCAGTGCGTTGGCGGTGTTCATCACGCGGTTGGCAATACGCCCGGCAAAGTCGTTTTGAAAAAACGGCCCGCTTTGCCTCACAACATGCCAGTGGCTTTGCCAGCGAATCAGCGTTGTCGCCCCCGCAATCACCGCGTTGTTGCGCACCATGCTGTCTAGCAGCACCAGTGCCGGTTTTAAAAACACAATTACCAGCGCAATACCCAGCAGCAATGGCCCTTGCTGTTGCAGTGCGACGGCTGGCTCGCTGGACGTCATCAGTCCGACCATGCGGCCAATGAATACAGGGATCAACGTGTCTACTAGCGCCACACCTAGGCCAGTGACCAGCATTAGCGTATACAAGCCGCGTGTTTGGCGGACAAAGTGCCAATAAAAAGCTACTAAGCCCGCCGGTGGGCCGCTGCTTGAAGCCTCGGAGGGGGTGGAGATGTTGTGGATGAGAGATTCGAAATATTTAAACATGCGTTGCTTAATTATCCACACTCGCTAAATAACCTTGTAACTTAAGCCTTCACCGCCCCGCTGGCCACTGCCGCTGCTTGCACTGCAGCAGCGCGCGCTGCTTTCAGCTGGTCTTCCACGCGCTCTGAATAGCGGTCAGTCAGCATGTCGGTGTGCCCGCGCAGCAGCACGGTAAAGCGCACCAGCTCTTCCATAGTGTCCACAATGCGGTCGTAGTAGCTGCTGGAGCGCATGCGGTCTTGGTCGTTAAATTCTTTGTACGCCATGGCCACACTGCTTTGGTTAGGAATAGTTACCATGCGCATCCAGCGGCCCAGTAGGCGCATGGTGTTGACAGCATTAAACGACTGTGACCCGCCGCTGACCTGCATCACCGCCAGCGTGCGGCCCTGCGTGGGGCGCAGCGCGCCCATGGACAGTGGCAAGTGGTCGATCTGCGCTTTCATCACCGCAGTGATGGCGCCATGCCGCTCGGGGCTGCACCACACTTGGCCCTCTGACCACAGCGACAGTTCGCGCAGCTCGGCCACGGCAGGGTGATCGTCATTGGCTATTTGGTCGGGCAGGGGCAGGTCTGACGGGTCAAAAATGCGGGTTTCAGCGCCAAAGAACTGCAGTAGGCGGGCTGCCTCTTCGGTGGCCAAACGTGAAAATGAACGCGGACGCAAGGAGCCGTACAACAGCAAGATGCGCGGTGCGTGACCTGTGGGGTCTAGCGTTTGCGCTAATGTTTGTTCTTTTCCGTACTGCGCGAATTGCGGTTGAAGTGCGGGTAGCAGGGTGGGGCGGGTGAGGGTGCGTAGGCGGGACATGGTGGTTCATTGGAGTGAGTAAACGGGGCAGGAGTGGCTATTTCAGATGAGGTGTTAGCGCTTTGTTTGCACCCCAACCCACCACCGCGCCCACGCACTGCGCTGCCACAAACCCTAGCGCACTCGCAGGCGCGATGCCTGCAAAGCTGTCGCTGAGCATGCGGCCCAACACGGCGGCAGGGTTAGCAAACGAGGTGCTGGCGGTGAACCAGTAGGCTGCGCCGATATAGCAAGCTACCAGCGCGCTGGCTTTGGCATGCACGTTGGCAGCGCCTGAGCGCGCAATCACGAAGATCAAACCTGCTGTGGCCACGGCTTCGGCCAGCCACTGTCCCCAGCCGCCGCGCAGCTTGGCGCTGGTTTGCAACACGCTCAGATCAAACATGGCATTGGCCAGCCACGCGCCCAGCACTGCACCGATGCATTGATATGCTATATAAATAATAGCTAACTTGCTAATATTCACGTCGGGAAAGTGCTGTTTTTTAATGAACAACACGGTCACCAACGGGTTAAAGTGAGCGCCGCTAACCGGGCCAAGTATTTCAATCAGTACGAACAGTGCAAACACTGTGGCCAGTGTGTTGGCCAGCAGTGCCACACCTGCGTTGCCGCCACTGAGCCGTTCGGCCATGATGCCTGAGCCGATCACGGCGCACAGCAGCATGGCGGTGCCTAGGCATTCAGCGAGGGCTTTTTGAAACAGGCTGTACTGAGCTTGTGCGGCCAGACTCATGCAGCGCCTGCCTTGCAGCAGCGGGGGCTAAACATTGACAGCAGTTGTGCAAAGTAGCCTGCCTGCGCAGGATAGCTAGACGGCGCATACAGCCCAATGGTGGCGGGTGCATCTGTAGCGTGCGCTACTGCTTTGTAGGTGCCAAACACGTGGTCCCATACCAGCAGAGCGTTGCCAAAGTTGCGATCTCCCTCGCTGCGCACAGTGGAGTGGTGCCAGCGGTGAACTTCGGGCGTGCTGAAGATGGCGTTGAGCCAGCCACTGCGCAGGTCGATATTGGCATGCTGCATCATGACGATAGGTTGAGTAACTGCCAGGTAACCTAATAACACTTCAGCCGGCGCACCTAGCAGCATGAGGGGCAGCATACTTAGTGCTTGGTTGATAGCATAGTTAAGCGGGTGGTATCGAAAATTATTTACCGCTACTAGGCGCTGGCTACCGTGGTGCAGCGCATGTAGCCACCACAGCGCAGGGCTGGCATGGTGCCAGCGGTGTGAGGCATATTTACCTAGCTCTATCATCAGCGTGGCGACAGTAATCTGTACTGGTAAGGGAAGGGCGCTAGCGAACCATAAGCCTGCACCTGCGCTGTGTCCGTACACGGCTACGACGGTCAACGCCATCGTTGCCTTTAGTAGCGGCTCGCTAGCAGCGGCCAGTATGGCAAAGCTCGACCAGTCGGTCATCGTGTCACTAAGCGATAGGTTCCACTCTGCGCGAAACGGCATCAGGCGCTCTAGCATTAGTGCTAGAAGAAAAGTGGCGATACCCACAGCCAGTACAGCAGTCTCAGCATTTAATCCGTTTTGCAATGCGTAGCAATAAGCGCCAACACTGGTAATTAATGAGCCGGGTAGAAATCTGCGTGCCACAACAGCTTGCATTGCTTTGGTAAATGACCTAGAAGCTTTCATGATTGTGCTAGTCCTCTGGCGCTAGTCTGCAAAGCGACTGCTTGCAGTTTCTCCGGTGGCAGACTAATAAATAACTCGATGCGGCGTTTAATAGCCAGCAGAGTTTGCTTGAACGCAAGCAGTTTGTCTGCATCACTGGCGTCGCCAGCGCTAGGGTCAGCGTAGCTCCAATGGGCGGAGGCGGGCTGGCCTGGCCAAAACGGACATACCTCGCCTGCGGCGTTGTCGCACACCGTGATGATGAGATCCATCTGCGGTGCGTCGGGTAAGGCAAAGTCGTCCCAACTTTTACTGCGCAGGCCATCGGTGGATATGCCTACGTCCCGCAGCACCTGGAGGCCTAGCGGGTTAGGCTGCTGGTTATCTCGCGGGCTACTGCCAGCAGAGAAGCCTTTGAATTTGCCCTGACCTAGATGGTTGATTAATGCTTCGGCCAAAATGCTGCGGGCGGAGTTGTGGGTGCACAGAAATAGCACGTTGAGTGGTGTAGTCATAGTAGTTAGGGTTGCTTTGGAAGAAAATTTGGCACTTTTCCGACGTGGATATTCAATAGTTTGCTATTAATTACATAGTAAATAAGTTGTCCGAACTTGTATTAACAGCAAGGTGTCGCAGCCAGATCGGCTGCGCACGGCAAGCTTTGGGTCGCTATTTGAGCGGCGCAGCAGTGCTGCGTGAGGTACGCTAGCAGCGAGGTCATTTGCGCAAAGTTAGCACGGTAAATCAAATTACGGCCCAGCGGCTCTACATGCACCAAGCCACTGTGCGACAGCTCTTTCAGATGAAACGACAGTGCGCTGGGCGCAATGTCCAACAATGCAGCGATGGCACTGGGCGTCAGCCCGTCACTGCCCGCCACTACCAGAGCGCGAAAGGTGCGCAGGCGCTGCGCCTGTGCAAGCGCAGCCAAGGCGCGCAATGCATCTGTTTCAGCTATTTTGGCGGTTTTGCTGGGTTTAGAT
>JANPDG010000215.1:0-1758 GCA_031431335.1 Polaromonas sp. | reverse complement strand
AAGCCGGGCAGCTTGCTGGCGTTAGACAGCAGCACTTGCGGTTCAATCAGCACGGTTTTGCCTTTGCCGCTGACATGGGACGTGAGCAAAGCGCGCTCGTCGTCGGTCAGAGCGGGGAATTTAGCTAAAAATCCAGGCAGTTTGAGCAACACGGTCTCGTCGCCCAGTTCTTGGCGTTTTTTGGCCATGCTGTTGATGTAACGCGCGTCTTCTTTGGGTAGCGTGGCCAGTAGCGCAGCTGTTTTGGCTGCATCGTCGCCCCGGCGGCCGTACAGGTCGTTGAAACGGCGGGCGGTTTCGCGGGTCAGCTCTACATGGCTTGATTGGTCTTCGCCCACCGGCACGTAGTTGGCGCGGTAGATCAGTATGTCTGCGGCCTGCAGCAGTGGGTAGCCCAAAAATCCATAGGTCGACAGGTCTTTGTCTTTGAGCTGCAGCTGCTGGTCTTTGTAGGTGGGCACGCGCTCTAGCCAGCTAATGGGCGTGCCCATGGCCAGCAGGGTGAACAGCTCGGCATGCTCGGGCAGGCGGCTTTGCAAAAAGATGGTGCATTGGTTGGGATCTAGCCCCGCAGCCAGCCAGTCAATCACCATCTCATACGCATTTTGCTCAATGACTTCGCGGTTTTCGTAGTGGGTGGTCAGCGCGTGCCAGTCGGCCACGAAGTAAAAACACTCCATCTCTGACTGCAAACGCACCCAGTTTTTCAACGCGCCGTGGTAGTGGCCCAAGTGCAGCGCGCCAGTGGCGCGCATGCCGGATAAAACTCTCTCTTTTACTGGTGTCATTTTTTGTTTTTACCTTACCAGCATGCTCAAGGGGGTGAGTACGATTTCAATCAAGCCGTAGGTCAGGCTCATGAGGGGTTTCATCCATATTTGGCCTAAAACGCCCGCGATAACCAAACCCATGACTATAAAAAAACCGTAAGGCTCTACCCGGCTGACCAGCTCGGCCTGGCGGTAGGGCAGCAGCCCCACCAAAATACGACCACCATCGAGCGGAGGTAGCGGAAAAAGGTTAAACACAAACATCACCACGTTGACCAGCATGCCCGCTTTGCACATCTCGATAAAAAAGCGCTCATTGATACCTGCGCCCAACACCAGATAAAACAAGACGCCCCAAAGCACCGCCTGAATCAAATTCACCCCCGGCCCCGCCAGCGCCACCCAAATCATGTCGCGCTTAGGGTTGCGCAGATTGCCAAAGCGCACAGGTACCGGCTTGGCATAACCAAACAAAAACGTGCCTGACGTAGCAAAGTACAGCAGTAGCGGCATGGCAATCGTGCCAATCGGGTCAATGTGTTTGATGGGGTTAAGCGTTATGCGCCCGAGCGAGTAGGCTGTGTTGTCGCCAAAGTAGCGCGCAGCATAGCCGTGGGCGGCCTCGTGCACGGTGATGGCAAATAGCACCGGCAGTGCGTAGATGAGAACGGTTTGAATGAGGTTAGCTATATCCATGCAGCGATTGTCTCAGACTGTAGAGGTGCTTATCACCGGGGTATGCGTACTGGGCGAGATGATAGGCATGTTGGATGATCGGTTTTAGGAGGAAAATATAGCACTTTTCCGACGCCGATATTAAATAGTTTGCTATATATTTATGAGTAATTGGGTTGCTGATTATTTCTGTAGGATCGACGTTGGGTGCTTTGGGTTGAGGGCTGTGTGCTGTGGGTTCCTCGGCACGCCTTGGCGTTGGGTGTGGTCGGCTACGCGGCTGTCCTCCGTGGCGGCTTGGGGCCGCCTACTC
>JANPDG010000214.1:0-12441 GCA_031431335.1 Polaromonas sp. | reverse complement strand
GCGGTGAGCACGCTTTGCAGCTCGTCTTCGGCCACTAGCATGGCGATCACGCTTTGGCCTTCGTCTAGCGTCATGCCGCGCACGCCGCGTGCAGTGCGGCCTACGGCGCGCACATCGTCTTCGTCAAATCGCACGGCCTTGCCACCGTCGCTAAAGAGCATCACGTCGTGTTTGCCATCCGTAATGGCTGCGCCAATCAAAACATCGCCATCGTCCAAGTCAACGGCAATGATGCCGCCTTTGCGTGGGTTGTTAAAGTCTTCTAGCGGCGTTTTCTTGACCGTGCCCATGCGGGTGGCCATAAAGACGAAATGATCGGCAGGAAAGCTGCGGTTCTCGCCGGTAAGGGCCAGTACGACGTTGATTTTTTCGCCTTCTTGCAGCGGGAACATGTTAACAATCGGCCTACCGCGCGATCCGCGCGTACCTGCAGGCACTTCCCACACCTTGAGCCAGTACATGCGGCCACGGTTGCTAAAGCAGAGTAAGTAGTCGTGGGTGTTGGCGATGAAGAGCTGGTCAATCCAGTCGTCTTCTTTGGTTTGCGTAGCTTGCTTGCCGCGACCGCCGCGTTTTTGTGCGCGGTATTCAGACAAAGGCTGGCTCTTGATATAGCCAGAGTGGCTGAGCGTTACTACCATGTCGGTGGGCGTGATCAAGTCCTCGGTCGACATGTCTTGGGCGTTGTGCTCAATCACGCTGCGGCGCGCGCCCAGTTTGGTTTGGCCAAACTCGGTTTTGATAGCGAGCAACTCGTCTGCAATGATGACCGAGACGCGCTCTGGTTTGGATAAAATGTCTAGCAGGTCTTCAATGACCGACATCACTTCTTTGTACTCGAGCACGATCTTGTCTTGCTCAAGACCCGTCAAGCGCTGCAAGCGCATGTTTAAAATTTCGGTGGTCTGCGCTTCGCTTAAACGGTACAACCCGTCTTTTTGCATGCCAAACTCGCGCTCCATTCCGTTAGGGCGATAGTCGTCGGCGTTGACCGCGCTACCATCAGCACGGGTGCGGGTGAGCATTTCTTTGACAATTTTCGAATCCCAGACCTTGCTCATCAGCTCAGCCTTAGCCACTGGAGGCGTAGGGGCGTTGCGGATGATGCGAATGAACTCGTCAATGTTGGCCAGCGCCACAGCCAAGCCTTCGAGCAAGTGGCCACGGTCACGCGCTTTGCGCAGTTCAAACACGGTGCGGCGCGTGACGACTTCGCGGCGATGGCTTAAAAATACTTCCACCAAATCAAGCAAATTGCACAGTTTGGGCTGACCGTCGATCAGCGCCACCATGTTGATGCCGAAGGTGTCTTGGAGTTGCGTCTGTTTGTAAAGGTTGTTAAGCACCACCTCGGGCACTTCGCCGCGCTTGAGCTCGATCACCAAGCGCATGCCGGACTTGTCAGACTCGTCCTGAATGTGTGAGATGCCTTCGATTTTCTTCTCGTGCACCAGCTCCGCCATGCGCTCTTGCAGAGTCTTTTTATTGACTTGGTAGGGCAGCTCGTCCACGATGATGGACTGGCGGTTGCCTTTGTCGATGTCTTCAAAGTGCACTTTGGCACGCATCACCACACGGCCACGGCCTGTGCGGTAGCCATCGCGCACACCAGTGAGGCCATAAATAATGCCCGCAGTGGGAAAGTCGGGTGCCGGAATGATCTCTATCAAGTCGTCAACCGTCGCGTCTGGGTTTTTGAGCAGGTGCAGGCAGGCGTCGACCACTTCGTTCAAGTTGTGCGGCGGAATATTGGTAGCCATACCGACAGCAATGCCTGTAGAACCGTTAACCAGCAGGTTAGGCAGGCGCGTAGGCATGACCAATGGCTCTTTTTCGCTGCCATCGTAGTTAGGGCCGAAATCGACCGTTTCTTTGTCCAGATCAGCAAGTACCTCATGGGCAATCTTGGCCAAGCGGATTTCGGTGTAGCGCATCGCCGCCGGGTTGTCACCGTCCACCGAACCGAAGTTGCCTTGACCGTCGACCAGCATGTGGCGCAGCGAAAAATCTTGCGCCATGCGCACGATGGTGTCGTACACCGCTGTATCGCCGTGCGGGTGGTACTTACCGATCACATCGCCCACGATACGCGCGGACTTCTTATAGGGGCGGTTGTAGTCGTTATTGAGCTCATGCATCGCAAACAGCACGCGGCGGTGAACCGGCTTTAAACCGTCACGCGCATCAGGCAGGGCGCGACCCACAATCACGCTCATGGCGTAGTCAAGGTAGCTGCGTCGCATTTCCTCTTCTAGACTGATGGGCAGGGTTTCTTTGGCGAATTGGGTCATCTAAGGCAGTCTTGAAGGCAGGGGCTAGAACTACAACATGCTCCACAAGCGAGGCATGCGGGGCAAAACTAATTGATTTTAGCGGTCTTTTGGGCTTCAAAATGTAGGATAGGTTGGTCAACATGGCGGCTCAAAATGGCCGAAGACCGCAGCATAGGATGACTCAATGTGTCTGCCTTGCTTGATGCACGCTCTCTACCCTCAAAGCGAATGTGTAGCGCGTATGCAACACCGAAGTACCCTCTAGGCCACTTGTAACTGCAAATTTGGAAGCAGCCGCTGGCTGTGGCACAATCAGTCTACGAGTTAATTTGTATCTGGCAAGAAACTCGCCTTCGTGCAGCTCGCGCTGCGGTATCAATTTTGAGGATGAACATGAAGAAACTAAATAAAGTAGCAGTGTTGTTTGCATCCGTCGCATTGGCAGGTACTGCTTTCGCGGCTGGCTCAACCACCAATTCAGACAACTGGCGCAACGCCCACGGCAACATGCAGTGGAAAAACGGCGACGGCACCCTTTGCTGGCGTGATGCCAACTGGACCCCAGCTACTGCTGCTAAGGGTTGCGATGGCGCTATTGCTGCTCCAGCCGCTGCTCCAGCACCGGCCGCAGCTGCCCCTGTTGCTCCAAGCGCAGCTCCAGCGCCTGCCGCTGCTGCACCAGCTCCAGCAGCTCCTCAGCCACCAGCAGCCACCAAGGTAACTTACGCTGCCGATGCATTCTTTGACGTGAATAAGTCCGTCATCAAGCCAGAAGGCAAAGCCAAACTGGACGACCTGGTTGGCAAGATCAAAGACATTAACCTCGAAGTCATCATTGCTGTGGGTCACACCGACAGCGACGGTAGCGACGCAGCTAACCAAGCTCTGTCGGTTCGCCGTTCAGAGGCTGTCAAAGCATATTTGACCAGCAAAGGCGTGGAAAAGAACCGCGTTTACACCGAAGGCAAAGGCGAGAAGCAGCCAGTTGCTGACAACAAGACCAAAGACGGCAAGACCAAAAACCGCCGTGTAGAGATCGAAGTTGTTGGTACCCGTACTAACAAATAATTGACACGTAGCGTCAAGAAGTAATTGACACGTAGCGTCAAGAAGTCACCTTCGGATGACTTCCAATCAGCCACCTTCGGGTGGCTTTTTTGTTTGGATTTTGGGGCTTGGCTGGGTCGAGGTCGAATTGAGGGGGTTTTTGGATGTGAAGGGCGCTAAGGTTGCGCGAAGGACGCGAAAGAAAATTAAAAAAATAAAAGCGGCAGCGTTCACTTTGGCTTGAAAATTCATGCCCTTTAATTTCAGTATTTTTTCTGAATTATGTTTGCGTCCTTCGCGTCTGGTATCCCTCCCGCACAACTGAATCAGGTTTTTAAATGGCGTTCTCACTGCTAGCGCTGCAATTTGCGACAATATGACCATGACCCAAGCTACACACGACACTGCACACCCGCACCACGCCAACGCCGACCCTGCCGAGCTGGCCAAATTTTCTGATCTGGCGCATCGCTGGTGGGATCAAAACAGCGAGTTCAAGCCGCTGCACCAAATTAACCCGCTGCGTTTGGACTGGATTGACAGCCTGGTCAAGCTGCAGGGTAAAACTGTGCTCGATGTCGGCTGTGGGGGCGGTATTTTGGCTGATTCGATGGCGCGCAAAGGCGCTACCGTCACGGGCATTGACCTGTCAACCAAAGCACTCAAAGTGGCGCAGCTGCATGCGCTAGAGGCGCAAACGCCGAACGTGAGCTACCGCGAGATCAGCGCCGAGGGCTTGGCTGCCGAGCAAGCCGGGCAGTTTGATGTTGTCACCTGTATGGAGATGCTAGAGCACGTGCCTCACCCTGCGCTGGTGGTGCAGGCCTGCAGCGATTTGGTCAAGCCCGGTGGTTGGGTGTTTTTTAGCACGATCAACCGCAATCCTAAAGCGTGGCTGCTGGCCGTGGTGGGCGCTGAGTATGTGCTGGGCATGCTGCCCAAAGGCACGCATGACTACGCCAAGTTCATTCGCCCCAGCGAGCTGGCCAGCCAGATCCGCACGGCACGCTTAGACCTGCTTGAGAGCAAAGGCTTGCAATACAACCCGCTCATGCAGCGCTATTGGCTTAACCAAGATACCAGCGTGAACTACATGCTGGCGACCCGCAAAGCTTGACCATGGCTGTGCGCTCAAGCGCTTGGCAGGCTGACAGAGCGGGTGTTGAGTTTAGCCCAGAATACAATGCATATTCAATTGAGTTAGTCCTAAAATAATAGCAAACTATTTAACACCCACGTCGGAAAACCACCTAAAATTTACCTAAATATACATTGCAAAGATACCCCATGCACCCTGCAGCAGCGACCCCCTTGTTTGTACCGCAAGCGATTTTTTTTGACCTGGACGGTACGTTGATCGACAGCGCGCCCGACCTAGGCGCAGCCGCCGACAAAATGCGCACAGACCGCGGCATGCCATCGCTTGCGCTAGCGCAGTACCGCCCCATGGCAGGCGCGGGTGCGCGCGGCATGTTGAAAATTGGCTTTGACATGGCCCCTGACCATGCTGACTACGACGCCATGCGCGAAGAGTTTTTTAAAAACTACGAAGCGGATTTAACTGCGCGTACCTATGCTTTTGACGGCGTAGCCGCCATGCTCGATGCGCTCAAAAGCCAAAGCATCGCTTGGGGCATCGTGACCAATAAATCCAAACGCTTCACCGACCCGCTGGCCCGCCAGATGCCGCTCTTGCACCCCGCCTGCGCCGTCGTCAGTGGCGACACCACGCCCCACGCCAAACCACACCCCGCGCCCGTGCTCGAGGCCGCGCGCATCGCAGGCTTTGCCCCCGAGCGCTGCTGGTATGTGGGCGACGACAAACGCGATATTGACGCTGGCTTGGCCGCGGGCATGTTCAGCGTGGCAGCCGCATGGGGCTATCTGGGCGAGCACGCTATTGGCAGCTGGGGCGCACACGCGGTGGCGCACGCACCGGGCGACTTGCTGCAGTGGCTGGCAGTGCAGGCTTAGCTTCGCACTGAGCCAAAGCGACTAGGCACGTAACGACACGATGAGTGGCCAGAGCAATCACCCGAACAATCCTTTGACTAATGACCTGAACCCTACCGCGACCATCATGCTTCGATCACCCTGTTCATGGCATTTGAAACGGCATTGCGCCGCTTTGTTTTTAATAGCATACTCTTCAATATCCACGTCGGAAAACTTGTGTTTTAACGACTCAAAACTGTCTCAGCTATTAGCACAGCAACTGCCCGAGACCGCTGGTGTACTGCTGTATGTATGGTCGCCGCGCATGGCGCTGTCGGCGCAGCATGCGGCCACTGCGGCGCAGCAGGCGCAGGCCACTGGCTTGGGATTTGTCGCGCTGCATGACGCGCAGGTGGGCCATGCCGAGCTGAGCGCTGCGTTGGCGCGGATGGCGCAAAATAGCGCGCCTGCGCAACAAAGCAGCGCAAGTGTTTTAGGGCGCAGCCTGCCGCTGTGCGCACCCGCACTCATAGAGCGCGGTGCACAGCGCCATTTCCCTACAGCGTGGGTGCTGCAGCACACTGGCCTGCACCCGCGCCCCATCGTCGGTGCCATGCCCGCGCAGGCGTGGGCGCTGAGCTTGCAGCAGCGGATGGCCACGCCATGAAGTATTCAAAAGCTATTATTTTTATAGCAAACTGTTTAATGTTGACGTCGGTAAATGGCCAAAATACATTGAAAAATGACACAAAATCTGCACCCGCTGATCAGTGTATCCCTGCCAACACCTTTGCCCAGCTGCCTGCGCCCATTGCTGGTACCCAAACCGACGCCTACGGCAACACCAACGTCGCTTTGGGCAGCTACGAGCGCATCAGCCCTGACGGGCGCTTTGTGCTGCGCAGCTTCTCGGGTGGGCGCTTAGGCGAGGTGAGCTTGATAGAGCTCAATGCGGGCGGCACACCCGTAGCTGCCTACGACACGCCGCTGTCGAACGAGGCGTTTCCGGTGCAAGGCAGTTGGCGTTATTTGGTGGATGTGAACGGTGAGCACTACAGTTTTAGCAGCATCGTCGCCAATAACAGCCAGAGCAAGCGCCGCACTCCCCCTATGTTCAAGGGCGGTATGAGCGGGTTTTATGCTGCTGCAGCCGAGCTACCATTTAACCCGGCCACAGACAAACCCGGCCATGTGCGCATCCGCTCCATGAGCTGGCCCAACCCCACTGGCGACGGCCTCACGCAAGGCGAGGGCGCGCTCGTAGCCCGCACGATCGAGGTGGATGTGCAGCGCGGGCGCATCACTGCTGACAGCGGTAACCAAGCCCTGTGCGCCCAGCGTGTGGGGCAAGACGGAGCGCTGTACGCGCTGCCCATGATCAGCGTGGACGGCCAAGAGTTTGCCGCGCTACCGCAAATGCCGGTCAATGGACAGCCCACCATGCGCATTTTTGGCTTTGGTGCGGACGGTAAAAGCTGCGAGGCCAAAGCCGCGTTTGCTTTTAACAGCGGCAAGACGATTTTTGGTTTTGCGCACGCGACAGCCAAAGTCACAACCGCTGCCACACCTGTTGCTGCCCCCTCTGGCACCGCAGACCTGGCCTACGAATACCAAGGCCAAGTCTGGTGGGTCAACCGCGGCCCGGGCATGGGCGCAGACGGCCAGCGCTTTAACCTGGCACCGTACTACCCCACTGCAGACAACGGCCCCCGCACCCTCTTGCTAGCCAGCGCCTTTCCGGGCATCACCCGCGATGGCCGCATCATCTACGGCGCCACCCTCAAAGTCTGCCCCCCGCCCAACCCATCTCGCCCCGCTGCGCCCTGCACCGAAAAGTCAGGCTACGTCACCACCGACCCCTACCAAAGCAACGCCTACCAACAATTTTTGCAGCAGCGCACGGGCCTTGCGCCTACCGAGCGCCGCCAGTGCATTACCCATGGTGACGTAGCGCGCGAGCGAGCCGCATTTGCATCGCAGCATGGCTTGCTTATTAAGTAAGCCACTTTAGGTGAGTTTTTAGGCAGTTTTCCGACGTGGATATTCAATAGTTTGCTATTAATTATGTAGCAATATGCGTGCGTGATCTACCTGCATCACTGCGCTGCGCGCTTGCAAAACCAACACAGCGTAAAATACAACCTTTAGCAAACTACCCGCGCTTTTGCGGACAGGTGGCTAGAAAAGGGGCTGTACTGGTTTCGACGAGGATTAGACGTCTTGTAGGGCATGTCGAGCTGAATGTGCTCGTTAAACAAATTCAAAAAACCTAACTGCAAACGACGAACGTTTCGCACTCGCAGCTTAATCGCTGAGAGGCTTGCAACATCTCTCCGGTGGGATGGGCAAAGGGGTTTTAGGGCAACTTAAAACTTCTCGGCTGCAAGCTTATTTACATCGGATGGTCTGGCGCTGGGTGGCTTAGCGTCGGACGAGAAAATAGGCTCCTGGCTTTCTGTGTAGCGTGCCATTGCGCGACACAGCGAGCGAGATTCAAACCAACGGCTACACATGTAGAACTATAAGGAAAAAGGTTTTCGGACGCGGGTTCAATTCCCGCCAGCTCCACCACTATTCGATCCAAGGCCGTTTATCCTAGTACGATAAACGGCCTTTTTCATTGGGAGAATAGCCCAAAGCAATTCAAGCTAGTACAGTGCAAACCAGAGCACATCGGGGGATGAGTCGGGGGAACACATAGGAAGACTGCCCATTTCTAGGCGGTCTTCCCCTTCCCTTATTGCCCAATGCATGTACACAGCACGATAAACATCTACAATGTAGATACTTAAGCGTATATCAATCTAAATCATGATGAATCTACAAATAGCCAAATGGGGTAACAGCCTAGCCGTGCGCATACCGGCGGACTATGTGCGCCAAATTGGCGTAAAAGAGGGCGACCAACTGCAAGCCCATCTGGGCACAGACGGCGCGCTGAACCTACGCCCTGCTAAATGGAGCCGCAAAACTTTTGCCAAAGAGCTAGCACGTAGCAGCGCTGCATTGCCCGTGGGAACATCGGTGATGGAGCAACTGCGCAGCGAGGCGCGCTACTAATGCTGTACGTAGACACGAGCGTGCTGGTGGCCCTGTGCACTAACGAAGCTAAATCAGCAGACGTTAACCAGTGGTACGCCAAGTGCACACAAGAGTTAGTGTCAGCAGCATGGTGCGTGACCGAATTTGGCAGCGCCATGGGGCTAAAGCAACGCACCGGACAATTAACTGCTGAACAGGCACACAGTGCATGGGCGCAGTTTGAGCGCGTGTGCGCAAACGATCTCCAACTATTACCCATCGAACCTGCCACTTTCCATAAAGCCGCGATGTTGACTATGGACGGCGCATCGGGGCTGCGCGCTGGCGATGCGCTGCACCTTGTCTGCGCGCTAGAGGCCAAAGCTAAAGGCATGGTTACCTTAGATGTACTGCTGGCCAAAAACGCCAAGCTACTCAAACTTAAGTCCGTGGCAATTTAGCTTGGTTACTCGGTCGGGCATTTTGGCTACCTAACAGCGCGTAAGATCAATCGTTATATGCAGGCTATGTGTGCGACAAGGCGCACGGTGCCCGTAAGCCAAAGTTTTGGCGTTTTGTTTTTTTAAGGGATATTCCGTGGATTTAAAAGTACCGATCACTATTGCAGACGAGTTGTTCGATGAGGTCATCGCCTCCAAAGCGCTGCTGAACCTTGCCAGTGGCGACATTAGCCAAGTGGAATACCAAAACTACAACGCCGACGACAAGGGCCTGCCCTGGGAGCATGAGGACTACGACTTTAGCTGCGGCATGTTATCTAACAACGGCAAAGATGTGGAGTTCACCATCCAGGTGAACCAAACCACAGGCCAATACACGGTGAGCGCCACCGAGCTGCTAGAGATTAAGGTGCGCGCAGCCGCGCTGTTTTCGGGCATACCTAACGACACGATGATTGATGAGCTGGCGCCTAGGGCTAAACGCAAGCCAGCTAAATAAGCGGCTCATGCACATCGCACGCTACAACTCATACCTCAGAGTGCACCCTTAAAAATCGCGCAAATCGCGGCTTGCCGCTGGGTGTGGTGTCGTTGTAGGTGTAAGTCACCGTGCTGCCGACAGCCGGCGGGTTGGCGCGCTGTGCATCTGACAATCCCGTGCCCAGCTTAAAACGCTGTCCACTGGCAGACTGCACCTCTAGCGCGCCCAGCATGCCTTGGTATTTGCCTTTGCCTGCAACATGGCCTGTGACCACTGCTTCTGCGTCTTGCACGGCTTTGAGCTTGAGCAGCACAGGGCTGCGACCCGTGGTGACTGGGCTGCTGGCCAAGTGCAGCATCAGGCCTTCGCCGCCAGAGGCCACCACCGCCTTGAGTTTGGCCTGTAGCGCGGCTGCATTAGCCACACGAAACTGCTCTACAGCGCGCAGCTGCGGCCAGGCCGCGCGGGCCACGATGCCCGGCAACTGCGCGGCGCGTTTTTCAAATGTGTCAGTGCCTGCGGGCAGCTCAAACACCATGTAGTTGATTTGCTGCCAATCGGCGTCTACCGGCTGGGCTTTGCGCACCATGCCTGAGAGCGCATCAAACTGGCCGCGTGCAAGCCACAGCTCGCCATCCAGCGGTGTGCTGGGCAGCTTGGCCGTGAACCAACTGGGCGCAGCCACCGTGCGGCCACTGCGAAAGCGCAGCACCGCGCCGTCCCACAGCGCACGCACGCCGTCGAGTTTTTCGCTGACCAGATAGCCTGTGGGGTCAATGCGAGCGGGCGCGTTTTGGGCAAGTAAAACATCAAACTTCGCAGCGGGCGACTGCGCAAGCGCGGGCAGGGTGGCCAAGCTGCTCAGCCATGCGGCTGATTGCAGCGCAAAGCTGCGCCGATTAGAGATGAAGTGGAGGGACTGCCTAGCCGCAGCGCTGGGGATGGTGAAAGTCATGATGAAGGTAGATTGGAGCAGTGGTAACAGGCGCATATCGGCCATCATATCGACTTGAGCGAAAATACAGCTATGCAACGACCTAAATATTTACCCGCTATCGCTTTGTGTGCCTCATTGTGCGCCGCACTGCCAGCCTATGGGCAGAGCAATGTACTGGGCTTGCCTGCTGTGCCGCAGACCGCGTCTAGTGCTACCCCGGCAGGTAGCGCTGCAGGCAAAGGCGCGCAACCCGCTGCCAGCGCAGCCACCCCGCAGCAGCTTGATGATCAAGCCAAGTCCGTGCTCAGCGGCGGGGTGACGCTGGCCTCGAACTACGACGGCCGCACGGTCACCGTGGTGGTGATCACCAACAACACCTACACCAGCCAAGAGCAGCGCAAAGCCGCACTCAAAGCCGCCCGCTTGGTGCAGCGCGATGTCAAAGTGTCGTGTGCCAAGCAGTGCAAAGCCGCAGCCAGCATGCCAGCGCCCAAAATATTGCCCAGCGGCAAGCTAGAGTTTGCAATGGTAGTAAACGACTACCCGCGGCCCTTGAGTAACGATGACATGGTGGCGCTGCTGCTAGGCAGGCCGCTGGCGGTGATAGCGCAAGCCGGACCGCAGCCAGCAGCTTCGGGCGCGTCAGCTCCAGGCGCGAGCGCGCCTGCCAATGTACCAGTTAGTCCACCCGCTGGTAGCACAACGCCTGCGGTCAGCCCCGCTCCTGCTGTCAGGGCAGTGCAATAACCCCAGCCGCTTTTTCGTTTACTTTTCACACCGTATTTTTATGCACACCGCCGACATGTTATTCACCCAAGGCTTCGGCACGCGCCGAGTGTGCGCGGGGCTGCTAGAGCAAGGCTTGGTACAGCTAGGTGACGGGTTGGGTGACGCTTTAGGTGATAAAAATAAGCAGTTTTCCGACGTGGATATTGAAGAGTTAGCTATTAATAATATAGTAGATGGCTTTCCCTTCACCGTTCAAGGCGTAGGCTGGGAGTACCACGACAAGGCCTACATCATGCTGCACAAGCCAGCGGGGTTTGAGTGTTCGCACAAGCCTGGCGCATGGCCCAGCGTGTACACCTTGCTGCCCAGCCCACTGCGCCTGCGGCCTAATAAAAACGCCATCCAAGGCGTGCAAGCCGTAGGCCGCTTGGACCAAGACACCACTGGCATGCTTCTGATGAGCGACGATGGCCAGTTTATCCACCGCATGAGCTCGCCCAAGCACCATGTGCCCAAGCTGTACCAAGTCACCTGCAAACACGCGGTAGACGACGCGCAGGTGGCCAAGCTGCTCTCGGGCGTGGTGCTAGACGACTCGCCCAAGCCCGTGCGCGCGGCTGCTTGTGTGGCTACCGGCGAGCTAACGCTGGACCTGACGTTGACCGAAGGCAAATACCACCAAGTCAAACGCATGATCGCCGCCGTAGGCAACCGCGTCGAAGGCCTGCACCGCGCCAGCATGGGGCATGTGGATGCAGCAGGTCAAGGCGGCCTGAGCTTGGGCGACTTGCCCAGTGGGCAGTGGCGCTGGCTGACTGGCGCTGAGCTGGCGGTGTTGCAGGGCAAGTAGGCGGGAGCTTCTGCAGTACGTATCTGTGGAAGAAAAAATAGCACTTTTCCGACGCCGATATTAAATAGTTTGCTATATATTTAATAGTATTTGGATCAATTAACTGAACTCAAGAGCCAGCTCTGCGCTCAATACCGCATCCAAGACAAGGCAATCAGCCTGCCGTGGTCAAAAAAATTGTGAATGATTAGATAATAGTTGACTGCATATTAACTACTCCCGATCTGCAAACTCAACTAAGCCGTTAAATCTGTTCAATGAACCTCGTAGTTGCGCGGCCTGAGGGCCTTTACTGCCCATCGGGCGATTTTTATATTGACCCCTGGCGTCCGGTGAACCGGGCTGTTATCACGCATGGACACAGCGACCATGCGCGGCCCGGCAACGGCCACTACCTTACGATGGCATTGGGCGCGCCGATTTTGCGCAAGCGTTTGGGCGCTGACATCTCGATGGATAAGCTGGCCTATGGCGAACGCATCAACCACCACGGCGTCACCGTCAGCCTGCACCCGGCTGGGCATGTGCTCGGCTCGGCGCAGGTGCGGCTGGAATACCAAGGCCAGGTGTGGGTCGCCTCGGGCGACTACAAGCTGGACGACGACGGCACCTGCGCGCCGTTTGAATCCGTGCGCTGCCACACCTTCATCACCGAATCGACCTTTGGCCTGCCGATTTACCGCTGGACCCCGCAGTCCGAGCTGTTT
>JANPDG010000213.1:0-24878 GCA_031431335.1 Polaromonas sp. | reverse complement strand
TCTGCCCAGCCACCCCTGCTACCTGAACGGCAGTTACACGCCGCTGAACGAAGCCAAGGTCAGCGTGCTGGACCGTGGCTTTATTTTTGGCGACGGCATTTACGAAGTGGTGCCCGTGTACGCAGGCAAGCCGTTTCGCTTTGCGCAGCACATGGTGCGGCTAGAGCGTTCGCTGTCTGAGATGCGCATAGCCAATCCACTTTCACGCGATGAGTGGCTGCAAATTACTATTAATTTAGTAGCAAACTATCCAATATCCACGTCGGAAAACGGCCCAAAAAACTTCCAAAATATGCCTGGACAAGATAACTTTGTGGTGTATTTTCAAATCACACGCGGCGTAGCCATGCGTGACCATGTGATGCCCAAAGACATCACACCCACCGTGTTTGGCATGTGCAACCCCATGCCTGTTTACTCGGCTGGGATGCGTGCCCAAGGCGTGCAGTGCGTCACGCATGACGACTTTCGCTGGCAAAAGGCCCACATTAAATCCACCAGCCTGCTCGGCTCGGTGATGGCACGGCAAATCAGCTTTGACGCAGGTGCCAAAGAAACCGTGATGTTCAGGGACGGCATATTGAGCGAAGCGGCGCACAGCAATGTGTGGGTGGTCAAAAACAACACCGTTTATGGCGCGCCCAAAGACAACCTGGTGCTCGAAGGCATTCGCTACGGCCTGATTGCCGAGCTATGCCAAGCAACTGGCCTGGGCTTTGAGCTTAAACGCATCAGCCGGGCCGAAGTGCTGGACTGCGATGAGCTACTGCTGTCGTCCGCCACGGCAGAGGTCATGCCGGTGACGCGGCTGGACGGCCAGCCAGTGGGACTGAGCAGCCACAGCGGCCAGCCTGGCCCGGTGTACCACAAGCTGTACGCTGCTTACCAAGCAGCCAAGACGGCATCGGCCACACAGGCTTAAAATTAATATGATGGACATCCCACCAGAACAATCCCTGATCGAATACCCCTCGAATTTCCCCATCAAAGTCATGGGGCTCAAGGTGGACGGCCTGGTACACGCACTGACCCATATTGCCCACCAGTTTGACCCCACGTTTGATGCCGCAACCATCGAGCTGCGCGAGAGCAGCGGCGGCAAATATCTAGGCGTCACCCTCACCATTACCGCCACCTCGCGCGAACAGTTAGACGAGATTTACCGCACGCTGTCCACCCATCCGATGGTGAAAGTGGTGCTCTAGCAGCAACCATGCCCCACATCGACACCCGCTTTTTAGGCCGCGTGGACTACCCGCCCACCTACGAGGCGATGCAGACGTTCACGGCTAGCCGCAGCCACGCCATAGGTAAAAAAAACAGCAGTTTTCCGACGCCCGCATTAGATAATCAGCTATGGATTTGTGAGCATAATACCGTGTTTACCCAAGGCTTGGCAGGCAAGGCAGACCATCTTTTGTTGCCCGGTGACATCCCCGTGGTGCAAACTAACCGGGGTGGGCAGGTGACGTACCACGGGCCGGGGCAGGTGGTGGCGTATCCGCTGATCGATCTGAAAGCTGCGGGCTATTATGTCAAGGAATATGTTTTCAAAATTGAAGAATCCGTTATCAAAACACTGGCTGCGTTCAACATCACCGGCCACCGCGTGCGCGGCGCGCCGGGCATTTATGTGCGCACCGACGATCCGTTTGCCCACGCAGCGCTCAACCTGACTGAGGCGGATTTGCTGGGTGCGGTGGTTGAAAATTCAGATGGCGATAAAGGTGATCTGACCCCAATTAAAACTCCCATCAGAAATGTGGGCAAGATTGCGGCGCTGGGTATTAAGGTGAGCCGGCACTTTACTTACCACGGGGTGGCGCTGAATGTGGCTATGGATTTGGAGCCTTTCAGCCGCATCAATCCTTGCGGCTACGCGGGGCTGCGCACGGTGGATATGGCCAGCTTGGGGGTGCAGGCCGGCTGGGACGAGGTGGCGCAGGTGTTTGCGGTCAAGCTGGGCAATTATTTAGCGCCTTAAATTCGGCACCGTAAATTGGCCTCCGAATACCCCGCCAGCACGCCGTCAGGTCATGTAGGCGACAATACACGCTATGAGCACCCAAGACGTCGTGCGCGAAGCACAAACCCAAGCCAACTACAACCCGCTGGCCAAGCAAAAAGCTGAGGCCAAGTTAAGCCGCATCCCCATCAAGGTGGAGCGTGGCGAGGTGCTCAAAAAACCCGACTGGATTCGCGTGAAAGCCGGCTCGCCCACCACGCGTTTCTACGAGATCAAGCAGATTCTGCGTGAGAGCAATTTGCACACTGTGTGCGAAGAAGCGTCCTGCCCCAACATTGGCGAGTGCTTTGGCAAGGGCACGGCTACTTTTATGATCATGGGTGATAAGTGCACCCGCCGCTGCCCGTTTTGCGACGTAGGCCACGGCCGCCCTGACCCGCTGGATGTCAACGAGCCAGAAAATATGGCCAAGACGATTGCCAAGCTCAAACTCAAATACGTGGTGATCACCTCGGTTGACCGTGATGATTTGCGTGACGGCGGCGCAAGCCATTTTGTAGAGTGCATCCGCAAGACCCGCGAGCTCTCGCCCGGCACCACCATCGAAGTCTTGGTGCCCGACTTTAGAGGCCGCGACGACCGCGCACTAGAAATCTTAAAAGCCGCGCCGCCCGATGTGATGAACCACAACCTGGAAACTATTCCAAGGCTGTACAAAGAAGCCCGCCCCGGCAGCGATTACGCTTTTTCTTTAAATTTGCTCAAAAAATTCAAAGCCCTGCACCCCAACGTGCCCACCAAAAGCGGCATCATGGTGGGCTTGGGCGAGACAGATGATGAGATTTTGCAAACCATGCGCGATATGCGTGCCCACAACATCGACATGCTGACCATAGGCCAGTACCTCGCCCCGTCAATGAGCCATCTGCCCGTGCGCCGCTATGTACACCCCGACACCTTCAAAATGTTTGAAGCCGAGGCCTACAAAATGGGTTTTAGCCACGCGGCTGTGGGTGCGATGGTGCGGTCTAGCTACCACGCGGACGAGCAGGCGCATGGGGTTTTGCAAGAAAAAACGCCGATTTAAGCGCTTATTTATCTTTGAGCTAATCTACGCGTTATTTGACTTTTTTCCTTGCCTGATAGATACTTACGAAAATAGTATCTATGAATGAAACTCTCAAAAATTGACCTTTCTGAAGCGGTAGCAGCATTGCTGGCGCGCGGCGAGCCGCTCACTGCTGCGCAGTTGGCCGCCGCCACTCAAAAAAGCGCCTCCAGCATGTCTTTGGCTATAGGCAAGTTGGGTGACCGCGTGCACCGCATGGGCGCGGCGCGCAGCACACGGTATGCGCTCAAGCAGGATATTCTGGGTTTGCCTGCACAGCAAGCGGTGACATGGCCAGATCGCGCAGGCATCTCCAGTCAATGGGGGCAGTTAACTTTCCTGCACAACGACTGGCTACATGTACGCAGCAGTAAAAATGAGTGGTTAACTCAAGGCCATTTGCCTTGGTTTCTCACTCCACTGCGACCCCAAGGCTATCTTGGGCGAGAGCTTGCACGCAGTGCGCCCAACCTCCCGCCAGATCCGCAAGTGTGGTCACTTGCACAAATCCTATACTCTGCTAGCGCCCTGATTCACAACCCTAGTGGCGCATTTTTTCTCAATAGTTATCAAACCAAAACATTGGCCGCACCTGAGGATGGATCGCCGCTGGGTGATTACTACGATCGATTGGCACAAGAGACTGGGGCGGGCTCTCCAGTGGGCTCCTCTGCCGCAGGTGAACAGCCAAAGTTTGTAGTCAGCTTTCGCAGAGATCGCCCTGCTATTGTCAAATTTACTCCACCTCACGGAACACCTTTCGGCGAGCGCTGGCGTGCCTTGTTGATGTTGGAGAAATTGGCCTTGGATATTTTGCAGTCCCACGCAGTAGCCAGCGCGCGCTCGGAGATTGTGCAAACCCAGCGGCGTACCTATTTGCAATCTGCCCGCTTTGACCGCGACGCAGATCACGGCGCACGCCATGTAGTCGCCATCGCTGCGCTGCACGAAGAATTCGTTGGGGGCAGCTGGACGAACTGGGTCAAAGCCAGTGAAGCTTTAGCTAAAAAAGGCTTGATAACACAGCAAGAGCTCCAGCAGGTTGCAGCCATCTTCGCCTTCGGCCACTACATAGGCAATAACGATATGCATTCGGGCAATTTATCCTTTTTTGTCGATGATGTGATCACGCCTAAGATTCGCCTCGCACCTGTGTACGACATGCTGCCCATGATCTGGCGGCCTGACATTCATCAAGGCGTGTTAACCGATTCACCCATTCGGGCACAGCTCATGCCTACAGGCTTTGCTGCCGAGCAAGCGCAGGCCCGCCTATGGGCTATTGAGTTTTGGGAGCAAGCCGCGCAGCTAGCTATCGGCGCCGATCTGCAAGCGGCCAGCCTTGAAAGCGCACGCCGCCTAAAGACAAATTTTGCAGATGTGTAAAGCCTAGGCCCAACCCATGCAAGACCAAAGCACATGCACCAGTTGCAAGCAGCCCTTGCAGACTATCGCGCTGGAAGGCCATTACCAGCGCAGTGTGAATGTGGATGTGTGTGTGCACTGCCATCTGGTGTGGTTTGATGCGCTCGAGTCGGTGCGTTTGTCGGGGCTGGGCTGGGTGCAGATGATTCGCACCATGATCGCCAGCCCGGCACTCAATGCACCGCTGGCACCGCGCTTGGCATGTGTGCGCTGCCAGTCGCCGCTTAAAGCGGTGCGCAATCTCACGCGCTTTGGCCGCACCGCTGCACAAGAGTGTCCGCACGGCCACGGGCACTTGCAGGGCTACAGTTTGCTGCTGGCCGAGCGCGGCCTGGTGCGCCCGATTTATCCGCATGACTGGCAAGCCCTGCGCGAACAAGGCCGCGCACTGTCGTGCTTGGGCTGTGGTGCGCCGATGGACAGCGCAGCCAAAGACTGCCACTACTGCGCCAGCCCGCTGGTGATGGTCGACTTGCCGCGCTTAACGCAAGCATTGCTGCTGCGCCACGGCGACCCGCTGGACTTGCGCGCGCCTGCACAGCAACTGGGCGTGACCTGCATAGGCTGCGGCCAGGCGATTGACCCCACGGTAGACATTCGCTGCAGCCAGTGCGACCAAAGCGTGGCGCTGGCGCAGTTGCACGAACTGGGGCCCTTGCTAGACCATGTCGAACCAATACTGCAAGGCCGCGCACCCCGCCAAGCCAAGCCCTGGGGCGATAAGCTGCGCCGCCTCAAAGGCGATTTTCGCGCCACGCACTTGCACCGCATCTTTCACAACGCCCGCGATGGCAGTTATTTGCCCAGTGAGTTTGACCCCGTCAATACAGTGGCCTGGGTGCTGATTGGCGGGCTCTTGATGTGGCTGCTGTGGTAATAAGCGCTGAAAACCCGCAAGTCGCCTAAACCCATTTAGGGCGCGCGGTTGATGGTCACCATCCGCGTGCTCGAGTTCTCGACTACTTTGCCGTTCTCCCGAAAATGCCGGTCGTTGCGCACAATCAGCATGATGCTGGGGTCGATCCAAAGGGTGTTGGTCATCACGGTGCGGCCGTAGCGGCCTGTGGCCTCGCCATTGGCCTGCACTTTAAAGGCTCGGATTTTTCCCATCGGGGTATCCAGCTCGTCGATGCCCAGCACTTTGAAATCGTAGTAATTGTTACTCACGCCATTGGAGTTGGTGTTGGTAAAAGCCGCGCGCCATTTTTTGCCTATTTCAACGTCGGCTGGCACCTGCAAAATAGCGGGGCTTTTGTCGCCAAAACGATTTTTTAGCAAGCCGCCCATTTGGTCAAACACAAACTCGCCATGGTTGATCTCCACACGCCTGTCGTCTGCTGCCGTCACCTTGTTGGTGTAGCGCTCGGCAATGGCGTCTCGAAATCCGTCCACCACTTCATAGCCAAAGCTGTCGCCCAGCTTGAAGCGGCTGACCCCGCTGGCCAATACCTGCAGGCCATCGCGCCGCCCTTGGGCGAGCAAGCCGGGCCGCTGCAACTGATCTGCCCGAAACTGCGCAATTTCGGTGATGAAACCGTTGGGGTAGCGCTGCAAAAATGCAAAAAAATCAGCCACATTGCGTGATTCTTTGATGCTGTCCCATTCGCGTTTTTCAGTGTTGTAGCGCTCCAGGCGCAGCGCATCGCTCTCAGGCACGGCTTTGGCAAAGCCTTTGTCAAAGCTAAATTCCTCGTCCAGGTTAGAGCTGTCTGACGGAATCTGCCGGCCTTTGCTTTGCTGGCGCACCTGCAGCTTCACGCGCTTGAAAACATCCTCCAGCCGCGCCGCAGGTTTTTTAAGCTCCTGCAGTAAAAACTGCGTGTACAGGCCGTTGGCTGATTTGGCATCGCCGTCTTCGGCCACATTGCCTGCGGTGGTGGCAAACGCCATGAATGTACCCGGCGGTGCGTCCACGGGAGCCAAGCCTTTGGTGGCCAGCTGGTTGTCAAACGGGTTGTCCCGGCAGGCGTCTAGCACCACAATGTTCATACGGTTGCCTGCCTGCTTAAAAGCGTCCAACACACTGCTGATGTCCATCGTCTGCGCGGGAATGTCGGCGGCTTTCTTCAAACGCGCATCCACGGGCACCATAAAGTTGCGCCAATCAAACTGCAAGCCGTGGCCTGCGTAGTACAGCATGCCGATGGCTTGCTTGCCTTTGAGCATGTCGCGCACGTTGGCAAGCGCCTGACCCATCTGCACGCGTGAGCCATCGCGCACCTGCACCACACTAAAGCCCAAAGCACGCAAGGTCTCACTCATGGCCTGCGCATCGTTCGCAGCATTAGGCAGTTCGCCCGCATCGCCATAGGCCGCATTGCCAATCACCAAGGCCACCCGCACATCGCCAGGCGCTTGGGCCAAGCTGGGCGACAGCGCAGCGCAAGCTAACAGCCCGGCAGACAAACCTTGCAGTAGGCGTGCAGCGTGCGTCACTGACCAATGCCGAACTAGGCGCGATAAACGAGTTGACTTCAGGTTAAGCATATTACTATACTATTCATAGCAAACTATTGAATATCCACGTCGGAAAAATGCTTATTTTTCTTCCAAAAACTACATGCATAAGATGATTTAAGGTTATTTCACCTCATCCACTGTCACCATCGCTGCACCATAGGCGTCGGAGCACAGGGGGTTGTTGCGGCGGGAGGCGTTATTGGTGCACTCTTGGGATGTGACGGTTTTGCTGGTGGACATCAAAGCGCCTAGACTGGCGCGGCCTGCTGCGTTGTTGAGCGAGGTGACAAACGGGCCGGCTTTGTTGGCGGACAAGCTGGTCAGGTCGCGCGGGCTGTCGGCTACGAAGACCAGCAGGTTGTCGCGGCCCTCAGGCCCGCCTGCTTTGACGCGCCAGTTAGGGCGCGGCAGGCTGAGCTGTTGGCCGGCTTCGATTTTGTTGGACTGGTCCAGGTCGTTAGGAAACAGCAAATACATCGATTTGTTATCCGACCCCGCCATGGCTACGTACACGTAGCCCGCGCGGTCCGACTGCACCATAAAGTCCAGACTGTCTTGGCCGATTTTGAGTTTGTCTTTGGACAGCGTGACCTGCACGCGGCGCTTGGCATCGCGCTGGTCAAACATTTGACGCAGAGCTTGTTCACCGCTGAGGGCTACGGGTGCGGGTGCAGCGACTGGTACTGACGCAGGCGCAGCGACAGAGGCTGGCGTTGGAGCCGGTGTGGCTGCCGGGGCAGGCGTGGGTGCAGATGCAGCCACTGCTGGCGTGGGTCTCACGGGTACTGCTGCAGGTGGGGCAGCCACGACAACAGGCACTGCCACTGGAGCCAGTGAGGCCACCGTGGCCACGGGCGCGGCCTGGCTAAACCATGCGGGGATAAAGCCGGTGTTGCCAGACAACTGGATGTTATGCGGCTTGAAGTTTGCGTCGTTTTTCATACGCTGGTCGATCTTGGTTTGCGCGCATTGGCGAATCTCGTCCATGCTGATTGCGCCTGAGCCGTCCAAGTCTTTGGCTTCGCGCAGCATGCAGTCGCGCATGAACTGCGTGGCCAAGCCGCCTTTGTTGGAGTCGTCAAAGCTGATCTCGTTGTCTTTGCTGGCGCTGATGTGGATCACGTCTTGCGGCAGCGCGCCTTGGTTGACTTGCTCGACAACCAAGTTGCGTGTCTTGACGTTAACGGGGCGGCCGCACTCCTCGGAGATTGAGCTGAACTTGGGGCGCAGTGTGCCTTCATCGGTAGGCAAGGCGAAGCCTCGGGTGCGCGCAGGCGAGGCGTTGGCCACCAAGCCACCGGAGTGGCAAGCGTCGTACATCACAAACAGCTTGTCGGTTTTAGCGGTAATGGGCTTGAGCAGCTGACTCATCTCACGGTTGGTCAAGGTGCCGCTGGTGCCGCCGTCGTAGGCCAGTAGCGCTTCGATGCAACCTCCCGAGGTGGGGTCGTTGTATCGGGTGCCGTGACCGCTGTAGTGCACAAACACGCGGTCGCCGCTTTGTACGCGCTGGTTTAAGTCTGCGAGGGCTTTGCGAATGTTGGCGCCCGTGGCCTGGCTGTCTTGCAAATAGGTGATGTTGCTAGTGGGCACCTGCATGGCGCTGGCCATTTGTGTGGCCGACTCGCGATCGATGCGCGCGCCAGGCAGCGGCGGTGTGTCTTTGTCGGCATACAGGCTCACCCCAATGATCAGCGCGTGGCGGTTGCTGCGCGCAGGCAGGCTGCGCACGCCCAACGTGAGCGCGGCGTTCACGTTGGCGCCCGTGGCCTGGCGACCGCTTTCCACCCCAGACGCAGCCGAACTGCCCGCCTGCACATTGAGCATGGAGGCGCGCACCCAGCCCAGCTTGCCTGCCAGCTCGACATAAGCCCAGCCGCCCTCCAAGCTGACCAAGCGCAGCGCAGCGCCTGACGCAATCGGTGCCAGCACCTCGGCAGTGGGCAGCTTGTCAGCGCGCAGCTCTGTGGCGCGCGAGGTGGATATGGTTTGGGCCAAGGCTGCAGAGCTGGTGCACGCAGCGGCAAGACCCAGCGCCATGGACAGCGCGGTGCGTGTAAAAAAAGTGTTCAACATAAAGAGGCTTTCTCGTTAAGGTGGGGGTAGGTTGGTGCCAAGGAGTGCGTTGTGGGCCGTACGCGCATGCGCAGCCCATTGCTCGCGGGTGGTGGGCTCGGGCACGGCTGCAGGCTCGCTACAGGCGCTAATGTGCAGGCCCAGCAGCGCAGGGCGATTTTTTAGCTTAGCGCCATTAGCCAGCAAGGCGGTGCGCAGACTGGTCAACTGGTTGATGGGGCCAGCAATCGCTGCGGCATGCAGCAGCTCGGGCCAGCGCAGCTGGGTGGGCCAGGTGGCGGTAGCGTCACCGCCCACCACGCGGCATTTGGGCGCATGCGCCTCAATGGTGCGGATCAACGCATCTAGCCCAATATCGGCTGCAGGCCGCGCCATGTACAGTGCCATGATGCCCAACGTCGTTTGGCTGTTGTCTGGATTGGTAGCGACGGCGGTAGGCGGGCTGCACCAAAAGTTGCGCCGCCAACCGTTCCACACACGCAGCAAACCAATAAACAGCAGGGCCACACCGGCGGCCAAATGCAAATCGATAAATACCGGGCTGCCATTGAGCGAAACATAGCTAATACCCAGCAATGCACCCGGCAGCAGCAACAACGCGGCGTCCAGCGAGCTGATGCCATTGCGCTGCACCCACCAAGCCATGCCAATACACAGCAGCGTGGCCAGCAGTGCCTGCAGCCAGCGCGGCAACTCGGCCATGTGGCGCTGGTTGATGGCATTGTCGATCGCGGTGGCCAAGCTGTCCACGCCTGCGTGCTGCGCGCCCAGCGGCGTGGGGTGGATGTCGTGCAGGCTCGATGCGGTGGCGCCAACTAACACCACTTTGCCCGCCAAACTGGGCACAGGCGCAAGCGGTTTGCCGCCCTCGGCTTGGACAAACAGGTCAGCGAACGGAATGCGCGGATAGCTGTTGGCTTTGGCACGCCAGACCATTAATGAATCTGTGCCTTGGAAGAAAATTAGGCCTTTTTCCGACGTGGATATTGGATAGTTAGCTATTGTTTTAGTAGTGTTTAAGTTAGCACTGCTTGCCCCAACCTGCCGCGCCACGCTCAGCGCCAGCGACTGCAGCTGGCCGCCGCCTGGCAAACTCTCTTGCAAACGGTAGCGGCGCAGCACGCCATCCGCGTCGGTGTAGCCGTTGTTGTAGCCCAGCTTGCCAGCGGCCACCGCAGGCAGCACCGGCGGGATGACGGCCACGGTGGACGAGGCGGGTGCGTCCGTAGGCAGCCACAGCCCTGGCAGCACGCTGCGCGTCACCTTGCTTTGGGTATCGTACTCGGCAGGCAGGCGCACCACTGCGAAATGGCTGTTGGCGCTGCGCTTGGCTGCTTCGTCAAAGGCTTTATCGCCGCCTGGCGACAAGCGATCGGCATCGCTGAACACAATGTCCCACACCAAGGCCTGCACCTTTTGTTTTTCTAAATAATCCAGCACAGTAGCCAACGTGTCGCGCGGCCAAGGCCAGCGACCAAACTCGGGCGCCATGCGCGCAAGAGATGCTTCGTCAATGTCCACAATCACCACCCGCGGATCAGGCGCAGCCACCACCACCCGCGCGCGAATCATGGCGTCATAGGTTGAATTACCCAGCCCACTGGCCACCTTGAACACCAGCGCATCGAGCAAAGCCCAGACGCAAAACGCCAAAGCCAAGCCCCAAGTCACGCCGGGCGCTGGCAGCGCGCCAAGCACCATGGTGAAACGCCGCCACAGCTGCATAATTTTTAGCAGTTCAACGTAATGCGAGGTTATCAGCACCGCGCACTGAAAAGCTGGTCAGTTCATGGCGTTCGCGCCGAATGAGCTGGCCTCTGGCATCGCGAGCCTCATCTTCATAGGCCACATAGTTACGCAGCGCAGGTACATACCAGCCAGTGAACACAAAACGCCCACGTAAATCAGAGTTATCAAATTGCCAAAACTCTTCGCGCTCAATGCGGACGGCCTGAAACTCACCTGCTGGCGTCTTCACCGTCTCTGTCGCCTTCACCACCATGGCGCCCTTAGCACGGGCCGAGCGTGTAGTGCGGTCTACCATCACATCCTTAAATTCATAATTGGCATCAAAACTGGCACCTACTTTATCCAAGCGCGGCGGTACGGTAATTAACTGATCGCCGTAACGGCGTTCGAACTCCGCATTTTTAAAGTAACGCAAGTTGCCGTTGCTGTCCCAAAGCAGCCAGCCTTGGTTGAGCACCAAGCCACTAGCATCGATTTTGTCAATCTGCTGCACATAGTTGCGCACGACCTCACCTTTGAACTTATCCACTACTTGGTAACGCCAGCGGTCACCCACCGTAAAGCCTGCGCTGTTGCTCGCTGGTGTTGGCTTCGCAGCAACAGGCGTGCTCTGTGGCAGCGCAATGCTGGCCAGCAGCTCTTGCGTTCGACGGTCTACAGCGGTTTGGTCGTCGCTGTTTGCATCTGGCACATTGGGCCGATCGGGCGCAGGCCGCACACTTGCAATTGCAGTCGCGGCTGCATTGGATACAGGTGCGTTGGGTGCAGCAGGCGCTGGCGCAACCAGCACTGCAGCTGGCTGCAACTGCGCCAAACGTGCGCGTGCATTGCCTGCATAGCGCCCAGCCGGAAAGCGGTTAAGGTAGGCGCGCAGTTCAATTGGCACAGTAGAATTTTTCACCGCATCCCACAGCGCGTTTTCCACCGCGATGCTCGAATCCACGGCTGAAGCCGTAGCCACACTGGCACCTCCGCGAAAATAAAAATCACCCTCCATCGAGGTGGCCTCCCAAGGCACTTGCTTGCCTTGGCTGTCGCGGCGTACGTTGGCGCGCACTTGCTTGAACACGTCTTCCACCTTGCTGCCGTTTTGGCGCATGGCCGTTAGCAGGTGCTGGGTGTACAGGCCGTTGGCACCTGCGCCATCGCTGGCCACTGTGCCAGGCGAGGTGGCAAAGGCTACCAGCGTGCCCACGGGCGCGTCCATTTGGGCCAAACCTGCCTGGCCGCTGCGCGCGCTGCGGGTAAATGGGTTGTTACGGCAGGCGTCTAAGATCATGATGTTAGCGGCGTTGCCTGCGGCCTCCATTTTGTCGAGCACGGCCTGCGCATCGACTGCGCTATAGGCCACTTCGTCCTCGCGCTCGACATTCGCACCGACAGGAATCAAATAGTTGCGGCCTTTGATCTGCATGCCGTGGCCTGCGTAGTAAAACAACCCCACGGGGCTGGTGCCGTTCTTGGGGTCGCCACCACGCAGCTTGTCGCCAAATTCGCGCAGCGCAGCCAACATGCCGCGCTGGTCGGTGTTCTCCCGCAAGATCACGGTAAAGCCCGACTCCTGCAGCGCTGCGCTGATAGCGCGCGCATCGTTAACTGGGTTAGTCAATGGCGCGTCTTTGTAGCTGGCGTTGCCAATCACCAAGGCCACGCGCTGGCTGGTTACAGCGGCTGGCTTGGACACTGCTTGCACCACCAGGTTGCGGTCAGGCAACGTAGACTTGCCTGCGCCTGCAGTCTGCGCCAAGGCGCTAGGTAATGCGGTGTTACACACCAAGGCAATAGCAATTACTATAGATTTAATAGCAAACTTTTCAATATCCACGTCGGAAAACTTGTTATTTTTCATACTGTTTTATATTTTTAATGAAGAGAGCGACTAACCCACTGGCAGCGCTGCACGGCGATTAATCTAAGTTGACAATCCGCACGCGGCGGTTTTCGGCGGCGTTGGGGTCGGCTGTGTTGACCAGCACAGTGGCGCCTTTGCCTACGGCTTGCAAACGCTCGACACCTACGCCTTGGGCTGCCAATAGCTCGCGCACGGCATCAGCGCGCTGCTGCGACAAGCGCAGGTTGTAGTCACCGCGGCCTTTGGCGTCGGTGTGGCCTTCTACGGCAAATTTAGACGTCAGCAACGCGTCTGATTTCAACGCTTGGGCCAGGTTGGACAGCGCTTGCTGGCTCTGTGGCGATACGCGGGCGGAATTAAAGTCAAACTGGATCAGCAGCGACAGGGAGGGCTTGGCTTCGGGCACCACGGTGTTGGCAGCCGCTGCAGGCGCTGCGTTAGGACTGGCGCTAGAGCTGGCAGCAGGATTCACAGCCTCAACATTGAGGTTGCGCAAGCTGCGAGTGCGCGGCGCTTTGAGTTGCTCTATCATTTGCTCGGCGGACGGCGTAGCGCCTACTGGCGCAATGGTTTGCGCCAAGAGCAGCCCGCTGCCCCAACCCGCTACACCGGCCACGCAGGCTGTAACCATCGCTTTGGCTGCGCGATACCGCAACCATTGAGACATTTGCATAACCATCTCCACTGTGATGGCTGCCGTTTGGCGGGGCAATTCCTCGCTTTAGAAGGCGGCAGACATTTTGTATGCAATTGTCACTGAATTTACAGGATTAATCCATCCCACAAATGGGGGAGACTGGCAACGCTAGCCGACCATGCCGTTCCAGCCCAGCAGGCCTGCCACCCAGTTCATAAAGCTGCCTGCCGCCGCACACGACAGCGACGCGGCCAGCATCGCACGCACGCCCAGCTTGTGTGCGCCCAGGCCAGAGTGCGCCTGCTGCGTGCCCGGCCAAGCGTACAGCACTGCGGCTGTCGTGCAGACCGCGCCTAAAAACCATGCCGACAGCGCAGCGCGCAACCACACCAAGGGCGGCACGCGCGCAAACACAATATCGATCGTGGTGCGCAAGTCGCCCACCGCCAATACAAAGCCAGCCAGCAAGCCAAAACCCAGCGTAAACAGCACCAACAAACACGCGCTGGCCACCGCCACCGCTGCATGCGCCGCAATCAAAGGCACCGCTGCATGCGCCGCTTGTGCAGAATGGCGAACAATATCTTGCATATCAAAATCGCCTTGCAACTCGGCCTCGGTCAGCCGCATGGCAATAGCCGGGGCATTTTGCATCGCCATGGCTTGGGCGCAAATCATCGGCACCATCTGCACCACCCACAGCGGCCATAGCGACGCCAACACCGATGATGACTGCTCCTGCAGCGTAGAGGGCAGCACCACAAAGATAGCCACACCCGCCACCACACCCAGCACCACCAAAATTGGCAGCATCTCGCGCATCTCGTGCGAACGCTCGCGCTGCATGATGCTGCGCGCCACTGGCAAACGCCAGCAGGCGCGGTACCACCACAGCTCGCCCAAGGCAAACCAACGCAGCTTGGCAGGTGTCAGCAGCAGCGAGTTAAAACTCAAGCGCTGCACCGCACGCTCGCGCCGCGCCATCGATTTATCTTTGCTCATGGCGTTTTGGGCTGCACTACGGGCTGTGCAACGGGCTGCGGGTTAGGCGGTGCCCCTGAGGCTGGCGCGCCCGCGCCAGCAAGCAACGCCGCCGCCGCTTGTGCGCGCTGCGCCAAAGCGCTGTAGCGCGCAGCCGCTGGCGCATCACCGAGTGCGGCGCTGGCGCGCTGCAAAAGCTGCAGGTCAGCCACCACGCGGCCGGCAGCGCCTAAGTCTTGGTCAATTTTCAAGGCTTGTTGTGCATCGGGCAGCACTTGCGTATGCTGCGCTAAAGCCGCGTTGGCTTGTGCGCGGGCGCGCAGCGCATTGGCGCGGTCGTTGTCGTTTTGGGCAACGGCCAAAGCAGCGCTGGCACTGGCTGCTGAGGCTGCCGCTTGGTTGGCTGCTAGCTCAGAGCGCGCGCGCAGAACGGTAATAGCGGATAGCTGGCTGCAGGCATTGGCACAGAACAGCAAAGCACTTTGCACATGCATCTGGGCGCGCGCAGAAGACGCGCTGGCGTCCCCCGCCACCGCGCCGCCCAAGGCCAGCGCAGCCGCGCGGCCATGGGCCGTGGCCAACACATCAGGGCTTAGCCCATCCACGCTTTGCAATACCTCGTTGATCACCGCCTGGGCCTTGCCCGCTTGCCCTGCGTCAGCCAAAGCGCGGGCTTGGCTCAGGCGCGCGCGCGCCAGCGGCTCGGGCAAGGCCAGCGAGGCATACACCAACGCCGCCGATTCGTAGCCTGCAGCAGCACTCACATAGTCGTTGGCTGCGAACGACTGCGTTGCACGCCGCTCGATACTTTTAGCGGCTTTGATGGCAGCACTGTCGGCTTTGGTATCGCCAGCGCTGGCGCAGGCACCCAGCCCAAGCACCAGCCCTAGCGCCACGATGCCAACGCCCAGCCACCTGATGCAGCACCTCATTTGCCCACCTCAGCGGCTGGCTTTCCCTCAAACCCATCTAAAGTCAAATTACCTTCTGTAGATGGTTGCACGGCACCTCTAATGGGCCAAATGCGTTTGAGTCCATCGGTAATGTCAGCGGCGTCTTGCGCAGCGCTGCGCGCTGAGCGCACGGTTGGCGGAATATCTTGGCGCGCTTCGCGGACGATCTGCTGCACATCGGCTGTGCTTTGTTTAACGTTGTCAGTGGCTTCGCGTGCGTTATCCAGTGCGGCCTTAGTTTTGCCAGTGACTTGCGGAATATCTTGCTCTAGCGTTTTCAGTGCGATGCGGGCGCTTTCTGCTGCGGCATTGGCCTGGGTCATCACCTTTTGCAGGTCGCCCACCAGTGCCTTGCGGTCACCATCTAGCTTGCCCGCCACCGTGGCCGCTGAGCCACCCATGCGCTTGAATTCAGCGCTCATGGCTTCCATGTTGGCCAGCACCGTGGTCACGCTGGAGCGCACATCTTTGCGCATTTCGCTGGCCTCGCCGGTGAGCTTTTTGGTGTCATCCAAGATCGGCTCAATTTTGCCGATGGCGATGGCCAGTTTCTCAATAGCCACCTTCACGGTGCCCATAACATCTTCTAGTTCGTTGCCACTGTCCATGGGTAGGGTGGCGTCCGCTACGATGCGCTTGCCCTCTAGCGCGCCAGGCACGATGTCAATGAATTTGCCACCAATCGGCCCGTCACGGCCAAACTTGGCGTTGGCCTGCGCACTGATAAGCTTTAAGCGGTCTTCCACCACGCGCAGGCGCACTTTGACGTTTAAGTTAGGCTCCAAATCAATGTTGTCGATTTCGCCAATTTTGAAACCCTTGAGCTTCACAGGTGTGCCAATCTGAACACCGACTGCGCCGGGTAACACGACATAAAGATGGGCGTTGGGCGTAAACCAGCCTTGCCGCCAAGCCGACAAGCCCATCAACACCAAACCCGACACCACCGCCAAAATCAACCAAAAACGCCCGGGGTTGCCACGCGCCAGCTCGCCCATGTCATGGTCTAGCAGCGCCTGGGCCATGTTCTGCGAGGCGGGTGCTGTCTTGTCGTCTGGCTCGTTCATAGCCTAGAGGATAGCGCATCCCGCGCGGCACTGGGCACATGTGTTGAGTGCTGTGCGTGACCAAATGAAAAAAGGGCGACATAGCGTCGCCCTTGTGGAGATGTGGCGCGTCGTCATGAGCCCAGACGCACTATAGTGATTCTTAAAACTTTTCAGCGGCCCTTGCGCACTTCGCCAATCAAGAAGTCCGTCACATCCAGCGCGCGCGCCATGGTTTGCGTTAAAGCGCCCGAGGTGTAGAAGCGGCCCGCAATCCCTAGCGCAGGCACGCCCTCCACCTTGAAGTCGTTTTGCAGTTGCGTGGCTTTACGTGCCTTAGTGGCTACGCTAAACGAGTTATAAAGTGCTTCAAACTTAGCTTTGTCGACGCCCTGCTTTGCCACCCAATCAAAAATAGCGGGCGGGGTATTGATTTGCTGCTTTTCAACGTGGATCGCGTAGAACACCTTGGCGTGCAATGCGTCTACCTTGCCCATGGCTTCGATGGTGTAGTACAGGCGCTGTTGCGCTTCAAAGCTAGGCTGAAAAGCGATAGGCACGCGGCGCACTGCCACGTCTTTAGGAGCCTTTTTAATCCATGCATCCAGTGCAGGTTCAAACGCATTGCAGTGACCGCAGCTGTACCAAAAGAACTCAACCACTTCAATCTTGCCAGTCGGCGCCTCGGTGGCCACACGCTTTTCCAGGGCTATGAAATCATCGCCTTCTTTGTAGCTGCGGGGCGATTGAGCCTGTGCCTGCGCCTGCGCCAAAGAATGTGTCAATGTAGACGCAGCACCTGCCGCTACCAAGCCATAAGAAAAATCACGACGCAACATGCTACTCACTCCAAATCGCCGATATACGGCAGGTTTAAATCAAACTTTTATCGCACTGTGTTCGCACAGCACTTAACTCACTAGCACTGACCCGCCACTGCAGCAAAGGTTCCAATCTCGGCCCCCTTTAGCGTTGCACCCGCACCAGCGCTGTGTCAAAGCCGCCATCATCAAGCTTGTCCTTGGCTTTTTCGGCGTCTTCTTTAGTCACATAAGGCCCCACGCGCACCCTGTACACCGTGCGGCCCGCTTGCTCGCGCTCAGTGATTTTGGCGTCCATGCCCATCATGCCGAGTTTGGCGCGCTGGGCTTCAGCGTCCTCTGGTGTGCGAAAGGCGCCTGCCTGCACTAAGTATGTAAACGGGTCGGCCCCGCCTGCGGTTGACCCAACAGCAGTTTTAGCTTTGGCCAGGTCGCCCAATGGGTCTGCGCTAACGGGCTTGGATGCCGAGGCAGCCACAGCAGGCTTAGCAGCGCTGGCACCCGGCTTGGCGCTGACTACAACTGTCTTGGTACCTACCCCAGTGCTGGCCACTGCCGGCACGCTGGCGGCTGGCTCTGATGCTGTGAGATTGGGCTTGGCGGGGTTTTTGCCATACAAAGGCGCGTTCGGGTCCCAGTCTTTGTTTTTCTTGGCCTCGGCGGCGTCTTGCTCAGTGCCGGTGCCGCGCGCGGGGTTTTTGTTCACAAAAGGCACAGGCACTTTGGTCACATACACGGCTACAGCCAGTGCCGCGCCCAAGCCTACGAGCACGCCAATAATGATGCCCAGTATCGTGCCCCCAGCTTGTCTTGAGGGCTGATTAGAAAGTTGCTTAAATTGCATAGTCATCCCTACATCTTAGTCGGTGCCGACACGCCCAACACGGCCAGGCCGTTGCGCAACACCTGCGCTGTGGCGCTCACGAGTGCTAAACGGGCTTTTTTCACGGCCACGTCGTCCACCAAGATGCGCTCAGCATCGTAGTAGCTGTGGTACTGGCTGGCCAGGTCGCGCAAATAAAACGTCACATCGTGCGGCGCAAAGCCTTGGGCGGCGTTGGTCAGCATGTCAGGGTATTTGGCCAAAATCAACATCAGTGACTGTGCTGCAGGCGTATTAAGCGGGCTCAAATCGACCGCGCTCAGCACATCTGCCTTGCCGCCGTCTTTCTCAGCCCACGCGGCCAACACCGAGCAAATGCGGGCGTAGGCATATTGCACGTAGTACACCGGGTTGTCGTTGTTTTTGGCGACCGCCAAGTTCACATCAAAGCTGTACTCGGTGTCGGGCTTGCGACTGAGCAAAAAGAAGCGCACCGCGTCTTTGCTGGTCCAGTCGATCAAGTCGCGCAGTGTGACATAACCGCCAGAGCGTTTGGAGATTTTGACCTCTTCGCCGTCTTTCATCACCCGCACCATGGTGTGCAGCACATAGTCAGGGTAGCCTGCGGCCACGCCCATACCTGCGGCTTGCAAGCCTGCTCGTACGCGTGCAATAGTGCCGTGGTGGTCAGTGCCCTGGATATTGATGGCGCGCTGGTATCCGCGCTCCCATTTGGTCAAGTGGTAAGCCACATCGGGCACGAAGTAAGTGTATTGCGCAGCCGCTTTGCTGCCGTCGGCATTGTCTGGCGCAGACTTGCGCATTACGCGGTCTTTGTCGTCGCCATAGTCGGTGCTTTTAAGCCATAGCGCGCCGTCTTGCTCATAGGTTTTGCCTGCTGCAATCAGCTGTTGCACGGCTTTGTCTACGCGGCCACTGGTGTACAAGCTGGATTCTAAAAAGTAATTGTCAAACTTGACCTCAAAGGCCTTTAAATCCAAGTCTTGCTCATGGCGCAAATACGCCACAGCGAACTGGCGAATGCTGTCTAGGTTATCCACATCACCGCTGGCAGTAAAACTACGGTCATCGGCCTGCACCGTCTTCTTAGCCAAAAAGTCGGCGGCTATGTCGGCAATGTAGTCGCCGTTATAAAAGCCTTTACTCTCTGGATTGTCTGGGTCGGTAGGCCAGCAAGCGTCGCCAGGCTTAAACCCTTTGGCGCGCAACTGCGTTGATTTGGCCAGCGTGGCAATTTGCACGCCCGCGTCGTTGTAGTAAAACTCACGGTACACCTGCTGGCCCTGCGTAGCCCACAGGTTGCAGATCGAATCGCCTAGCGCCGCCTGGCGGCCATGGCCCACGTGCAGTGGGCCGGTGGGGTTGGCGGACACAAACTCCACCATCATCTTTTGCCCGCTGGCTTTTTGGTAGCCGTAGCAATCAGCTTGCGCCAACACTTCGCGTACCACCTCCTGCTTGGCCTCAGGTTTGAGCCGGATATTGATAAAGCCCGGCCCCGCAATCTCCACCGCTGCAACCCAGTGCGCAAACTGCGCATTGGCCATCAGTTTGGTTTGCAGCGTTTGGGCCAACGCACGCGGATTGAGTTTGAGTGCCTTGGCCAACTGCATCGCCGCCGTACATGCAAAATCTCCATGCTCAGCCACCTTGGGCGACTCCAACGCGGCTCGCGCGCCCGCACCAGGGCTTAAAAGTTCTAATTCGCCAGCCAATGCGGCCAGCAGTTGTTGTTTCACTAATTGCATGGGGTGATTTTACGGGGTCAGTGTCTGTGCCCATCACGCAGTTTTAATGCTATGTTTTATATAGCTACTTGTGCAGTATTTCCTTGAGTTAGAGGCCTATTTCATTGGTAAAAAGGCTCTTTTTGACGCTTTTTGGCGGCTTTGAGGTGTTTTTAAGAGTCGCTGCGCTTAGAGCGTGAGCTGCGGCGATGGAGGAAGTTGTGCTGAAAATCTTACGAAAACACACGCGGGCCTGAGTAGTCATCTAGAGTTGGTGGGCCGCGCCTTTCTCCAGATTGTCATCACAACCACGCTCCATCACCGCTTGCCAGCGTGGTTGCTACGCCGTTGCATGCGCAAATAGTACGTTTTCCTTCAAGTTGTTCACTATTAAAAGCTGAGCTGATTGAGACACAGTACGGTGGGCTTGCATGTGCTTTACAACTGTTTAAATGAGCAGTACGATCATTTGGAATATAGCCTATTACCCACGTTCAGGAATATCTGATGCCCGGTTTAAATCGCAACGCTGTTGGCATTACGTCGATTTCAATGTCCTGATGCCTCTAGCAACCAACAAAAACGAACTTCTCCATAGTTTGCAGTCTGCATACTCCAAACTGGTCGAAGAAGCTGCCTCAATTCCCTCGGAGCTAGAGCGCGCCACTGAGCTTGAGGGCGGTATTTCACCGTGCGACCTTATCGCACACCAAATTGGATGGGGACAGCTTCTCCTATCGTGGGATGACCTCGAAACCCGGGATGAAGCTGTCGAAATGCCTGCACCCGGCTTCAAGTGGAATCAGCTTGGATTGCTGGCAAAGTCCTTTTACCTAGAACAGCACCAACAAACGCTGAAACAATTAATTGTTCAATTTGATGCGCTGGTTAAGAAAATACGGCTTTTCATTGAATCAAGCAGCGAAGATACGTTGTTTGGCATTGGCAAGCGCCGTTGGGCAGGACCCAAGTGGCCTCTGGCAAAGTGGATTCAAGTAAACACCGTCGCCCCGTATGGGAGTGCCAGAGCCAAGTTGCGCAAGTGGAAGAAATCGAGCTTAGCACCCACCGAACCTGCGCGAAAAGCGGTGCAAGCTGGTGAATTCAAACCTTGAGGTTGTAAAAAATCTGTGCCGGGAGATTACCTTTGATTCAGACGAAAGGTTGACAGATCAGTACATCGTACACGCCACAATCTGAGGTAAGGGAATGGGTTCGCCACCTCTGAAATTATGACGTTGCCGCGTGTCAGATAGTTTTTTCACAGCCTCGCTAAAACCACAACACACCTTCACCACAAGCCTGTCAATCAAACACAAGAGATCAAATACACCATGCCTAAAACAGTCCCCGCCCTGCTTGAAGATATTCGCCTGCTCGGAGAAGAACAGTTCCAAATAGTAGAGGCCGTTCGCGCGTTGGTGAAGAAGACCATCAAACCTTTGTCAGAGGAGGTTAAGTACGGTGGCATTCTGTTCTCCTCGGACGTGGCCTTTGGTGGTGTTTTCGCGTACAAGGAACACGTCACAGTTGAGTTTGGCCACGGGGCCAAGATCAAGGGCGAAGAAGGCTTCTTGAAAGGCAGTGGCAAGGGAAGGCGGCACATCAAACTCAAAAGTGTCAGCGACATTTCAGCCAAGAAGCTGGTCACCTACCTCCCGCTGGCGCTTGCTGCATCGAGAAGTGGTGCTTAAAACTTCAGTGGATCGTGCTAGCTAACCACAATCTGCACACCCACCAGTGCAATGCGCGCAGCCGCAGCCTGGCCATGGTCGAAGGTAACAAAGTGGGTGGCCCCTAAGCGCGCTGCAATCGCAATGTGCAGTGCGTCTGCCGCCCGCAGGGGCTGGCTGGCAATTTGCACGGCCAACTCACCTGCGCGCACTATGTCAGTGGGCAGTGTGGGCGCGGCAATAAATTTGGCTGCGCGCAGTACATCCAGCGCTGATGCTACGGCAGACACATCGGCAGCATCGATCACACCTGCTCGGTGTTTGGCGGCAATGGCGCATCGGTATTCAGCGCAAGTCCAGTCGCTGCACACGCCGCGCAAGCCTTGGCCCATCAAACGATTGATCGCTGACTGCGCTGCATCATTGCCCGCTTCTGCCGTGAGCAGTGCCACGGCCACACTGGTGTCCAGGTAAAACATTAGCCGGCGTGCTTTCAGTAACGCGCGCTTTGCCGCCAGTCGGCAACAAAATTCTCAGCGCCTACAGGTGGGCGCGACTTTTTGCGCGTTTGGACAACAAAGCTTGCCATATCGCCCAGCCCCGTCGGTGTTTGATTAGCAGCCATAGTTTGCGCACCGTCGGCTTGCTCACCCGACACCAAAATCAACTTGTAGCTAGGCCTGCCATGCTTGGCAATGACCACCTCTTCCCCCGAATCCACCAAACTCGTGAGTTCACTGAGACGTGCCTTGGCTTGGGCTAGACCGTATTGCATTAAATTTCTTTAAATAGTCATTAAAAGACTATTAATATAGTCAATTTATGATTTAAGGTCAAGCTTAAATTGGAAGACAGTGACCTCATGCACCAACACAAATCAAATACACAGCACAACGAAACAAAAAATCGTAGTCCTAATCTTGGATACAAAAACGGCTAGGGATGGGACAATTGATTCAAAACTAAAGTGCGAGTAACTCAAGTTAACACGTTGCCAGCGATAGCGTCAAATGAGTGATATGTAGTCTGGTGACTGCTCAATATCTTTTGCCATTTAATAACCACCCGATCCAGCCCGACCGCACCCAGTATCGGTACATCACCAGCAGCATCACGGAGGCTCCAACAGTCACGATCACGAACTTGATGGCCCAATGTAATTCGAAGGGCATCAGCCAAGCCTGTAGTGCCATGACGATGGGAAGATGTGCGATGTACATCCAGTAGGAAGAATCAGACAAGTATCGGATGATGGGCGATGCCTTGGTTAGAAACCTGATTCCGAGACCAATAAACCCAAACATTAATGAAACCATCGCAATTGCGTAGAGCACCGCATAAGCCAGTTTGGTCGGCAAGTCGTCAACAGTTGCAACGCTGGCCTCAAGGCCCGCCATCATCAAACATGCCGCTGCTGCACTGAGCCCTATGAGCATGCGCATCAGCCAACTAATGCCCAAGTGCTCCAGCAAGGTTTGTTGACGGCTTAGTACCCAGCCCAGCCCAAAGAAGTATCCGTAGATCAAGAGTGGTACACCTAGAGGAATCAACGTATAGGCCGGTGTCGGGATTCCAAACCACCATGCCCAGGCGGGCATCAGCAGAAACGCAGTGCTGATTGGTACAGCTAAGAGCAACGATTTAAAAGGAGAAGATATGAATCGTACAACACGATCCACCAACTGGAGTAATACCTTTTCGTGACCAATGGCGCATGCCGCACTCCTGAGAAGCAGAGCGCCTATGTAAAGCCAGCAAAGTACGTATAGAAACCATAGGTGCAGAAAATTTAGTCCGGTATTAACCAAGTCAGGTGGAATGGACTGGGGAATCTCTCCACCATTCAACTTGGTCAAATGCCACATCACAACGCCCGCGATGCACACGAAGCAAACCATCCACCCAATTACCAATGGCAACAAAATACGCATTGCCCGATTCCGCAAGAATTGCCGGGTTCCTTGGCGCTGAAACAAAGCGTGCGCAAAAAATCCTGCTAGCAGGAAAAACAACGGCATCCTGAAAATGTGGATCAGGAATATGGTGAGGCTCATTGCAATGCCCTGTTGGGCATCCTTTAACGGCCATAGCTTTATATCAACGCCTGGTGCGTAAGATAAAGCACTGTGCAAAGCAATCCCTGACAGCAATGCGAAAGCGCGAATTGCATCAAGCGCGTGTACTCTGGTGCCTTGATTGCTGTTCGTCATTTGTGTTATCACTTGCCGTTCATGATGATATAAATGTAATACAACGCAAGAAAGCGCCTAAGCTAACAGTGCGCAAGATTCAACGCCCGCCCAATAAAATCCGGCGGTACTTTGGTTTTGGGCACTTTGATGTCGAACCACTGGCGCACATTGCTGTCAAGCCCGATGCCGTGCATGTAGTTGTACAAGGCTTTGTTCAGGGCGATGCCTAGGGCGTCGTGGTCGACGCCAGAAGGGTCGATGAAGGCGATGTCGTTTTTGGCGAACTGGCCTTCGGGTAGGGCCACCAACTTAACGCCGTAGTCTTGCGGGGCCATGCCTACCGGGGAATGGACGGTGCAGGCGAAGCGGTGGAAAAAGCCGCTTTGGATGCAGCCTGCGGCGAAGAGCTGGCGCACGTATTCAAGGGAGTCCACCGTGTCTTGCACAGTTTGGGTGGGAAAGCCGTACATGAGGTAGGCGTGCACCAAAATGCCTGCATCAGAAAAGCCCTTGGTCACGCGGGCTACTTGCTCAACGGACACGCCTTTTTTCATGAGCTTGAGCAGGCGGTCGGAGGCCACTTCTAGGCCGCCGCTGATCGCTATGCAGCCGCTGTCGGCCAGCTCCTGGCACAGCGCCGGAGTAAACGATTTTTCAAATCGGATGTTCCCCCACCAGCTGATGGCGGTGCTCCGCGCTTGCAGTTCGGCAGCCAGAGCTTTGAGGGCTTTGGGCGGTGCGGCTTCGTCGACAAAGTGAAAGCCGGTTTGGCCGGTCTCTTGCACGATTGCCTCGATGCGGTTGACCAATTCCTCAGCCGTGGTGCCTTCGTAGCGCGAGATGTAGTCCAAGCTCACGTCGCAAAAGCTGCACTTCTTCCAGTAGCAGCCGTGCGCCACGGTGAGCTTGTTCCAGCGGCCGTCGCTCCACAGGCGGTGCATGGGGTTGAGCATGTCGAGCAGGCTGAGGTAGTCGCCCAGCGGCAGGCCGTCCCAAGTGGGGGTGCCTACGTCGCCAAACGGCACGTCGGGCTCGGCGAGGTTGATGTATTTGACCTTGCCATCTTCGCGTGTGAAGGTGCGCACTAGGCGCTGCAGGCCGCGCTTGCCTTGCACATGCTCCAAGAGCGCGAGTAGCGGGCGCTCGCCGGCATCGAGGGTGACAAAGTCAAAATAATCAAACACACGCGGCTCGGACAGCTCACGCAGCTCGGTGTTGACGTAGCCGCCGCCCAGCACCAGCTTGGTTTGTGGGCTGTGCGCTTTGATGGCTTGGGCAATGCGAAAGGCGGCGTAGACCGAGCCGGGGAAGGGGACGGACAGCAACACAACGGTGGGTTTGGTTTGGTCAAAGGTTTTTAAAGCAATA
>JANPDG010000212.1:0-5314 GCA_031431335.1 Polaromonas sp. | reverse complement strand
GGGTGTTGCAGCACCTGCAAACCGGCTGGCAAGGGGATAAAGCCCATATAACCCGCCAGCCCAGTGATGAACACCACCAAGTACAGGCGGATGCCGCTGGCCCAGCCCAGCGCTGCGGCTAACGCGGCCAAGCCAGCCATGTCCATGCCGCCCAATGCTTTGCCTGCCGTGCCTGCAACGTCGCCGCCACTGGCAAACAAACCAGACAGTAACTGCTGCAGGTAGGGAAGAATGGTGTCCATGGAGGCTCCTAGGGTGACGTGGTGCGCAAAAGCTTACGTTAACCAGTTAGGTTTGCGTTTTTGTAAAAACGACGATACGCCTTCTTTACCTTGTGGGCTAGACCGTATGTCGGCTATACCCGCAACGGTCTGGGCAATCAGGGGTTGACTGATTTCACGCTCAGCCACGTCTTGCACCAACTTTTTGCACACTTTGACTGCATTGGGGCTGTTTTTCACCAGCGCCTGTGTGATCTCATCGACCTTTTCGTCTATTCTGGCTGCTGGCGTCACCTCATGCACAAAGCCGATGCGCAGCGCCTCTTGCGCAGAAAAGCGCTCTGCTGTGAGAAAGTAACGATGTGCAGCCCGCGCACCCATCGCCCGAATCACGTACGGGCTGATTGTGGCGGGAATCAAACCGAGCTTAACCTCACTCAAAGAATAACCCGCCGTATCCACGCTGACGGCCACATCACAAGCCGCCACCAGCCCCATGCCTCCCGCATACACATCGCCCTGCACCCGTGCCACCGTCGGCTTGGGGCACTCATAAATCACGCGCAGCATCTCGGCCAGCTTGGCCGCATCCGCCAAATTCTCAGCGCGCGAGTAATCCGCCATCAACCGCATCCAATTCAAATCAGCCCCTGCACAAAAAGCAGTGCCCTCAGCGGCTAACACGATGCAACGCACATCCTCACGCGCGCCCAAAGCTGCAAACGCCTGCGTGATCTCAACAATTACTTCGTCGTTGAAGGCATTGCGTACATCGGGGCGGCTAAGCGTCACAGTAGCAATTTGGGAATCGATATGGATACTAATTGATGTCATTGCTTAGTCCAAACAACTTGATCATCAATTGCATAAAGGCGGCATGACCTGTCCCTAACTCGTTGGCAGACCATGAGTGCGCGCTCAGCAGGATCGGTAGGTAAGTCAGCTGACAATGGTTTTGTTCCTGATGAGAAACCACAGCCCCCATCCCCAGCCACCGCAAAGCCTCGGGGTATCGGTGTTTTTAGCCATTCCTCATAGCGTTTCCTGCAATTTTCATTCAAACCCGGCGGGCCAGCGATGTCGCTGATAGAAGCAAACCCCGAGGATAAATAATTCTCCCGGAACGCCTCGTTCAGAAGATTCTCTGCAGTGCTCGGGGCTCCCTGCGCAGATTTGAGCTTGTCCCATTGCATATCTGCAAATCCATGGGCTTGAAGAAATTGCGTCACCCTAGGCTTCCAAGTGGCTGGCGAACTTGTAAACAAAATATGCCCGTCGGCACCATGCGGCGGATACAACACATACTCGCCTTTGCCACCCGAAGCGACGAATGCATCGAACCACTCTTTGGGAAACTTCGGCCCCATGTATTGATCGTTTTCTGTATAGACCCATAAGGTCGGGCCACGAGCGGTTTTTCCGTAGTCTGCAAACATGCGTTCGAGTAAAGGTGTGCCGCACGGGCGCATCGGTTGCGTTTCAGGGTTACCACCACCGCCACCAGCGAAGTTGATGAACGCTTGGACTCCAGTGGGATTTTTCGCAGCCACAGCCACCGCTGTAGTGCCGCCATAAGACTGCCCCCACACAACTGTCCGTTCAGGATCCACATCAGTGCGAGAGCGCACGTGCGCAAGCACTTGTATCGTCTGCTCAGCAGCAGCTTGATAGCCGGGTGGATAGTTCTTGCGCTGGCAGTCGCCAGAGTTTTCAACATCACCACCGCCTGCCTGTCCGTAGCCGATTCGCGTCGGCATCACTACAAAAAATCCAAGCTGAGCAAGCCACCGCGCATTTCCTGCAAAAGCTTTAGATGGTTCTAAAGCAGAGCGAGTTTCTGGTTTGTATGACCGGCCATGGTTCAAAACAACGACGGGGCGAGGGCTCGCGGTAGAGTCGTCGTACGCATAGACCAATTTGATTTGCTGGGTAACTCGCTTACCGTAAGCATCTGTCACTATTGCTGGCATGGCATCAGTTTGCTGCACAACTTTTGCGTGCGCAGCAATGCTACAACCCAAGATCAACGCACAGACTACGTTGTGCCAATGCTTCATCTGCTCTCCTCTTGCAGCATGAACACCAGATCCAGCACCGGGCAAGTCTGCCCCAGTTCCGTGAGCGCTGCTGTAATCTGCCCGCGGTGGTGCGTACCGTGGTTAAACACATGCGTCAGCGTAGCTGCAAAAGGCAACGAAACAGCTTGGCCAGCTGTAGTGGTGTAACTCAGCTTGCCTTCAAAGCGCTCTGTGGGCCATGACTCAATCAATGGCTGCCAATTGGCAGCGCCACCTTTCAGCGCTTGCCCGAGCCGCTCTCGCACAGGCTCAGCCTCCATGTCCAAGTCTAATTTTGGCGATTGACCTTTGGCAAATCGCGGATACCACAGCAAATGCTCGCCCACCAGCATATGGTTGAGCGTGCTATGAATCGACTTGAAAAACAAACCAGTATCTTTGCGATATGCAGCGTCGTCTAACTTGTCCGCAGCCGCTAGCAAACGCTGCATCGCCCACACGTTGTAGCGCGCTAAAGTGGAGAAGTGCTCTGTAGGATCCATGGTTTACATCCTAAAAATGCCAAACTTTGGCTCGGATATAGGCGCGTTTTGCGCCGCTGCCAGTCCTAGCGCCAACACGCGGCGGGTGTCTGCGGGGTCAATAATGCCATCGTCCCACAGGCGGGCGGTGGCGTAATAAGGATGGCCTTGGGTTTCGTATTGGGTTTTGATGGGGGCTTTGAAGGCGGCTTCTTCGTCGGCGCTCCATTGGCCGCCTTTGCCTTCAATGCCGTCGCGCTTGACTGTGGCCAATACCGAGGCTGCTTGCTCGCCGCCCATCACGCTAATCCGCGCATTGGGCCACATCCACAAAAAGCGCGGGCTAAAAGCACGGCCACACATGCCGTAGTTGCCTGCGCCAAAACTGCCGCCAATGATGACGGTGAATTTGGGTACGTTAGCGGTGGCCACTGCGGTCACCATCTTGGCACCGTGGCGGGCAATACCCTCGTTCTCGACCTTGCGACCCACCATAAAGCCAGTGATATTTTGCAGAAACACGAGTGGTATCTTGCGGTGACAGCACAGCTCGATAAAGTGTGCGCCCTTTTGCGCCGACTCGCTGAACAAGATGCCATTGTTGGCAATGATGCCCACCGACATGCCTTCTATTTTCGCAAACCCCGTCAGCAATGTAGTGCCAAAGCGTGCTTTGAATTCGTCAAACTCGCTGTCGTCCACAATGCGCGCAATGATCTCGCGCACATCGAATGGTTTGCGGGTATCCACAGGAATCACGCCATACAGTTCTTGTGCTGCAAAACGTGGATTTACTATACTATTAATAGCTAACTTGTTAATATCCACGTCGGAAAAATGCCTTTTTTGATGGGTATTCTTCACAATTTGACGTGCAATACCTAGTGCATGCATATCGTCGTTGGCTAAATGGTCTGCTACACCTGAAAGACGCGTGTGTACATCACCGCCGCCTAAGTCCTCTGCAGTCACCACTTCGCCCGTAGCAGCTTTGACAAGCGGCGGGCCACCTAAAAATATGGTGCCTTGGTTTTTGACAATCACCGTCTCGTCGCTCATAGCGGGCACGTATGCACCGCCTGCCGTGCAACTACCCATCACCACGGCTACCTGAGGTATGCCTTGCGCGCTCATCTGCGCTTGGTTGTAAAAAATACGTCCGAAATGGTCGCGGTCTGGGAACACTTCATCTTGGTTAGGCAGGTTAGCGCCGCCCGAGTCAACCAGATAGATACACGGCAAGCGGTTTTGCTCAGCAATCTCTTGTGCGCGCAAATGCTTCTTCACCGTAAGCGGGTAGTAGGTGCCACCTTTAACGGTAGCGTCGTTGCACACAATCATGCAGTCCACACCGCTCACGCGGCCGATACCTGCGATCACGCCCGCTGCAGGTGCACTGTCACTACCATCAATGCCTGGGTACATGCCTAGCGCAGCCAAAGGGGCGATCTCTAAAAAAGGAGTGCCTGGATCGAGCAGCATGTTCACCCTGTCGCGCGGCAGCAGCTTGCCGCGCCCTGTGTGTTTAGCGCGCGCTGCATCGCCGCCACCTAGCTGCGCCTGCGCGATGCGTGCACGCAAATCATCCACCAAGGCGCGCATTGCAGCTGCATTGGCCAAAAAGTCTGCCGAGCGGGCATTTAAGTGGGTCTCTAGTACGGGCATAGCAATGTCTCAGTACATTTCAAATAATGAAAAATTTAATTGACGTTTACGTAAACGTCAATTAGTCAAATTGTGACAGATTTTTAACCCCTAGCAAACCACCATCGTGGCACATAGCCGAACACGACGGCCCCAGCTGCCACGCCCGCACGCGCGCCGTTGGGCGTATCTTCAATCACGGCGCAACGCCCAATAGGCACGCCCAGCGCGGCGGCAGTAGCCAAATATACATCGGGGTGCGGCTTGTTGCGCACCTGCTCCATGCCACTGATGAGTTAAAGGCTAAGTCTTACCGACGGCATATCTCATACCGAAACATCAACTTTTTTACCCGCCACCGCATCCATCACAACCGTACTGTGCGGTGATACGCCATAGTCACGCAGATTCTTGCGCAATGCGCTGGGGTCTACCTCGTTCCATGTGAGACCGCAGTCCATGCAGGCGTGTGAATGCTCGTCGTGCAAAAACACTGGTTTGCTTAGCAGCGACTTGAACAAGCCGCGCAACGGATAAAACCGCGCTGACTCGCCCATGCTGCCGCGTACCACTTTGCGGCTACCGCAGCGTAGGCAGTACATGCCGCGAACAGTTTGGTTAAACATGGTGATTCATAATTTAAAGTTTCTTACCCTTGCGCTCTTCAAGCGTTTCAGTCGCACCGCCAAGTCTTAGCCACTCGTCCCAACCACCATCCATGTGCGCTACATTGGTCATGCCCATATCTTGCAAGGTCTTAGCAGTAAGCGCGCTGCGCCAACTGGCGGCACAAAACAAAATAAACTCTTTGCTTTCGTCAGCCCACATTGTCTTATGGTACGGCGAGTCTGGGTCTACCCAAAACTCCAGCATGCCGCGTGGCGCATGTACACTGCCAGGCATAGTGCCA
>JANPDG010000211.1:0-20132 GCA_031431335.1 Polaromonas sp. | reverse complement strand
TCCGCAAGGCACAGCTGGACAGGCTTTGACGAGTAGTGCGCCTTCTGCATTGATGGCTGCGGCACTGGCTTCGCAGGCAGAGTTATCTGCATCACCAGCAACCGATATTAAGTTTTGTGCGATCGATGATCCAGGCTGTGAAGCTTGTCAATAAAACACAACAAATGAAAACAAATATGCGCGCATGCCACAAAAAAATACGAAAACATTTTGCATTTGCGCACATTACAACTATCATCCGCTGAACGGAAATTAATATGTTAACTTGGGACGAAGAAATCACATCTACATCTGCAGCTTCGCAAGCACCTCCACCAAACGCAACGGCGCTTGGTCTGCAAACTGCCCCCGTTTTTTCTGACGAAGTTTTTCAAACACCCAATCAAACTCCCGTCGCGAAATCGCCAGCTGCCTTGCCTGTGCATCACCGCGTTAAAGCATCTGACAAGCGCATCATCAACGGACAAACCGACGTTAATCAACTCGTTCCATTTAAATACAAATGGGCTTGGGAAAAATATCTCGCCACTTGCGCAAATCACTGGATGCCGCAAGAGGTCAATATGACGCGTGACATCGCACTTTGGAAAGATCCCAACGGTTTGACTGAAGATGAACGTCGTTTAGTCAAGCGTAATTTAGGTTTTTTTGTGACCGCCGATTCGTTGGCCGCCAACAATATTGTGCTCGGTACGTATCGTCACATCACAGCACCTGAATGCCGTCAGTTCTTGCTACGTCAAGCGTTCGAAGAAGCAATTCACACACACGCGTATCAGTACATTACAGAATCGCTCGGATTAGACGAGGCGGAAATCTTTAATGCCTATAACGAAGTGCAATCTATTCGCGATAAAGATCAGTTTTTGATTCCATTTATTGAAGCGATCTCTGATCCCAACTTCAAAACTGGGACAACTGAAAACGACCAGACGCTCCTCAAGTCTTTGATTGTGTTTGCTTGCCTGATGGAAGGTTTGTTCTTCTATGTGGGCTTTACGCAAATCTTGGCACTAGGACGTCAAAACAAAATGACAGGCGCTGCCGAGCAATATCAATATATTTTGCGTGATGAGTCGATGCACTGCAATTTTGGTATCGACCTGATTAACCAGCTCAAACTAGAAAACCCGCATTTGTGGACCGCTGAGTTCAAAGCTGAAATCAATGCTTTGTTTATGAAGGCCGTAGAGTTGGAATACCGCTACGCTGAAGACACCATGCCGCGTGGCGTGTTGGGCTTGAATGCATCGATGTTCAAAGGCTATTTACGGTACATTGCTAACCGCCGTGCGACGCAAATTGGTTTAGAGGAATTGTTCCCTGGTGAAGAAAACCCTTTCCCATGGATGAGCGAGATGATCGATCTGAAGAAAGAGCGTAATTTCTTTGAAACGCGTGTGATTGAATACCAATCCGGCGGCGCTTTATCTTGGGATTAAGATTTTTTTGGATTCATACAGACTACATGATAAGTAAGACAATACTCCAAGCTTCTACAACTGCGCAGTATAAGCGTGGTGTGGAAGTTTGTTCCCCCATTCAGGGCGCTGGGCATTTGTCCAACGCCCTGAATCGCTTTGGGCGTCCAACACGCCGAGAGTGCATTCCAAGTTGAAATCTCAACTAGATCTAGGAGAATGAAAATGGCAACTGCGAAAAAAGCACCGGCTAAAAAAGCCGCAGCAAAGAAACCAGCAGCGAAAAAAGCTGCAGTGAAGAAGGCTCCAGCGAAAAAAGCTGCAGCGAAAAAAGTAGTGGCTAAGAAGCCAGCAGCAAAAAAAGTAGCGGCTAAGAAGCCAGCAGCGAAAAAAGCTGCAGCTAAGAAGCCAGCAGCGAAAAAAGTTGCAGCTAAGAAGCCAGCGACTAAGAAGCCAGCAGCGAAAAAAGTAGCGGCTAAAAAGCCAGCGAAAAAAGCAGCAGCCAAAAAGGCTCCTGCGAAAAAAGCCGCTGCTAAAAAAAAAGTAGCCGCTAAGAAGCCTGCTGTTAAAAAGCCTGCTGCAAAGAAAGCCGCGAAAAAGCCTGCTGCGAAAGCTGCGAAAGCACCCGCTGCCGCTGCCCCTGCTGCTCAGACTACTCTGAATCCGCAGGCCGCATGGCCTTTCCCGACTGCTAGCAAGCCTTAAACAGCTCAGCTTCAGCAAGTCCAAGAGCCCAAAGATGTAAATCTTTGGGCTTTTTTCATGGGTAATACCTCGCGCGTGCCAAGTACTTTTTAATACAATGCGCTCAGCGCAGCAATAGACTCAAAAGAAATGCTGCCATCCGCCCGGGAAAATCCAAAGTAGTCCAGCCGTCATGGTGAGATAGCGTAAAAATTTGCCTATTGCCATGTAGGCAACGCAGGGCCAAAACGGAAATTTAAGCCAACCAGCCACCGCACACAGTGGATCACCGACACCGGGCAGCCAAGCTAGCAAACAGGCTTTGGGGCCAAAGCGCTCAAGCCATTGAAGTGCTTTGGAGTGGGTGCTGTGGCCTTTGTATTTGTCGAGCGCCGTGTGTGCGCCATAGCCCAGCCACCAGTCCACAGCGCCACCTAAAGTGTTGCCGATGGTAGCGACCACAATAGCGGGCCAAAACAGTTCTGGATTGAGCTTGACCAAACCAAAAACTACAGGCTCTGAGCCCAGTGGCAGCAAGGTGGCTGACACAAAAGACACTATAAATACCGTGCTCAAACCATATTGCGGTAAAGCAAGCATCTGCAGCAAATAATTTATCCAGTCTTGCATTAGAGCGGAGTATACTCGTGCCTCATTTTTAAGCAGTTTTGAGTTTCACAATTCCCACAGTATTTCGCTAGTTTTGGCTGGCTTTCACGCAATTTATCATGCTGTCCACTGTCTCTATCGGCCCCATCACATTGCCCAACAATGTGTTTGCGGCGCCTATGGCGGGCGTCACCGACAGGCCGTTTCGCCAGCTGTGTAAGACACTGGGCGCAGGCTATGCGGTGAGTGAGATGGTAACCTCGCGCAAGGATTTGTGGCATACCTTAAAGACGTCGCGCCGCGCCAACCATGTGGGCGAGACGAATCCGATTGCCGTGCAAATTGCTGGCACTGACGCACAGATGATGTTTGAGGCAGCGCAGCACAACATTGGTCATGGTGCGCAGATTATCGATATCAACATGGGTTGCCCTGCTAAAAAAGTCTGCAACAAATGGGCAGGCTCTGCGCTGATGCAAGACGAGCGTTTGGCGCTAGAGATTATCGAAGCTGTGGTTCAAGCCGCCCAGCCGTACAACGTGCCAGTCACGCTTAAGATGCGCACAGGCTGGTGCCAGTCGCACAAAAATGCACTCTCTATTGCACTGGCTGCGCAGGCAGCAGGCATTCAAATGTTGACCATCCATGGTCGCACCCGTGAGCAGGGCTACAAAGGCGTGGCCGAATACGACACCATTGCCGCAGTCAAAGCGGCGGTGCGCATTCCGGTCGTAGCCAATGGCGATATTACCAGCCCCGAGAAGGCGCTGGCCGTGCTGCAGGCCACGGGCGCTGACGCCGTGATGGTGGGCCGCGCGGCACAGGGCCGGCCGTGGATATTCAGAGAGATTACGCACTACCTGGCTACGGGCGAGCATCTGGCGCCACCCTTGGTGGCTGAGGTACGCCGCTTGTTGCTGGCGCACTTGGACGAGCATTACACGCTGTACGGCGCCGTCATGGGTGTGCGCACTGCGCGCAAGCACATAGGCTGGTATGTGCGCGCCCTGCCGGGCGGTGAGGCATTTCGCCAAGCGATGAATCTGATCGAAGACACTGCTGCGCAGATGTTCGCTGTGGCAAACTACTTAGCCACACTGGCAGACCGCATGGACCGGCTGCCACCCATTGACGACAACGCAACCGCATTGACACCCCAAGAAGAACTAGCATGAGCAAGAAGCACCTAGAAGACTGCGTTCGCGAAAGCCTGCAGAGCTATTTTCACGATCTTAAAGATACTGAGCCCGGCGGACTCTACGACATGATGCTGGGCGCGATAGAAAAACCCATGCTAGAAGAGGTGATGCAGCACGCCCAGCATAACCAGTCCAAAGCCGCTGAATGGCTGGGTCTGAACCGCAACACGCTGCGCAAGAAGCTCGTTGAGCACAAGCTGCTGTAGAGCATTGCGTGTGCGCTGCAGCGTCATACAAAGCGCTGCTCTGCTCAGGCAAGTGTGGGCGATTCATTGTCGTCAAGAGTCTCGTTTTTATCCATTTAGCACCATAAGGAAGCCGCCATGCGCGCACTGATTTCTGTATCTGACAAGACCGGCATTGTTGAGCTGGCCAAAGACTTGGCTGCGCTGGGCGTGTCGCTCATCTCGACTGGAGGCACCGCCAAGCTGCTGGCCGATGCTGGCCTGTCAGTGAGCGAAGTGGCCGAGGTGACCGGTATTCCTGAGATGCTCGACGGCCGCGTGAAAACGCTGCACCCGCGCGTGCACGGGGGCCTGCTGGCGCGCCGCGACGTGCCCGAGCACATGGCTGCCCTGAGCGCGCACCAGATCGACACCATCGATATCTTGATCGTCAACCTCTACCCGTTTGAAGCCACCGTGGCCAAACCCGGCTGCAGTTTAGAAGACGCGATTGAAAACATCGATATTGGCGGCCCAGCGATGGTGCGCAGTGCCGCTAAAAACTGGAAAGATGTGGCTGTGCTGACCGACGCGTCGCAATATGCAGCCGTGCTGGCCGAGATCAAAGCGGGGGGCAAGGTGACTGATAAAACCAAGTTTGCTTTGTCAGTAGCTGCATTTAACCGCATCAGTAACTACGATGCAGCGATCAGCAACTATCTGTCGTCATTGCAAGATGGCGAGCTGGGCATTGTCAAACGCAGCGAGTTTCCTGCGCAGTCTAACCATAGCTACATCAAGCTGCAAGATTTGCGCTACGGCGAAAATCCCCACCAAACCGCCGCCTTCTACCGCGACCAGCATCCCGCGCCCGGCTCGCTGGTTACTGCAGTGCAACTCCAAGGCAAAGAGTTGAGCTACAACAACATTGCCGACGCCGATGCCGCGTGGGAATGTGTGAAGAGTTTTGACATGCCGGGCGCGAGCGACAACCTTACCAACGCCGCCGCCTGCGTTATTGTGAAGCACGCCAACCCTTGCGGTGTAGCCGTAGGTGCGGATGCATTGCAAGCCTACAGCAAAGCTTTTCAAACCGATCCTACCTCTGCATTTGGCGGAATTATCGCGCTGAACTGCATCCTAGACGGCGCTGCAGCGCTACAAATATCGAAGCAGTTTGTTGAGGTGCTGATGGCACCTGGCTTTACGCCCGAAGCGCTAGAAGTGTTCAAGAGCAAAGTTAATGTGCGAATCTTGCAAATTGAGTTGCCTGCTACTTCTGGGCAAGACACAGCGCAAGAGCATAGTCAAGGCCGTAATGCCTACGACATCAAACGTATCGGCTCTGGCCTGCTGATCCAGTCTGCGGACAACCACGAGTTAGCACTGGCTGACCTTAAAGTCGTCACCCAGTTGCAGCCCAGCCCGCAGCAGTTGCAAGACCTGCTGTTTGCTTGGAAAGTCGCCAAATACGTCAAATCCAACGCGATTGTGTTTTGCAAAGACGGCATGACGATGGGCGTAGGCGCAGGCCAAATGAGCCGCCTCGACTCGGCCCGCATCGCCAGTATCAAAGCCGGCCATGCCAACCTGAGCCTGCAAGGCACCGCAGTAGCCAGCGATGCCTTCTTCCCGTTTCGCGACGGACTGGACGTGGTGGTGGACGCAGGCGCAACCTGCGTGATTCAGCCCGGCGGCAGCATGCGCGATCAGGAGGTGATTGACGCGGCCAATGAGCGTGGCGTGGTGATGGTGACCACGGGGGTGAGGCACTTTAGACATTGAAGCAAAATTTTGAAGAAAATTAAGCATTTTTCCGACGTGGGTACTCAATAGTTTGCTATTAATTTAGGACTTAAATAGTTAGTTTGAGCACCATCGCAACGGCTCCAGCATACTTCCCGCTGGAGCTGATTTAGTGAAATAATTCACTAAACACTTCATAAGCCAGCGCCATGTTAAAAAATCTATTTGGTTTGCGGAGCAGCCCACCCAGTGCAGGCCAGGCGGATCTGCTACACAGCAACATGCAAGATAGCGACGTGCAACAGATGGTGGGGATTTTGTCCAGCGCCTCGTCCGTCATGCCGTTTACTGTGGCCGAGGCCAAAATAGCCACGGCTTATATGATCGGGCGGCAATTCGTGGAAGGCGACATCATTATCCATGAGGGTAATCGGGAGGATTTGGACTACATGTTGTGGATATTGGACGGCGAGGCTACCTATGAGGCGATGACCGCAGTGGCCAGCCAGAGTGTGACGATCACGGTGCTGGGTGTCGGCGGTACTTTGGGTGCCATGAGCTTGATCGATGGCTCACCGCGCGTGCTGCAGGGCGTGGCCACCATGCCCACGCGCTGTGCCATGTTGACCCAGGCGCAGTTAGAAAAGCTGTGCCATGAGCATCCGCAGGTTGGCGTCAAGCTCATGTCGGTGATCTGCCTGATCGTCTCGTTGACGCTGCGTGATTTGACCGAAAAATTCAAGCGTTACATACGGCTAAACAGCGCGCTGAACGAAGAGCTGAGAGAGTCCATGCCTATGCCATCGCTCTCATCCACACCAATTGATAAATCCTAAATTCATAGCGAACTATTGAGTATCTACGTCGGAAAAATGCCAAATCTTCTTCCAAAACCTGTCTCCTTCATATGGAGTAGCTTGCTTACCTTGGTTGTCTTGGTTGTCTTGGTTAGTTTGTCCGAAGATGGATATTCAGACACTGTGAGCTGGTGTGAGTGACAAGTTTTGGAAGAAAAACGAGTAGTTTTCCGACGTAGATATTCAATAGTTTGCTATAAAATTAATAGCTATAAAGTGGCAAACACTTCTTTGGCTGCTGCTACAGTGCGCGCAATATCCTGCTCTGTATGCGCCGCACTGACAAAGCCCGCTTCGTACAAGGCCGGTGCAAAATACACCCCTTTGTCCAGCATGCCGTGAAAGAATTTGTTGAACATACTGCAGTCGCTTTTCATGACTTGGCCGTAGTTGTGCGGCAGCTCGCTCAGCAGCAAAAAGCCAAACATACCGCCTTGGCAGTCCGCGCTCCACGGCACACCTGCAGCGTGCGCTGCGCTGCGCAAACCGTCGGTGAGCTGCTGGGTGCGCGCCGACAGCGCCTCATAAAAGCCAGGCTTTTGAATTTCTTTGAGCGTAGCCAAACCGCAAGCTGTGGCAATCGGGTTGCCGCTGAGCGTACCGGCTTGGTACACCGCGCCTTGGGGAGCGAGCTGCTCCATCACGGCGCGGGATGCGCCAAACGCGGCCAGCGGCATGCCGCCGCCAATGACTTTGCCCAGCACGGTCATGTCGGGCACGATGCCCAGCACCTGCTGCGCGCCGCCCAGACCCACGCGAAAGCCAGTCATCACTTCGTCGTAGGCTAATAGCGCGCCATGCTCGGTGCACAGATCGCGGCAGCGCTGGGCAAACTCGGTGCCCGAGCGGATGAAGTTCATGTTGCCAGCAATGGCTTCGACCATCAGGCAAGCGATGTCTTTGCCGTGCAGGGCAAAGCACTCTTCTAGCTGAGGAATGTTGTTGAACTCTAAAACCAGCGTGTGCTGCACGGCCTCGGGCGGTACGCCGCCGCTGCTGGGGTTGCCAAATGTCGCTAAGCCCGAGCCAGCTTTGACCAACAGCGCATCGGAGTGGCCGTGGTAGCAACCTTCAAATTTGATGATCTTTTTGCGGCCCGTAGCGCCGCGCGCCAGCCGAATGGCACTCATACCCGCCTCGGTGCCCGAGCTGACCAGGCGCACCATCTCCATCGACGGCATGAGTTTGAGGATTTCTTCGGCCAGCTCAACCTCGCGCTCGGTGGGCGCGCCATAGGAGAAGCCTTCTAGCACTGCTTTTTGCACCGCTTCAACTACGGCAGGGTGGCCGTGGCCGAGGATCATGGGGCCCCAAGAGCCGATGTAGTCGGTGTACTGCTTGTCGTTCGCGTCCCAAAAGTAAGCACCTTGGGCACGTTTGACAAAGCGCGGTGTGCCGCCCACGGCTTTGAAGGCGCGCACTGGCGAATTGACGCCACCGGGGATGACGGCTTGGGCACGGGTGAACAGGGCTTGGTTGCGATCGAGGCTCATACGGTCTTTGAAAGTCAATGTTTGGTGTCTGAAGTGGGCATATCTAAGGTGATCTGCGCGCGCGTGTCCTCCTCGGATAGAGGCACATCTTCTTCATCGGGTTGCGCCCAAAACAACCGGTCAGGCACCACTTGGCCCATGCCGGGGCGAAAGCCTGCGTCCAAGCTGCGGTCTAAAAAAACCAAGGCTTCCAGCGTAGCGGCCACCAGGTCGTCTCCGCTGGCCAGCAGGGCAGCCAATGCGGCGCTGAGCGTATCGCCTGCTCCTACAAAGGTGGCCTCAAAGCGCTCAAACTTTTCACCGCCCAGCACCGTCTCAGGGGTGGCGAGCACGTTGTCTATATATTGGTCAGGCAGCGCAATACCAGTCACTAATGTGTAAGGCACACCGTGTTCAGAGGCGGCTTTGGCAATGTCGCGGGCGCTGGGGCTGCGCTCGCTGCTCCAGTCCGGCAACAGCCAGCGCCACAGGGTAGTGTGGTTGCCAACCAACACTGTGGTCTGTGGCAACATCAATTCGGTGAACGCGTCTAAATAGCTGTCTGTCTCGCTGTCTGACCACCAAGCCAGGTTGGGCATGTAGGCAATGATCGGCACATCTTCGTAGTCGGCTGCAATCGCTGCTACTGTGCTCACCGTCTCTGGTGAGCCTAAAAATCCCACCTTGATCACCTGCAGCTTGACATCTTCTAGCACTGCACGGGCTTGGGCCTCAACAGCCTCTTCGCCAATGGGAAAGAACTCTTGAATCTCAGCCGTGTCGCGCGCATAAACGCCAGTTACGACAGGCATGGGGTGCGCGCCCACACAGGCCACTGCTAGCACATCGGCTGCAGTGCCTGCCGCCCCACAAGGGTCACTGGCGTTAAAACACAAGACACAGGCAACGCCCTCGTTGTCAGCGGCGTCGTCATCGGGCGTTGCCAAAAGCGTGTCGAACGGCGTGAAGGAGGAGGGGATGTTGGGGTTTGCCATGATGGGGCCATCAGGTCATGGATTGAAAAAAAATGCTGCGCTATAGATACAATGCCCCATTCTATCGAATGACTTTAAAGACCTCATGACCGTGACTGAAAACAACAAAACCTGGATGTGTTTAATCTGTGGCTGGCTGTATGACGAGGCCACTGGTGCCCCCGACCATGGTATTGCAGCGGGCACTTTGTGGGCTCTGGTTCCCATGAATTGGACCTGCCCTGAGTGTGGAGCACGCAAAGAAGACTTTGAAATGGTTCAAATTTGAGTTACCCTTAGGGAAACTAGAAACGCGCTGTTACATATGCACAATTTTCGTCTGTCTCATAGCCAGTCACCAACCAGGAGCCAGTCTTGAGCGTAGCCCCATCTGGATACAAAGTACTGGTCATCGATGACAGTAATACCATTCGCCGCAGTGCTGAGATATTTCTCAAGCAAGGCGGTCATGACGTGATGTTGGCCGAAGATGGGTTTGATGCGCTGTCAAAAGTGAATGACTATTTGCCGCATTTGATTTTTTGCGACATTTTGATGCCGCGATTAGACGGCTACCAAACCTGCGCCATCATTAAGCGCAACGATAAATTCGCCAACACGCCAATCATTATGTTGTCGTCTAAGGATGGCGTATTTGATAAAGCGCGTGGGCGCATGGTAGGCAGCGAAGAGTACCTCACCAAGCCGTTCACCAAAGATCAGTTATTACAAGCGGTTCTACAATTTGGCACCGCTGTTCAAGGAGTGTAGAAATGGCGATTCAAAAAATCTTGGTGGTCGATGACTCGAAAACCGAAATCATGTTCATGACGGATTTACTGGTCAAAAACGGCTTTGCGGTGCGTAGTGCAGAAAATGCCGAAGACGCATTCAAAAAACTGGCTGAAGAAAAGCCGGACTTGATTTTGATGGACGTGGTAATGCCTGGTCAAAACGGCTTTCAGTTGACCCGCGCTATCTCGCGCGACCCGCAGTTTGCCGACGTGCCCATCATCATGTGCACCAGCAAAAATCAAGAGACCGATCGCGTCTGGGGCATGCGCCAAGGCGCGCGCGACTACATTACTAAGCCAGTTGATGCGGCCGACTTAATGGCCAAGATCAAAGCCCTCGGCTGATCGCAACTGCCCGAGAAGCACTAGAAAGACCTAACCAATGGCTATTCGCAATCGCCAAGCACTCCGTGACCTGCAGACACGTCTGGCAGCCAGGCTGCAACAGGCACGCACTGAAGGCGTGGCTGCCAGTTGGCTGGCCGTGGAATCGGCTGGTCGTTCGCTGCTGTTGCCACTGGCCCAGTCGGGCGAGATTTTCCCGTTGGCTGCAGTGCAGACCGTGCCTTACACTCAAAACTGGTTTTTGGGTGTATCAAACTTGCGCGGCGGTTTATTTGGTGTGGTTGACTTTGCCAGCTTTGTCACCGGCCAAACACCCGTTCGCCGCTCTGATTCAGCCCGCGAGCAAGCCCGTTTGGTGGCGCTCAACCCCGCGCTGGAGATCAACTGTGCCATCCTGATTGACCGCTTGGGTGGTCTACGCAACGCACAAGATTTCGTTTCGCGGGAAGATGCTCCTGCTGATGCGCCTGTTTATTTTGCAGGCAGTTATACCGACCGTGATGGCAAACACTGGCAAGAAATTAACTTGCAAGCCATGTCTAACCAAGCTGATTTTTTAAGTATTGCAGTGGCCTAGTGCCAAGGCATTTTACATTTTTTACCCACTAAGCGCGATCTCTCCCCAAAGGCACAACCTATGTCAACTAATCGCTTCTCCCGTCTTTTCAAGCGCGACGCTCAACCCGACGATCAGTCCTTTATGGCCGATGATGGTATGTCGATGGACGGTAACGCCAGTGTCATGCCCAACGATGGGCAGTACACCATGCAACCTGTGAACGATCAGTTTGCGGGCAGCATGCTCAACAATGAGTCTGCGGCGGCGCAAACGCCAGACAGCTTGGATAAAGTTCGTGTCCCGCTACTAGGTACGCGCACGATTGGCGCGCACCAGCGAATCTTGGGTACCATTTTGGCTATATCGTTGTTGGTATTGGCTGTGGTGACCTACTTGGCATTGAGTCAAGCTAACCGGGTGGCGCGAGAAGTAGCCGCTACGGGTGATTCAGCCACCCAATCACAGCGACTGGCAAAATCTGTGTCACAGGCGCTGGTGGGTAGCGCGCAAGCGTTCCCGGACGTACGAGAGAGCTCTGAAGTGCTCGCTAAGAACATTCGTGCACTGAAAAACGGCGATGCAAACATCGGTGTGGTAGCCGTGGCGCAAGATTTGCAAGAAGACGTGGACAAGCTGCTGCCTGCAGTTGACCGTGCTGAGAAAAACGCTGCTACTGTGATGGCGCAGCAAAAGATTTTGACCCAAGTGGGCAGTGCGCTGCGCGCCATTAACCGCCAGTCTTCGGACCTGTTGGAAGTGGCTGAAACGATATCGTCTTTGAAACTCCAACAAAACGCCCCTGCAGCCGAAATTTCAGCCTCAGGTCAGTTGGTGATGTTGACCCAGCGTATCGGTAAATCCGCTAACGAATTTTTGACCATGGAGGGTGTGAGTCCTGAAGCGGTGTTTTTGTTGGGCAAAGACTTAAATTCGTTCAAAGAAATCGCCCAAGGCCTGCAAGACGGCAGCCCTGAGCTGCGTCTGGGCGCATCAAAAGATGCACAGACCCGCGAGCGTTTGGATGCACTGCTCAAGTTGTATGAGCAAACCCGTGGTCAAGCGGGTGCGATTTTGGGTAACTTGCAAGGTCTGGTATCTGCCCGTGAAGCTCAGTCGGCCATTATTGCGGACTCCGAGCCACTGCGCCGCCAGCTTGAAGATCTGCAGGGCAGGCTGTCATCAGAGGCAGGTTTAAACACGCCAGCGATCATCGCGCTGTTTTTGGCGGGTTTGTTGGCACTCGCGTCTGCTGCGGGCTTCGCTTTTGTGCAGCTGCAAGACAGCCGCAAGCGCCAAGGTGTGGCTGAAGGCCAGCGCTTAATGGCTGAGGGCCAAGAGCAAGAAGCTAAACGTGTAAATGATGCCAACCAGGCCGCTATTTTGCGTTTAATGAACGAATTGCAGTCAGTGGCTGAAGGTGACTTGACCCAAGAAGCCACGGTGACCGAAGACATTACTGGCGCTATTGCTGACTCCGTGAACTACACGGTAGAAGAGTTGCGCTCACTGGTAGGTAACGTACAAAACACGGCAACCCGTGTAGCGCAGACCACAGCTGCTGTGGAGGGCACGTCTACCGAGCTGCTGGCAGCTTCTACCGAGCAGTTGCGTGAGATTCGCGAAACCGGTCAATCGGTGTTGGAGATGGCTGGTCGTATTAACCAAGTGTCATCGCAAGCGCAAGAATCAGCTACTGTGGCGCGCCAATCGTTGGTGGCAACCGAGTCAGGCCTGGCCGCTGTGCAAAACGCGATCGGCGGTATGAACTCCATTCGCGACCAGATCCAAGATACCTCTAAACGTATTAAACGGTTGGGTGAATCATCTCAAGAGATTGGTGAGATTACCGAGTTGATTTCGGATATTACGGAGCAGACGAACGTGTTGGCGCTGAACGCTGCTATTCAGGCGGCGTCTGCCGGTGAAGCGGGTCGAGGCTTCTCGGTCGTTGCCGAAGAAGTGCAGCGACTGGCCGAGCGCTCGGGCGATGCTACCAAGCAGATTGCGGCACTGGTGAAAACCATTCAGACTGACACCCAAGACGCTGTGGCCGCTATGGAGCGCTCCACGCAGGGTGTGGTGGAGGGTGCCAAGTTGTCTGACAGTGCAGGTACTGCACTTAGTGAAATTGATGCGGTGTCACGTAAACTGGCCGAACTGATTGAGCAAATTTCGCAATCTGCAGCCCGCGAGGCCGAATCGGCCAACGTGGTGGCAGGCAATATTCAGCACATTTTTGCGGTGACAGAGCAAACAGGTGAAGGTACACGCTCAACTGCGCAGCAGGTGCGTGACCTGAGTCGTATGGCCGAAGAGTTGCGCCAGTCGGTGTCGCGATTCAAAATCGGTTAATCATCATCACGTCTGCTCGGCTGCACAATGGCACCTGAGCGGGTTTAACACACGAGGATGAAGGCGCTGTACTCCATGCAAAATCTCGATAATGTCAAAGCCGCGTCTGCCACTGAAGTGCACGCCAACGACCTAGGCCCATTGGCTTGGGTACTGGATGAACTGCGCAAGTCGCTAGACTCTGCTACCAAAGCCCTGCGCCGTTATGTGCGTGACGCTGAGCTCGCCCGTGGTTCAGACCTAGCTGCCGTGGACTCTGGACAGCTGCGTATTTCACGCCAACAATTGCACCAAGCGGTAGGTGCTCTGGATATGGTCGGTTTTGCTGGCCCAGCCACCTTATTGCGCAGCATGGAAAACGCAGTACAGCGTTTTGTCACGCGTCCTGAGCTGTGCACCGAAGATGCAGCGGTCAAAATCGAGCGTGCCAGCTTTGCCCTAACTGGGTACTTGGAAACAGTGTTAGCTGGTAAAAACCAGTCTTCTGTAGCCTTGTTTGCCCAGTATGCTGATGTGCAAGAGATTGCAGCGGCTACCCGTGTACATCCCGCCGATCTATGGAATTATGCTTGGCGCTGGACAGATATCGCAGACACAGAGGTTGCTGCGCTGCCATTGAGCGCTGAGACGCGCAGCTTGTTTGACAAGTCCGCGTTGGCTGTGATCAAGTTATTCGACCAGCCCGCAGCTTCTGAGCTGGCTCGGCTGTGCGCTGCAATTGCGCAGCCTGAAGGGCTATCGCCGGATCGTCAGTTTGCTATTTTTTGGCGCATTGCAGCAGGCTTTTTTGACGCGATTGCTACAGGTAGTTTGGCAGGGGATGTCTACGTCAAGCGCACAGTGTCGCGTATCTTGACTCAGCTGGCTACCCACGTCAAAGGTGACATGACGGTCTCGGACCGCTTGGCGCAAGATTTGTTATTTTTCTGTGCGCAGGCCAAGCCACAAGGTATGGCGCCCTTACTGGGTGAAGTGCGCATGGCCTACGGCTTGGCGGGATACCCGCCCGTGGACTACAGCAAGTCCATGTACGGTCAGTTTGACCCCGTATTACTCGTGCAAGCGCGCAAGCGCATTTCATCTGCCAAAGAATCCTGGTCCAACTTAGCTGCTGGTGACATGGGTAAGATGAAAATGGTGCAAGACCATTTCAGTCTGATCGTTGACTCCATTGGCAAGTTATTGCCCACAGGGCAGGCGCTGTCCAAAGCGCTGATGAGCGTAGCGGAGACTGCAGCAAAAACAGGCCAAGCACCTGAACCTGCGCTGGGCATGGAGGTGGCTACATCGATCTTGTACCTCGAGGCGGGTTTTGAGGACTTTGACCCGGGCGACTCAGCACTCACCGACCGTATTAATCATCTCGCTCAGCGCGTTGAGAACGCTCGCCAAGGCGCGACCAACCAGTCCCTTGAGCCGTGGATGGAAGAGCTATACCGCCGAGTGAGCGACCGCCAAACCATGGGCAGTGTGGTGGGGGAATTAAAAACCTCACTGGCGGAGCTTGAAAAATCGATGGATCAGTTCTTCCGCGATCCGCAAGACAAGACGGTGCTGGCCAATGTGCCATCGCGTTTGTCCCAAATGCGTGGGGTGTTGTCTGTGCTCGGTTTGGATCATGCTTCGCAGGCGGTGTTGCGCATGCGTGACAGCGTTGAGCAGATTTTGGTGACTGAGATAGATGATGTTCGTGCCCGTGCGGCAGGGACGTTTGACAAGCTGGGCAATAACCTTGGCGCCTTGGGCTTTCTTATTGACATGCTCAGCTACCAGCCTGTGCTTGCCAAAAAATTGTTTATATTTGACGAAGAACAAGGCGAACTCAAGCCGTTGATGGGCCGCGTGAATACGCCCGTGCCATTGACGCAAGAGCACGCGCCAGCTGAAGCTAAGGCCAGTGGCTTCGCTGCTCTCGCGCCAGTGCCTACGGCCGCCGCCGCTGTTGCGGCCATGATGGCGAGTGCACCTGCGGTTAAACCATCGGCTGCTAAATCAGCAGTGGGCTTGGCTGCGGCACCAGCTGTGCCCGATGACACTTTTGGCGATGACGCTGAACTGCGTGATATTTTCCTAGAAGAGGCCCGTGAGGTAATTGGCAACGGCCAGGCAGCACTGCTGGCACTAGAGGCTGATCCTTCCAATCTGGCCGACATGACCACTTTGCGCCGTGCGTTCCACACCCTCAAAGGCAGCTCACGCATGGTGGGACTCCATACCTTTGGTGAAGCGGGCTGGGCGCAAGAGCAATTGCTCAACGCATGGCTGGCCGATCAAAAGCCTGCAGACAGCGATTTGCGCACTACTGCGTCTCAAGCGCTCGCAGGTATGGCGCAATGGGTTGAAGCAGTGGCTCTGGATCAAGCGCAAGGCTGGTCTGCGGCACCTTTTCGCGAAAGTGCAGACTCTCTGCGCACCGATGGCAAGTTTTTGGAACTCCAATTGCAAACCCCAAGTGCTGTTGCCCCAGTGGCTATGGCAGCACCTATCGCAGTGGCCGCCACGGCTGCAGCAATGGCTGTGTCGTTGCCAGCAGCTGCCAGCGAAGATCCGTTTGCAGATTTTGACTTTGATTTGTCCGACCTGCCAGCTGTTGCTTCATCGACTGACTCTATCGTTCCTGCTGTGAGAGCGTTTGACTTTGAGTCTGTGGTGGATATGCCAGCTACCCAGTTGCCAGTTATCGATGCCAAAGCGGCAGATCAGTCAGTGGCAGATCTACCCGTGGTGGACGAGCTGGACTTTGCGTTTGACTTGGCGATTGCTGAGCTAGATGCACAAGAAGTCACTCAGACAGAGCTACCAGCTGGTCAAGCGCCTGCTGAAATAGAAGCGCTTAAGGAGAGTTTGAGTGGGTTCACGTTGCCGTCTGTTGCTGCTCCTTTGGCAGTAGAACCCACCGCGGCCGACATGCAAGCGGCTGCGCTGCCAGAAGTGCTGCCGCTTGACTCTGATGCATCCTCCACTTTGACGGTGGACGACGGTTTGTCAACAGTGCAATTGGCCGCTGCTGAAGATGACTTGGTGTTTGATTTTGATATCAGTCCCGACGCACCCGTCGTTTCCTCAGCCCATGCTGCGCTTGATGTGGTCACGGATGCACCTGCTGAAACGGCATCTGAAGAGCTGGTGAGTGCTGACGAATTTGCTGCCTTTGAGGCCGCTATGCTGGCGCAAGATGCGCTGATGGCAGAACAAGGCACACCAGCACCAAGCGCTGCGCCTGCTTACGGTGCCACCGAAATGGTGGACTTTACAGCCCAACCAACCCAACCCATGATGCTGGTGCGCGATATCGCTACTGAGGTTGTGCAGCCTGCTGATTTGGGTTTTGACATAGGCAATTTTGCTTCCAGTGCAGCCCCAGTGGCGGCTGCCAGCGGCCTGGCTGGCGCAGGTTTGGTCGCCGCTGCAGTTCCTGCTGCTCGCGCATCAAGTGTCCATGTGGAGGCATTGCCAGTGCAGACAAGTGCATCGGGTTTAATGCCGCTGCCTTCTGACGACCAATACAAAGCTATTGGCCCACTGCGCATCAGCTTGCCCTTGTACAACGTCTACCTTAATGAGGCGGACGAATGGTCACGCCGCTTAGTCACTTGCTTGACTGAGTGGTCCTTAGAGCCGCAGCAGCCCATGCCAAGCGATGCGATGGTGTTTGCCCATTCATTGGCAGGCAGCTCTGGCACGGTGGGTTTTAGTGCACTATCAGGTTTGGCCCGCATGATGGAGCATGCATTGCAGCATGTAGAGACCATCTCTGAAGACGGAGCTTATCCAGCCCATGCGCACGCTGGTGATTTTGTCACTGTGGCCGAAGAGATACGCCGGTTGCTTCACCAGTTTGCCGCAGGCTTGCTGCGTGAGCCAGCACCTGGTATCGAAGAACTTTTGCAGCGCTGCTTGCGCGCGCCTGAGCAATCTACCGAATACCATGCGCCTATTAGCAGCCCTGCATCTGGTTTTGTGAACTTGGGTGATGCAGGGTCGGCATCAGCTGCTTCCACAATGTCAACCTATGGCGCGTTAGATGGTGGTTCAAGCGTAACGGTGATTGCCACTGCTGCAGCGACCGCCATGACGGCTGCTACTGCGCTGGGTAGCGTAGGCACGCCAGCTTCAACCGTTGAACTTGACGCCTTACTGTCTGAGCCAGCGCCCTATGACGACAGCCCGGTCGCCGTTGATTTTGCGCCTGCAGCTGAAACCGCCAAAGTTGCTGAGGTCGAGGCAACGCCTACGTTACCTATAGCCCCTGCAGCCCCAGTTGCAGCCCCCGCCTTTGCTGTGCTCGGTGTGGTTGCCAGCGGTGTAGCCTTAGGCGCAGGCTTAGGCGTGGTGCCGCGCGGCCTGACCAAAGAAGAAACCGAAGACGAAATCGATGTGGTCGATGCAATCGACCCTGATCTGTTCCCAATTTTTGAAGAAGAAGCACTAGAGTTGTTCCCTCAACTCTCCGGCGCTCTGCGCCAATGGAATCAGCACCCCAGCAACGCCAGCGCGCGCGCCGAAGTGCTGCGCGGTCTGCACACCATGAAGGGCAGTGCGCGATTAGCCGGTGCGATGCGCTTGGGCGAATTGACCCACCGCATGGAATCTGAGATTGAAAGCACTTCGCAAGACGAAGCCACTGCAGCGCAGATTGAGCCGCTCAACGTGCTGCTCGACGGCATGCAGGCCAACTTTGACCGCTTGCGCAACCCGCAAGCTGCTGCGCAAGAAGGTTTGATGGTGCGTAGCGCCGAAGTGGTTGCAACGCCTCTGATTGGCAAAAGCTTCGCAGCCCCTGGCGGTGCAGCCAGCGCGATGACTACGGACCCAAGTGCGTTACTGCAACCGTCTTTGGCGGCAATGGCTCCGCTGCGCGCTGGCAGCAATTTGTCGACGCCTATCCAACGCACCAGCACCAGCAACCAAACAGTGCGCGTCCGCTCACAGCTTCTAGACCGCTTGGTGAACCAAGCAGGCGAAGTGATGATCACCCGCTCGCGCCTAGAAGCTGAGCTGGGCCAATTGCGCGGCTCATTGGGCGAATTGACCGGTAACTTGGACAAGCTGCGCACGCAGCTGCGCGATATTGAGGTGCAGTCTGAGTCGCAAATGCAGTCGCGCATGGCGCTGTCCAAAGAGACCAGTATTGAGTTTGATCCACTCGAATTTGATCGCTTTACTCGCGTGCAAGAACTAACCCGCATGATGGCCGAGTCGGTGAACGACGTGGCCACCGTGCAGCGCAGTATTCAGCGTACGGTGGAAGCCACCGAAGACGACTTGGTCGCCCAAGCGCGCCAAACCCGTGAGCTGCAGCGCGATCTGCTGCGCACACGCATGGTCGAGTTTGAGGGCATTTCAGAGCGTCTGTACCGCGTAGTGCGCCAAGCAGGCAAAGACGCTGGCAAACAGGTGAAGCTGGACATCACTGGCGGCTCTATTGAGATGGATCGCGGCGTGCTAGACCGCATGACCCCTGCGTTTGAGCACCTGCTGCGCAACTGCGTAGCCCACGGTATTGAAAGCGCCGAGGCGCGCACCGCAGCGGGCAAAGACGCCAGCGGCCAGATCGTCATTAGCTTGCACCAGGAAGGTAACGACGTGTCGGTAGAGTTCCGCGACGACGGTGCAGGATTGGATTTGGTACGCATCCGCGAGCGCGCGCAATCACAAGGCTTGCTGACCAGCGACAAAGCGATCGACGACAACGAAGCCGCCAACCTGATCTTCACGCCCGGCTTTACTACAGCCACCCAGGTCACTGAGCTTTCGGGCCGCGGCATTGGTATGGACGTGGTGCGCTCTGAGGTGTATGCCTTGGGCGGCCGCATCGAAACCAGCACCTCCGCAGGCCAAGGCACCAGCTTCAAACTGGTGATGCCTTTGACCACGGCGGTCACGCAGGTGGTGATGTTGCGTATTGGTAACTTGTCTATCGGCGTACCAGCCAACTTGGTTGAAGCCGTGCGCCGCGCAACGCCTAAAGAGCTGCAAGTAGCCTACAACACTGGTGCGTTTGATGTGGCGGGCGAGCCGCTGCCGTTCTTCTGGTCGGGCGCGCTGCTGCAGCACTCTCGTGCCAGCGATGCTGTGCAGGGCAAAACCATTCCGGTGCTGATCTTCCGCAGTGCAGCGCAACGTATCGTGGCCCACGTGGACGAAGTGCTGGGCAACCAAGAAGTGGTGGTGAAAAACCTCGGCCCTCAGTTGTCTCGCTTGCCTGGTTTGGCCGGTATGTCGGTGTTGGCCTCTGGCGCGGTAGCGCTAATCTACAACCCAGTGGCACTGGCCACGATCTATGGTGCGCAAGCGCGCACCATGAGCGCAGACAAGGCTGAAGCCCATGTCTTGGAAGAAGGCGTCACCGACGTAGTTGCCCGCGACCTGGGTGAGGGTGCTGCTCCAGTGGTGCCGCTGGTGCCGGCCAATCCGATCTCCGTATCGCAACCTGCAGTGCCTTTGGTATTGGTGGTGGATGACTCGATCACGGTGCGCCGCGTGACACAGCGCCTGCTGCAGCGCGAAGGCTACCGTGTGGCGCTGGCAGCCGATGGTTTGCTTGCACTGGAGCGTTTGGCCGAAGAGATGCCAAGTGTCGTGCTGTCTGATATCGAAATGCCGCGTATGGACGGCTTCGATTTGGTGCGCAACATGAAGGCCGACCCACGCTGGGCCAAGCTGCCCATCATCACTATCACCTCGCGCATCGCTGAGAAGCACCGTGAGCACGCTCTGTCGTTGGGGGTAGACCATTATTTGGGCAAGCCGTATTCTGAGGAGGAGCTGCTCAGCTTGATCAGGCGGTACACCACGGCTGAAACGGCTGCTATTTAAAATAAGCACCTTCGGGTGCTTATTTATTGCGGTTTTCCGACGTGGATGCTCAATAGTTTGCTATCAATTTCTGCATCGACACGCGCCCATTGCTTACCCTGCGTTTGTATAACAGCTACCCAAACTACAGACCTCTA
>JANPDG010000210.1:0-2042 GCA_031431335.1 Polaromonas sp. | reverse complement strand
GCGGTAGCGCATGGTGCCCAGCGGCTCGGCCACACAGCCGCGCAGGGGGGTGGCCAGGGTGGTCACACAGCCAATCACGTCGCCGTTTTTCAGCCATTCGAGAGTGTGGTCTTGGTCGTCTACTGTGACGGCCAGGGTGAGCTTGTGCTTTTGCAGCGCGGCCTGAATGCCAGGAAAAAACCACGAAGCCAGCGAGTCGGCGTTGACGGCCACGCTGATGTTTTGGTAAGCGCTACGGCCCGCGCGGCCTGCGGGCTGCAGGGTGTGTTGCAGGTCGGCTTCTAGCAGGCGCACTTGCTTGATGTGGGTGAGCAGCGCTTGGCCTGCGGGCGTGGCGCGGGCGGTTTTGCCGCGAATTAACAGGCGTTGGCCTAGCGACTCTTCCAGCGCTTTGATGCGCAGGCTGGTGGCGGCCAGAGTGATGCGCAGGGTCACGGCTGCAGCGGACAGGCTGCCAGTTTGCACGGTGGCGTCAAAGGCGGCGAGTTGGCGGGGGTCTAATTGCATGCCACTATTAAATCAAATTTAAGCAAATATAGAAATAGTTAAATTCGTTTAATATTTTGCGCAACTGATGGATGATATGACCAATTCTCAAGGAAACCTCACCATGACCGCCGCTTTTTCAGGCATGCTGCTCAGCCTGTCGCTCATCATCGCCATTGGCCCCCAAAACGCCCACGTGCTGCGCATGGGGCTGCTGCGCTCGCATGTGGGACTGACCGTGCTGGCCTGTGCGGTGACCGATGTGATTTTAATTGGCATTGGCGTAGCGGGCTTGGCCCGGCTGGGCAGTTTGTCGGCTGGGGTGCATGGTGCGATGATTGGCGCGGCGATATTGTTTTTGCTGCACTACGGCTGGGGTGCGGTGCGGCGCGCTGCAGCCAACCAGTATGTGGGCCTGAGCGCCACACAGCAAGGGGCACCGGCCACCAAAACTCAGGCCCTAGGCACTGCGCTGGCGTTTTCGTGGCTCAACCCACACGCTTGGCTAGACACTGCGGTGCTGATTGGCACTGCGTCGCTGGCCTACGGGCAGCCTGATAACTGGAAGTTTGGCGCGGGCGCTGCGGCCGGGTCGCTGGTGTGGTTTATCGCGCTGGGCCTAGGCGCGCAGCTGCTGGCCCACAAGCTGGCACGGCCAGCGGTGTGGCGCGGGATTGACTCTGTGGTGGCACTCACCATGTGGGGCACAGCGGCTTGGCTGGCTGTGGGATTGCTGCACAGCTAAACCCAATCACTATAAAATATATAGCAAACTATTGATTTCCCACGTCGGTAAAATGCTCAAAAATCTTCCAAAATATCTCTTTGGTAGGTAGGGCGTCGCTAGTTCCGACAGTGCCGCCTACTTGCGCAAACTGTAAATGCGGTTGCCAATTCCAATCGTGTCGATGCTCTTTTGACCTTTGGAGGGGAAGAAATAAAAGCCTGTGGTGACGCTTTGGCCGCTGTCGTATTGCATCGTAATGGTGTGGCCTTTCAGGCTGTAGCGGCCACCGCCTGTGCGCGCGCTGGAGGTGGCAACGCCAGGGGCTGACCCGCCGCTGCTGGCGTTAGAGCTAAAAACGCCGCTGGGCTGAAACACCACCGTATCAGCGCTAAAAGTAAGCACGCTGCCGCCCAACGGTAAGTTACCTCCGGTAGACAAATAACGGTAGGTGCCGCTCAAAGCATCGCCGCTGCCTGCCGCAAAGGTGCGGTAAAAAGTAGCGCCAGACAAAGTAGTTTGTTTGCCGTCGTCCCACGTGACTTGAAAGCCTTGGTTGCCACTGCGCTGCCAGCGGCCTTGGCGCATTTTTCGGCCCACAGGCGCACCACCAAAAGCGCTGTCCAAGTCGTTTGTAATGCGGCCATCTTTGAACACGGCGTAGGATGTAAAGTCAAAGCCACTGGTGCTGTACGTTTGATCCATGTACACGCCCTCTAGGCCACTAGGATTGCCTGCACTGCGCGCAGGCGCGGCGGCGTTGGGCTGTGCTGTAGGCACTGACGGCGCGGTTGGCATAGCGGTGGTCGAAAAGGTTAGGCTCAGCGCAGCC
>JANPDG010000209.1:0-3430 GCA_031431335.1 Polaromonas sp. | reverse complement strand
AGCCGATTTAGAGTCGGCCATCCTGCGCCAGCTGGAAGCCTTCATCCTAGAACTGGGCCGGGGCTTTGCGTTTGTAGAGCGCCAAAAGCGCATGGTCATTGACGGCGACGACTTTTATCTTGACTTGCTTTTTTTCCACCGCCGCCTGCGCCGCCTGGTGGCTATCGAACTCAAGCTGGGCCGCTTCAAAGCCGCGCACAAAGGCCAGATGGAGCTGTATTTAAAGTGGCTAGACAAGCACGAGCGCCAACCGGACGAAGAGGCCCCCATCGGCCTCATCCTGTGCGCCGAATCCAGCCGCGAACAGGTGGAGCTGCTGCAAATGCACAAAGACGGCATCACCGTGGCTGGATACTGGACAGAGCTGCCACCCAAAGCGGAGCTGGAGCAAAAGCTGCATGCAGCTTTGCTTGAAGCGCGTGAGCGGCTGGCGCGGCGCGGGGTGTTGTTGGGGGACTTGGATGATGAGTGATGACCACGAAGGTCAGCAAAGGTCTGGAATTGCCCGTCGTTGCGCTGGCCGGCATGGGATGCATGCCTGTTAAGGGCGAAGACGAGCAAGAGGCCGCGCGGGTGTTTTATGTGGCTGCGACGCGGGCTACGCAGAGGTTGGTTGTTGGCGCAGGTAGGAATGCGAAATTCGGGGGAAAGTTATGAAATCAGCGGACAGCGATGTGATCTTGAAAGACCTGACCCTAAATGTGTTCTGTGACCCCAAATGTGTTCTGACCTGTGTGACCCCACTGACTTCGCAGAATTGAAAAATAAAAGTCATTAAGACAATACACACAAGCGCTCCCCACCACTAGCTTCAAAATGCAGTGGTCTTTTTGATCTTGGTTTTAGAGCATCTAGATTTCTTATTTTTCCACGTGAAATTAGCCGTAAAAGTGAAGCTTGTAATTCGCCAGGAAACCAATTAGTATCTTCTAAAATATTGGCGAACCCAGTTTCATCAACACTACGCTGCGTACCGATATAACTCATCCAAAATGCATCTATTAGTGGTTCATTTGCCTTCAAGGCAGTGTCATCAATAAATGGTTCGTGATCGGAAAATAAATCAATAGTCCCTGTTTTTTGAAGTTTTTTGTTATCTCGAATTTGCGCACGAACCTCGCCTTGCAATACGTCGGCTCCTTCATAGGTTTCCATAAATTTGATCACCCCTTTGGGATGCGTTGTCACGTAAACTAAGTGATACTTGGTTCGCTCTTTATGTGGATCAAGCACCCTTACATATGCCGAACGAACTGGATATGCGGCTTGATGATTTAGTACCTGTTTTTTTAAATTTTTTCGATAGGTGTTCAATATCAACAATTCGCGATTACCTTCTAATGTTTCACTTGGCATTGCCTGACCTAGTAATTCTTCCATTTCGGCAGCATATCGATCCATGGACACGGTGCGATTGATGAAGTCATACATAAAATTAATCACAAACTCTGAACGTGACCGCACTAGCAAGGGAGCTAAAGTATTTACTTTTACCTCCGTCCAACCTTTAGGATCGATGAAGAAAAAAGCATGGCCTTGCGCACCAACCCAATCCAGAATTTTCTGACGAGATGCCACAAATTCACCGTGAATAGAATGCGTAGTTATGTCTGTAGGTGTATGCTCAGCTAAATACCTTGCCAGATATGGGTAGGCGGAATCACTCTGCTCAACAAATAACGCCCGGATGATTGCGCGTCCTCCTCGACTTTCAATTGTTTTTTTGCACTTGTCTAAGACCTGTAAAGAAATCGCGATTGAAGTCGAATGCATTTGAGCCGTGTCTGCTTGCCACGGCCCAGCAAAACAATCAATGTAAGTAAACTCAAAATTTGATCTATTCACCGCCAAAATTGATGTCAATTTTTCGAGATATTTTTCAAGCACATAGTGCTTTATCAATGCTTGCTCTCTCCCAATATATGCTTCGGGAATTAGACTTTGAGTTACCATATTTATATTGTTATACGTTCGAATCTAGTTTCGGGAAATTGATCCCAGTGCTTTCCACCCAGGCGTCTTCCAGCCTTACCCTTTCCAATAGCCGCAACCGAAACGGTAATGTGACTACCAGTTTCCATCGACTCAATACGTGTGCTTTTAGTCATCACATCACGCACTAATTCGATTGGTGCCCAATGACCCCATTGTTTGAAATGGAATGGCACGTTAGCCACGGCACACTGGGTTTGAATATCTGCAGGCCAATCTGGATTCATAGGACGTGAACCGGCACCAGATTCGCCGCCCGTGATAACCCAGTCAATTTTTGTACCCTTAGTAGAGAGCACAAGATACTGTTGCAAATCCAGAGCGCTAAGCAATGGTTCGCAAGACAAAAATCGCACCGATGGTGTCTCAAACTCCAGCAAGTACTTAATCATTTTGTCGGCTACCTCTTGGTTTTCAACAGTTGCGCCGAGCCAGACGTTCGATGGAAACTCATACCCTTTAGGCAGTAATTTGCGCACAACATGTATGCGTTTGGTAAGCAAGAGCCAGTCCAGATTTGGAGTTGCTGCGATCAAGTCGAGAAGGCGCTGACGGTGCGGTATCAGCACCGGGTTCTTTTCAAATACATCGCCCATAGACGCGCAGAAAACTCGACGTCTTACACCTTCGGCTTTTGCTTCCGCGTCCCACTTCAAAGGCTCTTTCCAGTGGGCTTCTCCGAAAAAGCGACGATCATTTTTGACACCCCATACATCTTCACCTAAACGTTTTGCCCATGCCTCTGCGTAGCAGTTATCACAAGCAGCGGAAACCTTCACACAGCCCCACCAGGGGTTAAATGTGTGGTGCGTCCATTCGATACGGGAGTCTTTTGCCATGATGGCCTCAATATAACTGATTATTTATACAGCATCAAGTATTTTTGCAATGTGCTGTTGTATCAGTTTGATCATATCGCTCGCACCTCTAAGTAACAGCTTATCAACCAGCGCAGAGCCTGCTAGACATGTGAAAGAATCAGCGGTGTTTAAACGTCAGATTCCAACCAACTCCAGACCAAACCGCCTCAAATCAAGAGGTGAAGAATTGCAGGAGTTGGAGTTGAGAGTCCAGTCTTTCAATCAAGCATTTTCCGCCTAGATTTATGGCGCTTGACACCCTACTTTGTTATGGTTAGAGTGACCATATGAAGGCAGTACGAATTTTCTATGATAAGGCTCTCTTGCCTGATGGTGCAGTTGTAGAAATGACGATATGGCAATTGCCTCGCGCTACGCTGGAGCGACCGCATGGCTTGAAGTACAGCTTGTTTTATGGCTATGACGGTCAGCGATTAGTTGGCTACGACAACGAGCGCGGCAAGGGTGACCACAAGCACCTTGGCGCAGTGGAGCTGCGGTACAAGTTTGAATCGGTCGACAAAATGATTGCCGACTTTCTGCTAGACGTTGAAAGGATGAAAAATGAACCCCACCCC
>JANPDG010000208.1:0-7110 GCA_031431335.1 Polaromonas sp. | reverse complement strand
GCCCACATTGGCGTCTAGGCAGTCGCCGCCCTCGAGTGAGAAATAAAACGTATGGTTGGGCTGCGCGGGGTCGTGCGGGTGGCGGCGCAGGGCCTCTTTCCAGTCGATGCGCTCGCCGATGTACTCGATCAAATGCTGGCCTTCGGCCACGGGTGCAATGGCAAACATGCCATTACCATGCACGCCGGATTTACGGGTTTTGATGAATTTGCCCGGCAACACCAGCGCATCGAGTTTGGCTTTGCGTTTGGCGAGCTTGTCAGCTTTTTTAAGCAACTTGTTAATGGCTTTGTCGGTAGACTGTTTGCCTAGGTCTTTGGCGCTGCGCAAGGCTTTAAAAGCGGTTTTATTTTTTTTGGCTTTTACAGCGCCGAGAAGATTTTTTGGCATAGCCCGAAAAATTTGGTATGGTGAATCATGGGCGCGCGTGCATGTGCGTGTGCGCCTGCGCGAGTGCGCGCATGTGCGTGCGCGAGACCTGCATTGTAGTGGGTGCTACGTAATTAGTGTGAGAATGCCAATATGAAAACTTTAGTGATTGCCGAAAAACCCTCTGTGGCCCAAGACATCGTGCGGGCGCTGACGCCCACCGTGGGCAAGTTTGAAAAGCACGACGAATACTTTGAGAGCGACACGTTTGTGGTCAGCTCTGCCGTGGGCCACTTGGTCGAAATCCAAGCGCCCGAGGAGTTTGACGTCAAACGCGGCAAGTGGAGCTTTGCCAATTTGCCCGTCATTCCGCCGTACTTTGACCTCAAACCCGTCGACAAAACCAAAACCCGGCTCAATGCCGTGGTCAAGCTGGCCAAACGCAAAGACGTGAACGCGATCGTCAACGCCTGCGACGCAGGCCGCGAGGGTGAGCTGATCTTCAGGTTGATTGAGCAGTATGCAGGTGGCAAAGCACCACTTGGCAAACCCGTCACCCGCCTGTGGCTGCAAAGCATGACACCGCAAGCTATTCGCGACGGTTTTGACAACCTGCGCAGCGACAAACAAATGATGCCGCTGGCCCATGCCGCACGCAGCCGCTCGGAGGCCGACTGGCTGGTCGGCATCAACGGCACCCGCGCCATGACGGCGTTTAACTCGCGCGACGGCGGCTTCTTTTTAACCACCGTGGGCCGCGTGCAAACGCCCACCCTGGCCATCATGGTGGAGCGCGAAGAGCAAATCCGCAAACACATCTTTCGCGACTACTGGGAGATTCATGCGGTCTTTCAAAGCGAAGCGGGCGAGTACCCGGCCAAGTGGTTTGACCCTAAGTGGAAAAAGGGCGAGGGCGCTGGTACTGGGGAGGGACCCAGTGCTTCCGAGCTGAGAGCTGACCGCTTGTGGAACGAACGTGATGCACAAAGCATTGTCGACGCGGTTAAAAACAAAACCGCCACGGTCAGCGAAGAAAGCAAACCCACCACCCAAGCCTCACCGCAGTTGTTTGACCTAACCAGCCTGCAGCGCGAGGCCAACGGCAAGTTTGGCTTTAGCGCCAAAACCACGCTGCAACTGGCACAAAGCCTGTACGAGCGCCACAAAGCGCTAACCTACCCGCGTACCGACTCGCGTGCGCTACCTGAGGACTATTTGCCTGTGGTGGTGAAGACCTTTGAAATGATCTCTGACGGTGGCCACAAGCACCTAGAGCCGCATGCCCTGACCGCGCTGAACAACAACTACATCAAGCCGTCCAAACGCATTTTTGACAACACCAAAGTGTCTGACCACTTTGCCATCATCCCCACACTGCAGTCGCCCAGCAACTTGTCGGAAGCTGAATTTAAGCTCTACACATTGGTGGTGCGCCGCTTTATGGCGGTGTTTTTCCCAAGTGCTGAATACCAAGTGACGACCCGTATCACCACGGCGGTCGGGCATAACTTTAAAACCGAAGGCAAGGTGCTGGTCAAGCCGGGTTGGTTGGCTATTTATGGCAAAGAAGCTGACGACGAAGTAGAGAAAAAAGAGGGCAAGGACGGTGATGCGGGCAGCAAGATACTGGTCGCTGTTAAACCCGGCGAAATAGTCAAGAACGACACGGTGGAGTCCAAGGCGCTCAAAACCCGCCCACCCGCACGCTACAGCGAGGCCACCTTGCTAGGCGCCATGGAAGGCGCAGGCAAGCTGGTAGACGACGACGAAATGCGCGAAGCCATGCAAGAAAAAGGCTTGGGCACGCCCGCCACGCGCGCCGCCACGATTGAAGGCTTGCTCAACGAAAAATACATCTTGCGCGAAGGCCGCGAGCTGATCCCCACGGCCAAAGCGTTTCAGCTAATGACGCTGCTGCGCGGCCTGGGCGTGGAAGAGCTGTCCAAACCCGCGCTAACGGGCGAGTGGGAGCACAAGCTCAAGCTGATGGAACAAGGCCAGTTGAGCCGCGAAGCGTTTATGGCCGAGATCAACGCCATGACGGAAAAGATCGTCAAAAAAGCCAAAGAATACGACCGCGACACCATCCCAGGCGACTACGCCACCCTGGCTGTGCCCTGCCCCAACTGCGGCGGCGTTGTGAAAGAAAACTACCGCCGCTATACCTGCACCGGCAAAGCGGGCGCGGCTGTTGCAGGTGAAGGCTGCGGCTTTAGCTTTGGCAAATCGCCCGCAGGCCGCACCTTTGAACCCACCGAGGTCGAAGGTTTTATTCGCGACAAAAAAATCGGCCCGCTGGAAGGATTTCGCTCCAAAGCAGGCTGGCCTTTTGTGGCCGAAATTGCGCTCAAATACAACGAAGAAGAGAAAAACTGGAAACTGGAATTTGACTTTGGTGAAGACGCCAAAGCCGCCGAGACCGGCGAAATTGTCGACCTGTCAGGCAAAGAGTCGTTGGGCAACTGCTTGATCTGCGGCAGCCCGGTTAAAGAGTTTGGCAAAAGCTATGTGTGCGAAAAATCAGTGCCCACTGACGCGCAGCCTAAACCCAGCTGCACCTTTAAAAGCGGCCAAGTCATCTTGCAGCAGCCGATTGAGCGCGAGCAAATGACCAAGCTGCTAGAGACCGGCAAAACCGACTTGCTAGACAAGTTTGTCAGCATGCGCACGCGCCGCAGTTTCAAGGCGTTTTTAGAGTGGAACAAAGAAGAAGGCAAGGTAGGCTTTGCCTTTGAAGCCAGCAAATTCCCACCGCGCAAAACTGCAGCTGGCGCTTCTGGCGCTGCCAAGCCAGCAGGCCGAGGCGCTGCAGCGAAAAAAGCCGGGGCTAAAACACCCGCAGCTAAAACACCCGCCACCAAGAAAGTAGCCGCCAAAAAGACACCCGCCGCTAAAAAAGCTGCAACCAAGTCCACCGAACCCAAAGCCCCCCGCGCAGGCACCCTAAAACCCAGCCCCGCCATGGCCGCCGTTATCGGAGGCGGCCTGTATGGGCGCGGCGAAGTGACCAAAAAACTGTGGGACTACATCAAAGCCAACAACCTGCAAGACGCCAAAGACAAACGCACCATCAACGCCGACCCCAAACTAGAAGCCGTATTCGGCAAACCGCAAGTCACGATGTTTGAGATTGCGGGGTTGATTGGTAAGCATTTGAGTTGATGCTGTTTACCTAAGTTTTTAGGCGGTTTTCCGACGTGGATATTGGATAGTTTGCTATTTTAATCATAGTAATGTCGTTTTGAAACCCCGTTTTCAGGCTTTTGTGCTGCGGGTGGTTTGGTTTCTTGGCTTGCGTTTTTAGCAGCCCGTGGCAATGCTTGTGTGCTGCGATAACCAAGGCCTGGCGACGGGTCATGTCGCTGCATAAATGTTCCGCAAACACACGCGGATAGAGTTAGTAGTCATTTGTGCTTAGGTTCCGCGCGCCTTGCTGCACATTTCTGCATCGACACGCACCCATCGCTTCTCCCTGTCTGATTTGGTAATTTTAAGGCACGCGCTTCGGTAAGTGTTTAGTGAATTCAAGGCGCGCAGTTTACTATGTATTCAGTAGCAAACTATTCAATATTCACGTCGGAAAAGTGCTCTATTTTCTTCCAAAAACGCGCTGCGCAAGATACTCTCCCTGCCTTTTGCCTTTTGCCTTCTGACTTCTGACTTCTGACTTCACCCGTAGCCCCGTCAAACCACCTAAATAATAGCGTTTGTGACTCTATCGCATGGTTGCTTTGTGTCATTGTTTCTTTGTACTGGCACCGCGCTGCTGCAACGCTGTGGGGACATTCGTTAGGCGTTGGCGCATTCTGCGCCTGCAGTTTTAAAATTTACAGATGACCAAATCTAAAGTCTATGAAGGTGGTTGTCTGTGCGGCAACATTCGGTTTACCGCCAGCGGCCCAGCGCTTAAACCCCATACATGCTCTTGCAGGCTGTGCCAGCGCCACTCGGGCGCGCTCACCCTGATGTGGGTTGAGTTTGCCAGCGAGCAGGTAACTTGGACAGGGCCGGGTGGTGCGCCTGCTACCTGGCGATCATCCAAGTGGTCTAGCCGCGCGTTTTGCCCTGCCTGCGGCAGCACGATAGGCGCGGTAGACGACAAGCCAACCATTGCCTTGGCCGTAGGCAGCTTTGATACGCCCAACCGACAAGAGCTAGCACCCGTTTCGCACTCCTACGTGGGCAAGCGCCCCAAGTGGTGGGGCATCAACGATCCCAGAGTCAATGCTTGACTGGGTTAAATGGTTGTTTGCCTTTTAGGTAAGTTTTTAGGCAGTTTTCCGATGTGGATATTAGATAGTTTGCTATTTTATTTGTAGTATTTTGTTTGTTTTTAGCTGCCCGTTGTGATTCTTTTGTGCCGCGTTTGGTTTGGTTTCTTGGCTTACGTTTTTAACAGCCCGCGGCAATGGTTGTGTGCTGCGATAACCTTGGTCGGGCGAAGGGTCATGTCGCTGCATAAATGTTCCGCAAACACACGCGGATAGGGTGGGTAGTTATCTGTGCTTTGGTTTCGCGCGCCTTGCTGCACATTTCTGCATCGACACGCACCCATCGCATCGTACTGTCTGATTTGGTAGTTTTAAGACACGCGCTTCGGTTTGTGTTTAGTGGGCTCAAGCTACGTTTCACTATATATTTTATAGCAAACTATTGAATATACACGTCGGAAAAGAGCCCTATTTTCTTCCAAAAACGCGCTACGCAAGATGATCCCTTCTTTGCCCACTCCACCATCTACCCAGTCCAGCCACCTGCGCTCACTGCGCACTGCCCTGGCGCACTCTGTCTTCCACCGCAGACCCGTCAAACCACTTCAGCCCTCGCGCCAGAGCATGCTGCGCGAGCGGGACTAAGCCAGAGCTACAACGAACTCGCTGGGGGCGATGAGCGCACGCCCCAGCGCATCAAGATGGGTGTGATGAAGAGTGGCTTTCGCCCGTTTCAGCAGGCTCACCACTTCGGCGATTTTGTGCTCCGATTCACGGTTCGGGCGGCCTCAGCGTTGGAGGCAACCGGACCGCAACTTTGGCGACGAAGCCGCCTCCTGAAGCTGCGGGTCCGTGTTGGCCTGCTCGAAGCGCAAAGTTTCACCTGTCATTTCACGCGCCTCAGGTATGGAGCGCCCTTCTTAGGGCTTGAAGCCGGCGGTTCACCCAGAAACTGACGCTTGGCCTCGTCAACGAGGTCCGAAATGCGGTCGATGTAGCGCTGACACAAATCTTCAACCGAGGCACCTTTCAGTTCTGGCGCCAATGCGTCGGGCAGATTGGAAAATTGCTGCCACACTTCAGCTATCGATGCTGGAATATCCACATAGTATTTCTCCACGCTTCCATCGGCGAGTTCCACTTCCCATCCACATCCGCCAAGTTGGTCCCCAATAAAGAATCCCCTAGCGCCGCGTGGCGGAGGGCCAAAGCGACCAATGTCGCCGGTAGAGAACGAATGAATATGAGTGCTCGTCGTAACGCTTAGCCTTCCCTGCTTTTCCAACTCGTTACGCGCCTCGACGAAGTAACGCATGAGTGGATCGGCTTTCAGTGCCTCCTGGTGCGGCGCATACCAGGCATCGAAGTTCGGCTCCACAGACCGGAGGTTCTGGAGGACAAAAGTGACCGACCGCCCAAATGCAATTACGTTTCTTAGGCCGCTCATGCGGCGTCCCCGGCTTGGATCGAGTAGGTCGCTAAGTCCAAGCTTCGCCGTCTCAAGCGTGTCAGCAACGCGGACCATGACAGCCGCTACAGCGGGATTAGGCGCGTTCATGATTAGTACGCTAAGGTAATGTACACCGCAAAACCTGCGGTATAACGCGGCGGGTTACCTTGAGAAAAATAGGGTTTCCATAAGCCCTGTCTATATACTTCGCCCTGCCAAGAATAGCGCTAAACCACGCAGGAAACAAAACTTGAATTGAAGTCAGCATGGTGGTAATTTACACCGCTTTGTTGCGGTTTGCGTATTCTTGGCCTAAAAGATTGGGGCGAAAAGTGGAGGAGTGGTTTGCGGGTATTAGAAGGTTTGAGGTTCAATTTACTATGTATTTAATAGCAAACTATTGAATATCCACGTCGGAAAAGTGCTCGAAAATCTTCCAAAATACGCCAAGTCAATATGAGCACCATACTGGCCAGCAACGCTAGGTGCACCACCACGCCAGCGCTCGCGCCAGAACGAGCGGGACCAAGCCGGACTAGGCGAAGCAAACTTGCAAGATTGGCATTTACTACCTTGTTTACTACTCTGTTCGCTGCCCTGGCGCTGGGTGCGCGCGGCGTAGCGGCGTTAAGGAGGAGTCGTTTGCCCTAGGCCAACACGGGGGACAGCCGCGTAGCCGCGCGCACCCAGTGTCAGGGCGTGCACACAGGCCTGCAAAAACGGGCTGGGCAACCAGGTGCTGACCTTGAAGTCATCACGGCCCACAGATGTTTGGAAGAAAAATGAGCATTTTTCCGACGCAGATACTCAATAGTTCGCTATGAATTAAATAGTGATCATGGTTAACGGCCCGCTCTACTTGCCAATACAAAACCGCGAAAAGATCTCGCCAAGCAAGTCATCTGCGCTGAACTCGCCTGTGATGCGGCCCAGGGCGTTTTGGGCTAGGCGCAGTTCTTCGGCTAGCAGGTCGAGGTTTTGGGCTTTGGCGGCCAGGTGCTCGCTGGCGATGCGCAGGTGGCTTTGCACGGCTTGGATGGCCTGCACGTGGCGCTCGCGGGCGATGAACACGCCTTCGGG
>JANPDG010000207.1:0-5588 GCA_031431335.1 Polaromonas sp. | reverse complement strand
AAGGCTTCGGACTTGAGGCCGGCGTTCACGACAACGTGGTTGTGGTCAACACGCACCACTTCGGCGGTGATGACTTCACCTGCGCGCATTTCGGAGCGCGTTAGGGATTCTTCAAAGAGGGCTGCAAAAGATTCAGACATGAAAGGTTTCCTAAAGCACAAGGAAAAGCGGCGGCGTCAACATAACGCCTCAATACGACAGTGGGATTACTATCGTTTCTATAGCTGCTTGTGCTAGTTTTACGGGAAAAATTAGTATTTCGACCGTGGTTAAAGTTAAAAAATCCTGAGGGCTGGGGCGCATGCAGCGCGAAAAGAACCATCAGGGCCTGTGTGGCACATGCTCAGCACGTCAAAGTGTCTAAACACCTACCTTGCCTTGCCACTGTTTCAACACCACATCAACCGATTGCTCGATGGATAAGTCGGAGTTGTCCAGTTGCACCGCATCTTCTGCTGGTTTGAGTGGCGCGGCACTGCGACCTGAGTCACGTGCATCGCGGGCTTCTAAATCAGCGCGAAGACTGTCGAGTTTAGCAGAAATTCCCTTTGAAATCAACTGCTTATAGCGCCTGTCGGCTCTGTGCGCGGCGCTGGCCGTTAGGAAGATTTTGAGTGGAGCGGCTGGGAAAATCACCGTACCCATGTCACGGCCATCTGCCACCAAACCAGGCAACTGCGCAAAATTGAGTTGTAACTGCTTCAAAGCTGCGCGAACTGCAGGGAAAACAGATACTTTAGAGGCACCTAGGCCAATGGCTTCACTGCGGATAGTCTCGGACACATCGTCCTCGTTGAGCAGTACTGCCTGCCCCTCAAAAACCACGGGCAGGTGCGCCGCCAAATGCGCCAGAGCAGGCTCGTTATCCCACGCCACGCCTGCGCGTTCAGCGGCCAATGCCGTCAAACGGTACAGCGCGCCCGAGTCAAGGTAGTGGTAGCCCAAACGCTGCGCAACCAAACTGGCTAAAGTGCCTTTGCCGGAGGCAGTCGGGCCATCAATGCAAATCACGGGCACGCTGTGGGCTGTGGTGATGCTGAAAAGTGCCTCAAAGTAATCTGGGAAGGTTTTTGCAACGCATTGGGGGTCTTCAATACGCAGCATCTTTCGTGCAGGGTTGAAGGCCGCGAGTGAGAAGCACATGGCAATGCGGTGGTCGTCGTAGGTTTCAATGCTGGCTGATTTCCAATCCGCTAGTTTGGCAGGCGGTGTGACTTGGATAAAGTCCGCGCCTTCAACGACGGTCGCGCCAAGTTTGCGCAGCTCGCAGGCCATGGCTTTGAGCCGGTCAGTTTCTTTGACGCGCCAACTGGCAATGTTGCGCAATGTCGTGGTGCCTTCGGCATACATTGCCATCACTGCCAAAGTCATGGCCGCGTCCGGAATGTGATTGCAATCCAAATCAATGGCCTTAAGTGGCCAATGGCCTCGGCGAATCTCTAGATAGTTGGGGCCGCTGTCGATTTGTGCGCCCATCATGGCTGCAGCCTGGATGAAGCGAATATCACCCTGGATAGAATCCTGACCCAAACCTTCTATTCGAATTGAGCAATTTTCCGACGTGGATATTGATCCTAGTGCTATAAAATAGCTAGCAGAAGACGCATCGGCTTCTATGTAAATTTCACCTGGAGACTGGTATTGAGAGCCTGCTGGAATCGTGAATTGCCGCCATTCATCACGGCGCACAGCAATACCAAAACGCGCCAGAAGATTCAATGTGATCTCAATGTAGGGCTTGGAGATCAGCTCACCGACGACTTCAATAACGATATCGCGTTGGGCTACCAATGGCAGCGCCATTAGCAGGGCTGTGAGGAATTGGCTTGAAACATCGCCGCGCACTTTGATCGGAGCGTCTAGTTGCAAAGTGGGCTGACCAATATGCAGCGGCGGATAACCTTCGTTGCCCGTATAGGTTACGGCGCAGCCCAGTGGCCTGAGCGCATCGACCAGATCGCCAATGGGGCGTTCGTGCATACGCGGCACTCCCGAGAGAGTGAAGTCGCCTCCCAATACTGCTAAGGCGGCAGCCAGCGGGCGCATGGCCGTACCTGCGTTACCTAAAAACAGCTTGGCAGGGCTGCAAGGTCTGTTTTGACCTAAGCCAGTAATCGCTACGCCGTCGCCCGTTTTAACCACGGTGCAGCCTAGCTGAGCTAAAGCCTCGAGCATGACACGGGTGTCGTCAGAGTCCAGCACATCGCGCAGCAGTGTCGTGCCTTGACTCAGCGCAGCCAAGAGCAACACACGGTTAGAAATGCTCTTGGAGCCTGGAAGTTTGACCGTACCGTGGGCACTGGCCAGCGCAGGAAGATCGAGAAAGGCTTGGCTGTACATCAGCTGCGAGCGCAGGCTAGGGCGCTTGGGTAAAAGTTAGCGCGTAAAGAACGCGTAAATTGGAATCACTTCAGAACTATTTGCGCACCGTCATGCGCCACTGCGCGCGCGTTAGGCTGGCTTTGTCAATCTCTGCTTCCAAAGCATCTGATTCATCGCGCATGATCATTTGCTCCAGATTCATCATGGCTTTTTGAAATAGCTTGGATTGCGCCAGCAATTCTTGACGGTTTGCCATCAGCACATCACGCCACATATGCGCGTCACTGGCGGCGATGCGTGTGAAATCTCTAAAGCCTGGGCCAGCCAATGACAAATAATCTTTGCCGTTGGGCTGATCGTTGATGGCATTCATCAGTGCAAAAGCGATCAAATGCGGCAAATGACTGACCGCTGCATAAGCCGCATCGTGCGCTTCGGGCGACATTTTGAGAACTTGGCAGCCTAATGCGGTCCACAGATCAGTCGCTTTTTGCAGCTGCACAATTTGGGTGCGCTCAATGGGTGTCAAGATCACTTGCTTGCCGTAATACAAATCGGGGTCAGCATGTTCCACGCCAGAGACCTCTTTGCCCGCGATGGGGTGCGCGGCCACAAATACGCCGGCGTGCTCTTTGAGTACCCGGCGCGAGGCGTCCACGACATCGCGCTTGGTGGAGCCCACATCCATGATCAGCATATTCGGGGTGATCAAGTGCTTGATGGCTTTGAATGTGGCTTCTGTGGCAGACACGGGTACTGCCATTAACACGATATCTGCGCCTGACACGGCCATTAACGCGGAAGGGGCTTCTACGTCAATCACGCCCATAAGTCGTGCTCTTTCGGTGGTGGACGGAGATTTGCTGTAACCTACAACGCGTTTCACCAGCCCAGCTTTTTTCATGGCCAATGCAAAAGAGCCGCCCATCAGGCCGCAGCCAATCAACCCTAGTTGCTCAAACATTATTTTCTTTCTTCTTGGGAGTTAGGCTTATGCGTGGGCTGGATACGTACCCAGTACTTTATAGAAAGCACACAAATTACGCAATTCTTTGAGCGCAGCAGCCACATTAGACTGTTCTGCATGGCCTGCCAAGTCAATATAAAAATAATACTCCCATTGCCCCGTGCGAGCCGGGCGCGACTCAAATCGTGTGAGAGACACGCCATGGTTTTTGAGTGGCACCAACAGATCATGTACAGCGCCCGGTTTGTTGGGCACGGACACGATCAAACTGGTGCAGTCCTTGCCACTGGCTTGGGGCGCAGGCAGTGTGTCGGGCAGGCAGATGATGCTAAAACGGGTGCGATTGAAGGCATCGTCTTGAATCGCATGCGCAGCAATGTGCAGGCCAAACTGTGATGCGGCCCGCTCGCTGGCCAGGCCTGCCCAAGCAGGGTTGGTGGCAGCGAGTCGTGCACCTTCAGCATTGCTTGATACGGCACGGCGCTCGGCGTGGGGAAGGTGCTTATTGAGCCATTCTTGGCACTGCGCCAGCGCAAGCTGGTGGGCCAGCACCACTTCAATGCCGTCCAGCGATTGACTGCTGCGCAGCAGGTTGTGGCGCACCATCAAACTGACTTCTCCTACAACGTGGGTGGGGGTGTGCAAAAACAGGTCGAGTGAGCGCGTGACGACACCTTCGGTAGAGTTTTCTACGCCCACTACGCCATACTGGGCAGTGCCTGCGGCAGTAGCATGAAACACCTCGTCAAAATTAGTGCAATAAATCAGCTCGACACTGCTGCCAAAAAAGGCCAGGCCCGCTTGCTCACAAAAAGTACCTGCTGGGCCTAAGACCGCCACCCGCACAGGCGCCTCAAGACTGCGGCAGGCAGACATTACTTCACGCCAAATATGGCCAATACTCTGCGCTTTCAATGGCCCTGCATTGGCATCTTGTAAGCCACGAATTACCTGCGCTTCGCGCTCGGGACGAAACACCGCAGAGCCCTCTAGCCGCTTGATCTCACCGACCTCATTGGCCAGACTGGCACGGTGGTTGAGCAGGCTTAGAAGCTGCTGGTCTACCGCATCAATATCGATGCGCAGATCGGCCAGCGTGCGTAATGGGGCTGTGTGCATTAAGGTTTCTTGGCTGGTGCCGCGCCAGAAGATCCTAAAACACTGGCAGCCTTGTCGTCAAACACTTTGGAGCGCGCTTCGACCGCACTGCGTGAGCCGTCAACGATGGCCTTGACGAAAGTGCTGCCTAGCTCTGGCGCAATAGTTTGGTACTTTTTAAAAACGGGAGCTTCCATCAGAGCCACCAATTGCTTAAGCTCTTCTTCAGAGAACTTTGCGGTGTAAGCGGCTGGAAGCGAGTTCGCACGCTCTTTGGTAGCCTGCACAGAAATTAGTTTGATTAAATCCACATTGAATTTTTTGAGCTCGGCATCCAGCGCGTCAGTTGTGCTTTGCTGTTTGTTGGCTGGCAGAGCGGTAAGGCGCTCACCCCATTTTTGAACCAGTGGTTGCAGCGCAGTGTCTGCCAGTTGCTCAAACATGCGCTCCATTTCAGCGCCATCTTGTGCTGCAATCACGCGCTTGGCCAATTGGGTTTTGGCATCGCTAGTTTGCGCAGACGCAAAAGATGCGCTACCTAATAATAAAACAGCTGCGAGGGCTTGTGTGCAAAGAATCTTAGTGCGTTGAATTTTCATGGGTATCCTTTCAATGGCGCTGCGTTGGGTTTGCAGGCCGGGTGGTTGGCAAAGGCAGTGTGCGTTAGGTCGCATCACCTTCACTAGTGTCGCCTTCATTCGAAGCGGTGTTGTTACTGTTTGCAGCGTCGTCGGCTGGGTTAGCTGCATCTTCTGCGGCTTCCATTGCTGCATCGTTTTCCACGATGCGCTGCAAGCCGCTGAGTTTGGTGCCGGCATCCAGTGCAATCAAGGTCACGCCTTGGGTGGCGCGGCCTAGTTCGCGCATCTCAGCTACGCGGGTGCGCACCAGTACACCTTTGTCGGTGATCATCATAATCTCGTCATCAGGATGCACTAATGTAGCCGCTACAATTTTGCCGTTGCGCTCAGATTGTTGGATGGCAATCATGCCTTTGGTGCCTCGGCCGTGGCGGGTGTACTCGCCGATCGGTGTGCGCTTGCCAAAGCCGTTCTCAGTGGCGGTGAGCACGCTTTGCAGCTCGTCTTCGGCCACTAGCATGGCGATCACGCTTTGGCCTTCGTCTAGCGTCATGCCGCGCACGCCGCGTGCAGTGCGGCCTACGGCGCGCACATCGTCTTCGTCAAATCGCACGGCCTTG
>JANPDG010000206.1:0-8421 GCA_031431335.1 Polaromonas sp. | reverse complement strand
GGGCAACGACCCTGTGCGCGAGGCGATTCACACCGTGTTTTTGTACCACGCTATTCAGGCAGGCATGGACATGGGCATTGTCAACGCGGGCATGATGGGCGTGTACAGCGAGCTAGAGCCTACGCTGCGCGAGCGGGTAGAAGACGTGGTGCTCAACCGGCGCGCTGATGCAGGCGAGCGGCTGGTAGACGTGGCCGAGACCGCCAAGGGCGCAGCCAAAGATGACAGCAAAAAGAACGAGTGGCGCGCGCTACCGGTGAACGAGCGCCTGTCGCACGCGCTGGTGCGCGGCATCACCGACTTTATTGTCGAAGACACCGAAGAGGTGTACCAAATCATCTTGGCCAAGGGCGGCCGACCGCTGCATGTGATTGAAGGCCCGCTGATGGACGGCATGAACATCGTGGGCGATTTGTTTGGCCAAGGAAAAATGTTTTTACCGCAAGTAGTAAAAAGCGCCCGGGTAATGAAGCAGGCCGTGGCCCACCTGGTGCCCTACATCGAAGAAGAAAAAAAGCAGCAGGCCGCAGCGGGCATGGACGTGAAAGCCAAAGGCAAAATCGTGATTGCCACGGTCAAAGGCGATGTACACGACATTGGCAAAAACATTGTCACCGTGGTGCTGCACTGCAATAACTTTGAGGTGGTGAACATGGGTGTGATGGTGCCCTGCCACGAGATTTTGGCGCGCGCCAAGGTCGAGGGCGCAGACATTATTGGCCTGAGCGGCTTGATCACGCCCAGCCTAGAAGAGATGCAGTATGTGGCAGGCGAGATGCAAAAAGATGATTACTTTCGGATTAAAAAGATTCCGCTGCTGATTGGCGGTGCGACCACTTCTAGAGTTCACACCGCTGTCAAAATAGCGCCGCACTACGAAGGCCCTGTGGTGTATGTGCCCGACGCCTCGCGCAGCGTGAGCGTGGCGCAAAGCCTGCTGTCCGAGCAAGCGGCCAAGTACATTGACGACATCAACCTAGACTACGATAAAGTGCGCACGCTGCACGCCAAAAAAAAGCAAGTACCCATGTGGACATTGGCCAAAGCGCGCGCCAACAAAACGCCTGTTGCGTGGGCTAACTACATGCCGCCCGTGCCTAAGTTTATTGGCCGCCGCGTGTTCAAAAACTTTGACCTCACCGAGCTGGCCAAGTTTGTGGACTGGGGGCCGTTTTTTCAAACTTGGGATTTGGCGGGGCCGTTTCCAGCCATTCTCAAAGACGAGGTGGTGGGCACCGAGGCGGTGCGCGTGTTTGCCGACGGCAAGCGCATGCTGCAGCGCCTGATCGAGGGCCGGTGGCTTACGGCCAACGGCGTGCTGGCGTTTTATCCGGCCAACACGGTGAATGACGACGATATTGAGATCTACACCGACGAGAGCCGCAGCCAAGTGGCCATGACTTGGCACGGCCTGCGCCAGCAAACTGAAAAACAATTGATCGACGGCGTGATGCGCCCCAGCCGCTGCTTGGCAGACTTTATTGCGCCCAAGGGCAGTGCAGGCGCTGGGCCCGACTACATCGGCATGTTTGCCGTGACCGCAGGCATCGGCGTGGAGAAAAAAGAAAAATACTTTACCGACGACCACGACGACTACAGCGCTATCATGCTCAAGGCCTTGGCCGACCGCTTGGCCGAGGCGTTTGCCGAGGCACTGCATGCGCGCGCGCGGCAAGACCTGTGGGGCTACGCAGTTAACGAAGGCTTGTCTAACGAGGACATGATTGCCGAAAAGTACCGAGGCATTCGCCCTGCGCCCGGCTACCCGGCCTGCCCTGACCACAGCTGCAAAGCGGCCATGTTTGACCTGCTCAAATGCGAAGATATTGGCATGGGTATCACCGAGTCAATGGCCATGACGCCTGCGGCCAGCGTGAGCGGCTTTTACCTAAGCCACCCCGATGCCACCTACTTTAATGTGGGCAAAATTGGCGAGGACCAGCTGCAAGATATGGCAGCGCGGCGCGGCGAGAACGAGGCCCACATGGCCCGGGTGTTGGCACCGAATTTGAACTAACAACCAACAAACGCTATACTGTAAACTGCGCCGATTTGCACCAGCTTGCGGGCGCGTAATAAATTCTGCTAAAGACGCAAACCCGAGTTTCGTTTTTTAGCGACCTCGGGTTTTTTTATTGCTTTTTTGTTATGTCATTCGTTGCCACGCCACAGTTCATGCAGTTTGATGCACCTTTGCAGTTGCAAAGCGGCGCGCGCATTCGCGCCTACACCGTGGCTTACGAGACCTATGGCACGCTCAACGCGGCCAAGTCTAACGCGGTGCTGGTGTGCCACGCGCTCAACGCCTCGCACCATGTGGCAGGCGTGTACGCGGGCCAAGACAAGTCTGAGGGCTGGTGGGACAACATGATTGGCCCCGGCAAGCCGCTAGATACGAACGAGTTTTTTGTCATCGGGGTGAACAACCTCGGCTCCTGCTTTGGCTCCACCGGGCCGATGCACATCAACCCCGATACGGGCGCAGTGTATGGCGCGGACTTTCCGGTGGTGACCGTAGAAGACTGGGTGGACGCGCAGGCGCGGCTGCTAGACGCCCTGGGCATAGACACACTGGCCGCTGTGATGGGCGGCAGCTTGGGCGGCATGCAGGCCCTGAGCTGGACGCTGCGCTACCCACAGCGCGTGCGCCACTGCATTGGCGTGGCCACAGCGCCCAACCTCACGGCTGAAAACATTGCGTTTAACGAAGTGGCTCGCCGCGCCATAGCCACCGACCCTGATTTTCACGGTGGCAACTTTTACCAACAAGGCACCATTCCCAAGCGCGGTCTGCGCATTGCGCGCATGGTGGGGCACATCACGTATTTGAGTGACGACGTGATGAACGAGAAGTTTGGACGCCAGCTCAAAGAAGGCATTGACCTGAAATATTCAACGCAAGACGTAGAGTTTCAGATCGAGAGCTACTTGCGCTATCAGGGCGACAAATTTGCCGAATATTTTGATGCCAACACCTATCTGCTGATTACGCGAGCGCTGGACTATTTTGACCCGGCCGAGCCGTTTGGCGGCGACTTAAGCCAAGCGCTAAAGCATGCTGCGGCCAAGTTTTTGTTCATCAGTTTTACCACCGACTGGCGCTTCTCGCCTGCGCGCAGCCGCGAGATTGTCAAGGCGCTGCTAGACAACAAACACCCGGTGAGCTACCTGGAGATTGACGCACCGCACGGGCACGATGCTTTTTTGCTGGACGATGCGCGGTATATGAACGCGGTGCGCACCTACTTTGCCAGCGTGGCCAAGGAGATGGCAGTATGAGCGCCCTACAGCCTGGCAATGCGCTGCACCAAGTAATTGCCCAAATGGTGCCCCAAGGCGCGCGCGTGCTCGACCTGGGCTGCGGCGACGGCGCACTGCTGGCGCACCTGCAAAGCGCGCGCGGCTGCAGTGGCTATGGCGTAGAAATTGACGATGCCAATGTGCATGCCTGCGTTGCGCGCGGTGTGAATGTGGTGCAACTGAACTTGGACGAAGGCTTGGCCATGTTCCAAAACAAGAGCTTTGATGTGGTGCTGCAAATCGGCACACTGCAGCACCTGCGCAACGCAGAAGTCATGCTGCGCGAGACGGTGCGCGTGGGCAAGCAGGGCATTGTGTCGTTTCCTAATTTTGCCCACTGGCCTAACCGCCTGCAAGTGCTGCTGGGCCAAATGCCAGTGACCAAGGCGCTACCCTACCAGTGGTATGACACCCCCAATATTCGGGTGGGCACGTTTGCTGATTTTGCGCTGTTGGCAGCTAAAAACAATTTACACATTACGGATGCGTTTGGCATGCAGGGCGACGCTGCCGTGCGCTGGTGGCCCAACGCGCGGGCGAGCACGGCGGTGTTTGCGTTTAAATAACTCAGTCGCATATTTTGCTACGCGCCTCAAAACGCGGTACTATATATTCATCGGGATAGCAGCCTCCCGAATCACTTGGTGATAGACGGTGTCCCGTCCAAGCGCTGGAACTTTAAATGGACTAACACCATGGACACCGCTATTGCAAATACCTCTTCGTCTAATTCACCCTCTGCTACTTGCAGCCCCGCAGAGCTAATCACCCTGATCGGCCGCGCAGACACGCCTTTAATCTTGGACGTTCGGCGCGAAGCTAAATTTGCCGCCAGCTCGCGCACCATCGCAGGCGCTGTGCGCTGCGCACCCGAACAGATCGAGGCCTTTGCACGCCAGCACCCACCGCAAATCGTGGTGGTGTACTGCGTGTACGGTCACAACGTGAGCGAAGACGCCGCCAAAGCGCTCAACGCCGCGGGCTGGAGCGCACGCGCTTTAGCTGGCGGTATAGAGGGTGGTGAAGACGGCGTAGACACGCCTGACAACATTGCGCTGTGGCGCAGCCAAGGCCTGCCCACGGTGGCCAAGCCAGCCGGCTCTGACACCACAGGCAAGGCAGATCTGTGATGGACAGCTTTGCCCAAGACAACGCAACTGCAACCAGCGCGCTACCTGCAGTCAGCTTTTTAGAGGCTCTGCAGTTTTGGCTCAAGCTAGGCTTGATCAGCTTTGGCGGCCCTGCTGGGCAGATCGCCATCATGCAGCGTGAGCTGGTAGACGAGCGGCGCTGGATTAGCCAAGGACGCTTTAACCATGCTTTAAATTACTGCATGCTGCTGCCGGGCCCCGAGGCGCAACAGCTGGCCACCTACATGGGCTGGCTGATGCACGGTACGCGCGGCGGCATAGCAGCGGGGGTGTTGTTTGTGCTGCCTTCGCTTTTTATCTTGATGGGTCTGAGCGCTTTGTACATCAGCTACGGCACCATCCCCTGGGTGGCGGCGGTGTTTTATGGCATTCAGTGTGCCGTGGCGGCGCTGGTGGTGCACGCGCTGTGGCGTGTGGGCAGCAAAACTTTGAGCCATCCGTTCAAAGCACCGATTGTGTGGGGCGTGGCGCTGGCCAGCTTCTGCGCGGTGCAGTTTGCGGGCATAGGCTTTCCGTGGGTGGTGGCTGTAGCGGCATTGATTGGCTGGGTGGGTGGCCGGTTAGCACCGGCTCAGTTTGCTGCAGCAGGCCATACAGGCGCTGCTAAAAATGCGCATGCGCAGCACATGACCAAAGCCCTCATTAATGACGACACGGTAACTCCGCCGCACGCCCAGTTCTCGCGCACACGCCTGCTAAGCGTGTTGGCTGTGGGCGCGCTGCTGTGGGCGCTGCCCATGCTGGCGCTGGTTGGCAGCATGGGCTGGAGCCACAGCCTAACGCAGATGGGTTGGTTTTTTAGCAAAGCGGCGCTGGTGACCTTTGGTGGGGCCTATGCCGTGCTGCCGTATGTCAATCAAGCGGCGGTTGAGCAGTTTGGCTGGCTCAGTGCCAAGCAGATGATGGACGGCCTGGCGCTTGGCGAGACCACGCCCGGCCCGCTGATCATGATTGTGGCTTTTATTGGCTATGTGGGCCAAGCGCAGGAGACTTTACGCAGCGGCGCGGGCGCGGGACTAATGGGTACGGCGGCATTCATCATGGGCGCAGCGGGCGCATGCGTGGCCACCTGGTTCACGTTTTTACCCAGTTTTGTGTTTATCTTGGCCGGTGGCCCGCTGATTGAAACCACCCACGGCAAGCTCGGTTTTACTGCGCCACTCAAGGCCATTACCGCTGCCGTGGTGGGCGTGATTGCCACGCTGGCGGTGTTTTTTATCGTTCACATCGCCTTCAAGCCAGCAGTGGGCAACCCACTTGATAACCCGCTGTGGCAGCGCGTGGACTGGCTGGCTGTGGCCATCATTGCAGCGGCTGGCGTAGCGCTGTTTCGCTACCAAGCCAGCGTGATCCGCGTGATCTTGGCCTGCGCGCTGGCGGGCTGGGGGGTGTGGATGCTACGCTGATAACGCCTTTTGCGCTGCCTGCATCACGCTAGCGCGCAGCCACTGGTGCGCTGCGCTGGCTGTTTTGCGGTGATGCCATAGCGCCTCGACATGCACCAGCGGCATGGCAAAGGGCAGCTCGCGGACGAGCAGGTCGCCAGCGGCGTCGGCCACCCGCACAAAGTGGCGCGGCAGCACGGTGAGCAGGTCAGAGTTGGCCACCACGCGGCCTGCGGTAAAAAACTGGTTAACTGTGAGCACGATGCGCCGCGTGCGCCCCAGTGAGCTGAGCGCTTGGTCGACAAAACCAAACGGTTTGCCAGAAAAGCTCACCAGCAAATGATGTGCCGCGCAGTACTGGTCGAGGGTTAGCGTGGCGCGCTGGGCCAAGGCGTGGCCACGCCGCATCACGCACACATACTCGCCCACATACAGGCGCGCATGCTCAAAACTGGCGCCTGCGCTGTGCGAGCTCAGCGAGCGGGATGTGCTTCTTGCGCCCGATGTGTCCAGTGATTGCCCAGTGGCAGCACTCCATCCCGACTGCGCCTGCGCGGTCAAATCTGCCAGCACTGCCGGAAAATGCCCTACCGCCATGTCGATACGCTCTTCGTCGAGCAAGCGGCGCGGGTCGCGTGTGGTTAGCGGCAGCACGCGCATGGACACGCCCGGTGCATCGCGCTCGATGATTTCAACCAGGCCGGGCATCAGCTCGGCGGCGGTGGCGTCGGCCATGGCCAGCATGAAGGTGGTGTCCGAGCTGCGTGCCTCAAAAGCGCCAGGCGACAGCGACTGCTGCAGGCCCGCCAGTGCGCTGCGAATGGCAGGCCACAACACCAGCGCGCGGGCGGTGGGCTCCACGCCAAAGCCTGCGCGCTGCACCAGCGGGTCGCCCAAGACATCGCGCAGGCGCTTAATCGCGTTGCTCACTGCAGGCTGGGTCATGGCCAGGTTGCGGGCTGCACGGGTCAGGCTGCGCTCGGTCAGCACCTCGTCCAGCACGCGCAGCAGGTTCAAATCGAGCGTGCGAAAGTTCAGCGGGCGAGCGCTAAGTGGTGTATGAGTGTCGGGCATCGTTAGGCCAAATAGGGGCGTTAATTTATATGATTTATGAATAGTAAGCATCACTATTCTAAAGTTGCATCATATTAAGGTAAACCCTATGATTGCACTCATGCGCAGCATTTAAAGCTGTTTTTAAGAAAGATCACCATGAACACCCTTTCATTTGCCAGCGCTGTCAACAGCCACATGGACATTGCCCGCACACAAGCTGCCGAATCAGCATTTAAGTCAGCAAACACTAACTCTTCTCGTACCCTAGGTTCTGTATTGCTCGCTGCCTCGGTGTCCGCATTGTTGGTAGTAGTTAACCAAGCGTTGGACTCATGGAGCGAAGACCACTTGCTGATGGCTTGGGCCGCTTTGTGGGCGATTGGCTTTTTGGCCATCGGCCTGCTCGCCACCCCAGCGCACCAAGCCGCACGCAGCCTGCGCAGCAGCTTTTTAGAGTGGCACGCAGAAAACAAAGAGCTCGCACAAGAAGCCAAGCTCTGGGAGCTGGCCAAGCACGACACCCGCGTGATGGCCGAGATCCGCGCCGCTATGATGCGCGACGCGGGCTAGTCTGCCCGTCGCATAGTAGCCTGCAGTTGCCTACCCAGTAGCGCTGCAAGCTACTTCACACACAGCGCTTGGCAAGTCAAGCTCGCAGCCTAACAATGCATACGCCACCCAACGCAAGTTCGGTGGCGTTTTGTTAACTCTTGAGAGGCCAAGGTGGCTTTAGTCACCGAATGTATGGGTACCAGTGTGATGTTGCAAGCTGCAGGCGCAGTGTTATTGGCAGACTTTGTATCAGGCTTTGTGCATTGGGCGGAAGACGCTTATGCGCGCAAGGACACGCCCATTGTGGGCAAATGGATTGGTGAGGCCAATATTGAGCACCATATCAAGCCGCGCGCTTTTGTGACGCGCGGCTGGTGGGCCAGCTCGTGGGACTTGGCCTTGACCGGCCTGCTGGTGGTGTCGGGCGCTTGGTGGCTCAAAATGCTGACTTGGCAGGTCTGGCTGTTTGCGCTGGTGAGTACCAACGCCAACCAAATCCACAAATGGGCCCACAGCGCACCGCATGAGAACGGCCGCATCATCACCTGGCTGCAAAAGTTCAAGCTGCTGCAAACCCAGCGCCACCACGCCCGCCACCACAGCGGCCAAAAAGACTCGCACTACTGCGCTGTGACTAACTTTTTAAACCCCGTGCTCGAAGAGCTAGAGTTTTGGAAAGGCCTAGAGCGCTTTAACGAGCGGGTATTTGGCCTCAAGCGCCGCAGTGACCCGACGGTGAAGTAAACCGCAGGCGGTGGTGCGCAGTCACTGTAGCGGTATGATGCAAATCACTACCGTTACAGCGCCCCAACCATGCTGCCCCCTGCACTCGACCATCTGCCCAGCCACCCCTGCTACCTGAACGGCAGTTACACGCCGCTGAACGAAGCCAAGGTCAGCGTGCTGGACCGTGGCTTTATTTTTGGCGACGGCATTTACGAAGTGGTGCCCGTGTACGCAGGCAAGCCGTTTCGCTT
>JANPDG010000205.1:0-23358 GCA_031431335.1 Polaromonas sp. | reverse complement strand
TTTGGCGGCGCAGGCCTGACCAACCAAGAATATGCGCCCCTGGCCGAGATCATGGGCCGTGTGGTGTGGGCCAGCGAGGTGTTTAACTGCTCTGCGCCTGATACAGGCAACATGGAGACCATCGCCCGCTACGGCTCGCCCGCCCTGCGCGAGCGCTGGCTCAAGCCGCTGTTGCGCGGCGAGATTCGCTCTGCCTTTGCCATGACCGAGCCTGATGTCGCATCGTCTGATGCCACCAACATCGCCACCCGCGTGGTGCGCGAGGGCAATGAGTACAAAGTTGACGGCCGCAAGTGGTGGATCAGCGGCGCAGGCGACCCGCGCTGCGCGGTCTACATCGTCATGGGCAAGTCCGACCCCGAGGCACCGCGCCACAGCCAGCAAAGCATGGTCATCGTGCCCGCAGACGCGCCGGGCATTAAAGTGGTGCGCCCGCTCACCGTGTTTGGCTACGACGACGCGCCCCACGGCCACTGCGAGATGACGTTTACCAACGTGCGCGTACCGGCGGACAACATGCTGCTGGGCGAAGGCCGCGGCTTTGAAATTGCCCAAGGCCGCTTAGGCCCCGGACGCATTCACCACTGCATGCGCTTGGTTGGCCTGGCCGAGCGCGCGCTTGAGCTGATGTGCAAGCGCGCGTCCAGCCGCATTGCCTTTGGCAAACCCGTAGCCGCCCAAACCGTCACCCAAGAGCGCATCGCCGAGGCGCGCTGCCGCATTGATATGGCGCGTTTGCTGACGCTCAAAACCGCGTGGCTCATGGATATTGGCGGCAACAAACTGGCCAAAAACGACATCGCCATGATCAAAGTGGTCGCGCCCAGCATGGCCTGCCAAGTCATTGATTGGGCCATGCAAGTGCACGGCGGCGGCGGCATGTGTGACGACTTCCCACTGGCGTATGCCTACACGGCAGCGCGCACTTTGCGCTACGCCGACGGCCCAGATGAGGTGCACCGTAACGCGATTGCTAAGCTAGAGCTGGGCAAATACGCGCTGGACAAGCGTGACGTGGAGATGCCGATTACGCGGGGGTAAAGCGTGTTTTATTCATCGACTGGTTGTGTAGCTGCAGCTGGATTTAGCTTGCTAGTGTGGCTAAGGGTGAGATGGCGCATTAAAAGATTCGAGGCATCTCACGAAACATGTTTCTGGAAGAAGAATAAGCAATTTTCCGACGCGGAAATTCAACAGTTAGCTGCTATTTGCATAGCAAACGACTGGAACGAAAAATCTACACCCAAGCTGCTTAAATCCTGAATACTCGTACAGCGTCTAGTGCAAGAAATTACCACTCTTTCCTACCATACTCAGATCAACAAACCCACTGCCACCATGACGTTGCGCTGTGAATCGCACTCTCACACCGCCAGTATCCAAATCAATGCGTTCCAAAGCCCTGATAAATCCAGCCCGAGTAGGGCTAGGACCCGCATTCTCCAGTGCCATACTGCAGACTTTGGCATTTAACCAGCCCTCTAAGGCAGCAAAACTGGGTACCACATTGCGCAGCTTAGCCGCTCGCACAAACTCAGCGGTCAATGGTGTCTGGGTTCGTTGCGGGTTAGGTACGATTTGCGACACGACAATACCTTGTGCTAATGCGCCAAGCGCACCGATCTCCGAGGCCGTAAATGAGGCCGCTAAACCGTATACCGTGCCGGGTTGAATGCCATGGGCGCTAACAGCCTTTACAGTGGCCACACTCGCATTGCCAGCAGTAAACAGCACTATCGCCTGCGGTTGCGATTGCATCACCGTTTGAACAGATTGGCTCAGTGCCTGCGTCGCATCCAGGTTAGCTGGCACTGGAGCGGCAGTAATTCGCGTATCTTTGCCGTTAGAAGCTATTTTTTGCAAAGCTGCCAGAGCTTCTTTGCCAAAGGGCACATCCCAAAATAAAACTCCAATACGCTTATGACGAGAAATGGTGGTCAGTTGCTTATAAATCGCCTCAATTTCTTCTTGGTTGCCAGCTCGCACATAAAAGATGTGTGAGTAGTTTTTGCTGCGTAACTCAGGCCCGGTAGCCACAGCGGCGCACAATGGTACTTGGCGCTGCTGCACGAACGGGGCTACCTTAGCCACTGAACCCGTGCCTGCAAATTGGAATAGCGCAAACACGTTTTTCTCGTCGACCAAGGTTTGGGCATTTTTCAGTGCCGCCTCGGGCTGGTAGGCATCGTCTAAAGTCTCGACCTGCACGCTCCTACCATGCACGCCGCCTGCAGCGTTAATCTTTTCAAAATATAAATTTGCACCCATATTGAAATCGCGCCCTAAAGCACCCAAACTACCTGTCAAGTAAATAGATTGACCTAAAACAATTTTTTTTGCATATACCCCCGGCGATTTGATTGCAGGGCTTTGTGCAAAGCTGTTTGCGCACATCCCCATTAAGAGAGATAAACCGCTTACCCACCATTTAAATTGAAACATTTTTCCACTCCTGCAAAATTATTTCGGCGGTCACACAAACGGGATTGCAGCCTTTGACCGCACGCCCCATAGTGACCTTGCCGTGACGGTCACCAAGCGTTAAATGCAGCGTAGATGTTTTAGGTTGCATCGCGTCGATCCATCCAGTAATGGCCAAAATTTCTACGCCTGGCCCAGCGATATGGACTCTGGCATGCTCACCCTGTGCAAGACAACCATGCATCAAGCTGCCCAAACCGCCCACGATACTGGCACGGCGAATGCGCTGCGCATGGCAAACGGCGACTAGTCCATCCACCAAATCTTCATCCGGCTTGAGCCGAATCACCCAGGCATGGCCCACATGCGCATGCTCTAGCTGTGGTAGTGCGGATTGAAGGGTTACGGACTGAAGCGTTGTGGACTGCGCGGGCTGCCATGTAACCGCCGTTTTCATAACAGCTCCTTGTATGCGCTGCGGCTTTTGTTAACACTAGAAATATGGCTAGGACTGAGTAAAGGAAACCCAGTTTCTTCATCGTTCTGCGGCGTTAATGACACACCAGTCAACGCCATACACAACACACGTACAGTGGCATCACCTAGCTGAGTGATGCATTGGCCCTCTGCCAAATGCCCGCCCACCACGGCACCGCAAGGCTTGGCAATAGCACCGTGGCAATGCAGCAATACCTCAGTGGCGCTCTCGCCCACAGTCATGTTGGCGGCAATCAGCTCACACGGCTCGGGCACTACCACCGCTTGGCTGTAGCGCAAGATGCGGCCATGCACAGGGTCGTCCTCACACACATGAAAAGCCGCACGGGACAAGGGCACATGGTTAAATAGTATCAGCGCCGCCCGCGTACCAAGCTGCTGTGCTACAGCGCGCGCAAAGGCAAACACATCCACCTGGCCCGTCAGTTGTGCATAAAAATAATCTGCTCGCGATGCCTTGACGGCAATGTGCCGAGGAAAACTAGGTGGCCCTGGATGGGCGTATTTTTTAAGCTCGTTCATTGCACACCGCCATAGATCTCAGGCAGCAGCTGCACCAGCTGGGCTTTGACATCTTTTTTGGCAATCTTGCCATAGGCGCTTTTGGGCAGCGTATCCCAAAACACATAATTTTTAGGCCACTTGTAGCGCGACAGTTTGCCGTCGAGCTGGGTTTGGATTTGCTGTGCATTGAGCGATACCCCAGCGTGCACCACCACCACGGCCACACCTGATTCACCCCATTGCGCATCGGGCATGCCCACTATGGCCACCTCATGGATACCGTCTAGGGTCAGCAGCAGCTCCTCCACTTCACGCGGGTAGACGTTAGAGCCCCCAGAGATATACATGTCTGAAGAGCGCCCCGTGATGGTCACAAAACCGCGCGCATCCATCACCCCTAGGTCGCCCGTATGAAACCAGCCACCAGCAAAGGCCTGAGCCGTGGCCTCGGGATTGTTCCAGTAACCTGCAAACACGGCAGGGCCACGGGTGCAGATCTCGCCTTGCAGGCCTGTGGCCGTACGTTGGTATGCGCTGTCCAGTATCGCCACCTCCATGCCAGTGCGAGCGGTGCCGCACGAGGGCAGATATTTGCCGTTGTCCATGGAATGCTCGTCTGCGCGCAGCACGGTGATGTTGCCAGTGACCTCGCCTAGGCCAAAATACTGCACGATGACGCAGCCCAGTGTTTGGATAGCGCGCTCTTGGTCAACGCGATACATCGGCGCACCTGCATAAATCACGTGGCGCAAGCTGCTGTGGTCGTAGCGGCCCGCGCCGTCAAACTCTACCAAACGCTTTAGGATTGTAGGCACGGTGAACATATTGCCCACCCGGTGTTTTTCGATGAGCGCGTAAGCCGCATCGCAATCCAAACTATCCCCAGGCAGCAGCACGGTCACTGCGCCACGTGCCACGTTGACCAGCGCATGGATGCCCGCGCCGTGCGACAAAGGTGCTACCACCAGTGATGCATCGTGCTGCGTTAAACCAGGCAACAAATCCGCCAAATGGTTGGTAACTACAAATGCCATTTGCCCATGCGTGAGTACAGCGGCTTTGGGGCGACCCGTAGTGCCCGAGGTGTAAAAGAACCACAGAGGATGGTGGTAATCTACATCGACAGACGTAAAGTTATTGGACACTTGTGTCGTGGTCAAGGCTTGGTAGCTCTGGGCAGCGTCGTCGGTGTATATGACGCGCTGTAGGTCTGCGTGCGCAGCGCAAGCAGCTTGTGCGTGCGCCGCAAACTCTTGCTGGGTCAGCATGAAGCTGCTGGTGCTTGATTGCGCAATGTAGGCTACCTCAGACGGTGTGAGCCTGAAGTTCACTGGCACCCAGACCATGCCCAGTTTGAAAGCAATGAAGGCGCTTTCAAACAGTGGCAACCCATTTTTAAGCTGTACCAACAAACGCTGACCTGGTAATACGCCCTGGGCTTTAAGCGCGCAAGCCACTGCGTTAACGCGCTGGTTGATCTGCTGCCAAGTCCACTGTTGATCGCCATGCACCAAGGCGATACGCTCAGAGTATTTGCGTGCTGCTTGGTCTAGCAACTGGCCCAGGTTCATCACGGTGTGCAGGCCTTGTGGCATTTCTTTTAAAGCAGTAAATGTGCTCATCGTGCGCGCTCCAAGATGCTTGCATAGTTGGCCACCGCCACACCGCCCATGTTGAACACACCTGCTAACTGTGTATTGGCCAACTGCATGCCTCCCGCCTCGTCACACAGCTGCATGGCGGCCAACACATGTTGTGATACCCCTGTGGCGCCTATGGGGTGGCCTTTGGCCTTAAGCCCGCCAGACAAGTTAACGGGTAATCTGCCGCCACGCAAAGTTTGGCCTTCTTTGACCACGGCGGGGCCGCACCCGTCTGCGGCTAAGCCAATGGCTTCTAGCTCTAGCAGCTCGGCAATAGTGAAGCAGTCATGCGTCTCTAACAGCGATAGATCGGCTAAATTGGTGCCGCTTTCGGCGAAAGCGCGCTGCCAAGCCAAGCGCGCACCTTCTAGCTTGAGAATATCGCGGCGTGACACAGGCAGATAATCGTTGATCTGCTGGGCAGCGCGAAACTTCACGGCTTTGTCAAAGCCAAAGCGCGCCAAGCCTTTGTCACTGACCAACACCATCGCGGCTACGCCGTCGGATATCAACGAACAATCAGTGCGGCGCAAAGGGCCTGCCACGATGGGGTTTTTATCAGACACGGTGTTGCAAAAATCAAAACCCAAGTCACGCTTGATCTGCGCATACGGGTTGCCCATGGCGTTTAAGTGGTTCTTCGCCGCGATCATGGCCAGTGCTTCGCTAGCGTCGCCGTAGGTATCAAAATATTTTTGCGCGATGCCTGCAAACACGCTGGCAAAGCCTGCGGTGCCTGCGCCCTCTTCTTTCACATAAGCGCATTTAAGCAGCACTTTGCCAGCTTCGGCGCTACTGATCTCGGTCATCTTTTCGTAGCCTGCTACCAGCACCACATCTGCCCGACCACTGCGGATCGCGTCAATGCCATAATAGACAGCGGCTGACCCGGTGGCGCAGGCGTTTTCTACGCGCACAGCGGGCTTAAATCTTAGCCCTGCATGCTGGTTCATCAGCAACGAGGACGGAAAATCCTGTGCTACAAACCCACTGTTAAAAGTGCCAACCACCACGCTGTCTATATCGGCTGCGGTGAGCCTGGCATGGTGCAATGCGGCGTCTACCGTGTTGCCCAGAAGATTTTCTACGGACAGGCCGTCTAGCTTGCCAAAAATCGAGTGTGACCAGCCCGCCATATAGACTGGGGTTGATCTGTGTGTCTTCAATGCCATGTGCGCTCCTTGTTTGCGGCAGCGCGGCTCCAACGTGCGATCCCTCGGGTGGTGGCCCTATGCATCGTGCTACGCGGTGGATAACCACGCTATGGGTGTTGATGGCACTTGTGGTGCACTCAACGTGAATCAATTGCTTATTTGCAGCAAACCCATCAAGGTCATCAATGGGTTTGCTACAGCGCCATCTTAAAAAGCTAATGCCCCAAAAATTGCGCATCTGACTAAGCGGCAATAAATATTGGTTTACTATATGAACCTTAATATTCACAATATGAACCTTATTTGAACCACCATGCCACAACGCCCTTCACCGCTTCAAACCCCAGACAAAGACGGCACACAGTCGCTGCGGCGAGGCTTGGCCGCCCTGCGTTTGCTAGCCAGTGGGCCACGCGATGGTATGCGCATGACTGACATCGTGACGCGGATAGGGCTGAACAAAACCACGGCGGTGCGCATCACCAAAGCCTTATGTGATGAACAATTTTTAGACTTTGATGCAATGCGTAAGCTCTATCGCCTAGGCCCTGAGTCCTTTGCTATTGGCCTGGCGGCAGAGCCTAACTACATATTGCAAAGGTTGGCCAATCCGCTGTTAGAGGTGTTGGCCAAAGAGTCTGGCGATACCGTTTTTTTCTCTATCCGCGCAGGCTTTGAGGCCATCTGCCTGTCACGCCACGAAGGCAGCTTTCCGATCCGCAACCAAGTGCTCAAACCTGGAGACAGGTTTCCGCTGGGCGTAGGCGCAGGTAGTGTGGCCATGCTGGCTGCATTACACGACGAAGACATGCAAAGCATTCTGCAAACCAACGCACCGTGGATCAAGACCCAGTACCCCCAATGCACTCTAAGCGCTATCAAAACCCAAGTGCGTACAGCCCGCGAAAAAGGCTATTCACTCAATCCGGGTTGGGTTGTTGAAGGTAGTTGGGGTATCGGCGTTCCAGTGATGAACGCAACTGGCGAGGTAGTTGCAGCCATTAGCTTGGCAGCGATAGAAAAACGTTTAGCATTATCACGCCGTGCGCTGCTGTCCAACCAACTCATGTTGGCCAGTCAAAAAATTACCGAGCTAATGGTTCTAGCCAATTGACTCTATTGCGTTTCGTAAATTGGCATCCCAAAAGAGAATTTTATTTGTAAGTGAATATCCAACAGTTAGGTACTATTCAGATATAGCCAAAGGACTAGAGAGATAAGTCCGTACTCAACCCGCTCAGTGCCAGCTCGCACGCTGTGGTAAACAGCGCCGTAGCGTGCTCCAGTGTAGGCATATCGCCCTCGGTGTACTGCATGCGCAAATAGGCTTTGCCGCGCAGCAACATCAAAATTTTAGGCATCTTAGGGTCCAGATTAGGCCAGCCCATCAGGCTGCTAACCAACTCTTGGTTCAGCCAAGCCATTGCGTTGTCTTTGCTGTCCGCAAGAATAGCGTAGTTGTTCAAAAACCCATCGCCTAGGCTCTCCCAGCCCACCTCTTCATAGATCGACAACCAGCGCATTTCTTCAGGCAAGTGAGGGTCGGCAATGGTTTGCAACGAGTCGGTATACAGCGCAAAGGCACGCTTGTCGAGTTCGTTTTTGAGTTGGCGGCTCATGATCATGACTGCCACGTCCTCGCGCACGCCCAGCTCAGCGCGGGCGCGCAGCTCGGTGCCCTGAATAAAGTCGCGTGAAGGCTGGCCTTGCTCTAGTCGCCACACCTTGCCGCCGACTTTACCTTCTACATGGTAGCCACCGCGCCCGTCACGGCGCTGCGAAAAGGCCAAGCCCTGCATGCCTGCCCACTCAGACACTTTGCTGCCCGAGCCCATTCCCGTGCTTGCGCCTAAGGCTTGGGTATCAGACTTACTGTCCGCAGCCTTAGACTTAGATGCACCGCCTAAACCTAATGCGTTTTTGAGTGAGTTAAACATGAAACTGGTGCTTGCTATAAAGTACGGTCACTAAAGGATACCTCTGCGATGTTACAACTACATTCATGGCCCACACCCAATGGCCACAAAATTCACATCATGCTGGAGGAATGCAATCTGAAGTATGACGTCATTCCTGTCAATATAGGCGCTGGAGACCAGTTTAAACCTGAGTTTCTTAAAATCAGCCCCAATAATAAAATGCCAGCCTTGGTCGACACCGACGGGCCTGATGGCAAGCCGATTTCTATCTTCGAGTCTGGCGCTATTTTGATCTATCTGGCCGCCAAAACAGGCAAATATTTGCCAAAAAGCGACCGCGACAAATACGGCGTTCTGCAGTGGCTGATGTTTCAAATGGGCGGCGTAGGCCCCATGCTAGGCCAAAACCACCATTTTCGTACCTACGCGCCTGAGAAGCTCCCCTACGCAATCGACCGCTACACCAACGAAGCCCGCCGCATCTACGGCGTCATCGACAAGCAGCTGTCTGCCAACGCGTTCATTGCCGGTAAGTCCTACAGCATTGCTGACATGGCGATTTACCCCTGGCTGCGCAACTGGAAAGCCCAAGGCATGGAGCTTGCTGACTACCCTGCTCTTAAAAAATGGTTTGATGGCCTAGAAGCACGCCCTGCCGTGCAGCGCGGCTGCCAAGTTTTGGCTGATCTGCGCAAGCCAATCACCGGCGATAAAGAACGCGAGATACTTTTTGGCAAAAGCCAGTACCAAAAGCGCTAAAAAGAGTAGTTTTTCAGGTTAGAATACACAGCTTCGGAGTGTGGCGCAGCCTGGTAGCGCACCTGGTTTGGGACCAGGGGGTCCAAGGTTCGAATCCTTGTACTCCGACCAACTTATTCGCCTCGCACACCATCTGGTTTGCGAGGCGTTTTTCTTTCAGAACAGACGCAGTAACCCTGCGCGCATTCAGAATAGACACAGTGACCCTGCGTCTATCACAAATGACACACTAACCCTGTGTCATCGCTGTCCGTAGCTCAGTTGGATAGAGCAGCAACCTTCTAAGTTGCGGGTCGGGGGTTCGATCCCCTCCGGGCAGACCAGTTTTAACGTATGGGCCACGACTTTTTTAGTTGTACCTGGGTCTGATACCTAATTTTTTACTTTAAAACTTACAGTATCTGATTTGAACAAGACTGTACCGGGTGCGTTATTGTCCAGAAACTCGATATAGGCGCGATAGCTGCCTGCTGGCGGTGATAACCAAGCCTCCGTATACCCGTTGGATAGATCTATTATTTGTTCATCATCAGTGCTGGACTTAATTTTGATACGGAAATGGCCTACATTTTTTTTAGTAAGCGCCGAGCTTGACACATTGAGGCCGCTGGCATGCATCATCATCCTAAAAGGCTTAGTGAGTAATTCATTAGGTTGGGGAGAGAGGATGGCGATACCTTGGGTAGGTAAATTTTTAGGATCGATAGCTTCATTCTTCTTGGTCACTGTGATTTTTATTTTGTTGCTGGCTACAAAGTTAGGCACATGTTTATGGTCCGCTAGCAACAGCTGCAGCGAGTATTGACCTGGTTGAAAATCTAATACCCCCTCCATTTGACCTGCTCCGAAGTGACGGTACTGATCGTTAAATGGCAACGGTTTGGAAAAATCAGTGGGCAGACCCCGGTTAACTAATAGGTGGTGGTGCCCTGTTTTGGGTATGGATTTATCGATTGCTGCAAGCCCCATTCCAGTGAGGCCAAATTTCAAAATAAAAGGCGTCTCAATAGACGCCCCATCTGCTAAGTTACTGAAATAAGTTTCTTTGATAAATCGAGGCGCACTGATTAGCCAAGGGTGGATCCCTTCTTGCGCATGCACTGGAATGAGCAACCCCAAAAAACTCAGCACAAGGCCGCAAACTGGGAGCTTTGCCATCATGATAATTTCGCATTCTGAATTTAATTTGTTAAATATCGTATTCATATTAGTCCATAAATAAATGATTGACTACAAATTTTGCATACCTCAACCGTAAAGGGACACACACGTACATCATGGTCACGGTGTAATGTTTCGCTGATTTTCATCCGGGTAATTACGCATACGTAATGAACTATTCAGGATTAAATTAGTTATTCTAAATAACGTAAAAATCCTTTTAAGACATGCACTCAAGTCATCCTTTGCCCGCCCAATCCGATTTAAGCTCTGACCTGGCTGTTGAGCAGCGCGGTGCGGTAATGATCGTGACACTCAAGCGTGCGCCAAAGCGCAATGCGCTCAATGACGGTTTGATTTTGGCGCTGGAGCATGTGTTTACGCACCTGCCTGAGGGCACGCGGGCGGCGGTGATTACAGGAGACGGTGACCATTTTTGTGCGGGGCTGGACCTGGGCGAGCTGCAAGAGCGCAGCACTATTGACGGGCTACACCATTCGCGCATGTGGCATCGGGCGTTTAACGCGATTGAAAAAGGGTCGGTGCCTGTCGTGGCGGCGCTGCATGGCGCAGTGGTGGGCGGGGGCATGGAGCTGGCCAGCAGTTGCCATATTCGGGTGGCGGATGAGACGGCATTTTTTGCTTTTCCTGAGGGGTCGCGGGGTATTTTTGTAGGCGGCGGTGGTTCGGTGCGCGCGCCTAAGTTGATAGGCGAGCACCGCATGTTGGACATGATGCTCACAGGCCGCGTGTACAAGGCGGCCGAGGCCGTACCCGTGGGCTTTGCGCAATATTTGGTGCCTGCGGGTACGGCGCTGGCCAAGGCGCTTAGGCTGGCAGACCGCATTGCCAGCAACGCGCCCATGACCAACTACGCGCTCATGCACGCCCTGCCCCGCATTGCCGAGCAGCCCTCAGACCACGGCTTTTTTACTGAAGCGCTGATGGCCTCGATTGTGCAGACCGCGCCCGAGGCGCAGGCTCGCGTAAAAGACTTTTTAGAAGGCCGGGCGGACAAGGTCAAAGCAAACTAAGACGAATACGAATAGCAAGACATTGAATACCGGACGCGAAAGACGCTAAGGTTGCGCGAAGGGCGCTAAATAGATACCCCAATTTTTATGAGTCAAGCTGCTACCTACCGTGACTTTACGTTTGGTGTGACCCGTGCGGTAGCTGCCCAGCGTGGGGGCAGTACCTATTTGGTAGCTGAGCAGGCTCTGCAGCCCTACCCTGAACGGCTGACCGACCGCCTGCAGCACTGGGCCGAGACTGCACCTGACCGCACCTGGATGGCGCGGCGGGGCGCATCGGGTGAGTGGATCAAAATCAGTTATGCGCAGGCTTGGCAGCAGGCTCAAAACATTGGCCAGGCCATGCTCAACCGCGGCCTGAGTGCCGAGCGGCCCGTGGCGATATTGAGCGAAAACAGCCTAGAGCATGCCCTGCTGGCCATTGGCTGCATGACGGTGGGCGTGCCGTATTGCAGTGTGTCACCCGCCTACAGCTTGCTCAGCCTTGACTTTGACAAGCTGCGCCACGTCATCAGTACCCTCACACCCGGCTTGGTGTATGCGAGTGACTGGGCGCGCTACGGCAAAGCCATAGCGGCCGTGGTGCCTGGCGGTACCGAGATAGTGACCAACGAGGCAATAGATGCCTCTTTGCATAGCCTAAATACTCCTAATTTAATAGCTAACTATCTAATATCCACATCGGAAAAATGCCAATTTTCTTCACTAAAGTCTACCCCTGCTACTGATCACGTTCTAGGCGCTATGCGCGCAACGCATGCAGACACCGTCGTCAAGTTTTTGTTCACCAGTGGGTCTACCAAGCTGCCCAAAGCGGTGATCAACACCCAGCGCATGTGCTGTGCCAACCAGCAGCAGATGGCCCAGTCCATGCCCAGCTTGGCCGCCCAGCCGCCCGTGCTGGTGGACTGGCTGCCCTGGAGCCACACCTTTGGCGGCAACCATAACTTTGGCTTGGTGCTCCACCATGGCGGCACGCTGTACATTGACGACGGCAAGCCCGTGCCTGCGCTCATGGGTGAGACCCTGCGCAACCTGCGCGAGATTGCGCCCACGCAGTATTTCAACGTGCCCACGGGTTTTGAGCAGATTGCCCAGGCCATGCAGGCGGACAGCGCGGACGGTATGCAGCTGCGCAAAACCCTGCTATCGCGTTGCAATATGTTTTTTTATGCAGGCGCGGCGCTGGCCCAGCCCATTTGGGACAGCTTGTTCCAAGCCCAAGAGCGCGAGATTGGCCAGCGCATCGTCATGGGCACGGGCCTGGGCATGACCGAAAGTGGGCCGTATGGGCTGTTTGTTACCAACACGCACGTCAAGGCGGGCGACCTTGGCTTGCCCACGCCGGGCATGGAGCTTAAACTCGTGCCGCATGCTGACAGCGGCAAAACCGAAGTGCGCTACCGCGGCCCCAACATCACGCCCGGCTACTGGAGAAATGAGGGCGCAACCCGAGAGTCTTTCGACGACGAGGGCTTTTTTTGCACAGGCGATGCAGTGCAGTGGATACAAGCTAGCGACCCGCACCAAGGCCTCAAATTCGATGGTCGCATTGCCGAAGACTTCAAGTTGGCCACGGGCACCTTTGTCAGCGTAGGCCCGCTGCGCGCCAAAGTCATCGCTGCGGGTGCGCCGCTGATTCAAGATGTGGTGATCACTGGGCTGAACGAGAAAGAAGTCGGCGCGCTGATCATTGCGGCACTCGGCCCGGCCAAAAAGCTGTGCGGTTTGGCAGACCATAGTACTATCAAAGATATAGCAAACTCTTCAATCTACACGTCGGAAATATGCCGAATTTTGTCATTATTGTCCACCACTGCCACCGGCTCTGCCAGCCGCATCACGCGCGCCGTGGTGCTAGATGAGCCCCTGAGCATTGACCGTGGCGAGGTGACCGACAAAGGCTCGGTCAACCAGCGCGCCGTGCTCAGCCAGCGTGCAGACTTGGTGCACGCCTTATATGCAGATACCGCCAGCAATATCATCAGACCACCTACCCAGTCATAATATTAAGCATGCCCCGCAAAACCCTCCCCATCCAAAGTCCTCAAGCCCCACTTGGCCCTCAGACGGGGCAATCTTTGGACACCCGCTTCCTGCAGAGCCTGATTGGCTACAACGCCAGACGCGCAGCGCTGTCGATCATCGAAGTGTTTTTGGAGCGCATGGCCATTTATGGCCTGCGTCCGGTGGATTTCTCGGTGCTGTCGGTGCTAGCGCACAACCCCGGTGCGACCTCACGCCAAGTGTGCACGGCGCTGAGCATCTTGCCGCCTAACTTTGTCGGGCTGATCAACAGCCTGGAACAGCGCAAGCTGGTCTCGCGCAAGGCACACCCCGCAGACAAGCGCGCTATCGCCCTGCAACTGACCGCCCAAGGTGCCACGCTCGTGCGCAATGCGCAGGTCACAGTTCGTGAGCTAGAGACCGAAATGGCCGCCGGGCTGACGCTCGCTGAGCGCAAAACCTTGATCAGGCTGCTGCAAAAAATCTACGCGCCAGACGCGCCAGTTTAGCGGGCGCTCAAAGGCTGTCAGTCGGCGCAAAGCTAGGCCCAGCGGGCTCTTGCGGTGCAAAAAATGCAGCAAAATCGCAACAGAACTAGGGTTTGCTCGTATAAATATAGCAATTTTAGCTATGAATGTTGTAGCGTTTTAGAAAAAATACGTTATATTTCAACCAGTTCGAGCCTAAACCTCTGATTTCACATTACCCAATAACAACCCACTTTAGGAGAAGCCTCCCATGAGCGCCAAAGACAATGCTGCTGTGAACCAATTGTTCGATTTGTTAGAGTCGCGCTACGCGATTCGCGTGCTGTGGGCGCTCAAAGACGGCCACCCGCAAACCTTTCGCCTGTTGCAAGACAGCGTTGGCGGCATCACCCCCAACACCTTGAACACCCGCCTCAAAGAAATGCGCGCTGCCAATCTGATCACCCACGGTGACAACGGCTACATAGCCACCAGCAGCGGCGCTGACCTGCTGCGCCGCATGAGCGAGATGAGCGCGTTTGCCACCAAGTGGGCCGCTGCTCCAGCCAAGTCGAAGAAGAAATAAACATCTTGAGCCTTCGAGGTAAAATCGTTTTACCTCGCGGTAAAACTATTTTTATTTCAAGCATAAAGTGACTTGCAAGCAGCCCTAGGGCTGCTTTTTTGTGATCTATTGGTATCTAACCTGCGCATATGCAGATGTTCATTTTTACAGAAAAAATAAGCATTTTTCCGACGTGGATATTCAATAGTTTGCTATTAATTTAATAGTATTTACAGTTTTTAATCACCCTCTTTTTAAAAAGTCTTCACCATGTCCACACCCGTGACCACCGCCTCAGGCCTGCAATACCTAGACACCGAGATCGGCACTGGCGCCACCGCGGTAGCCGGGCAAGAAGTGTCGGTGCATTACACCGGCTGGTTGTTCAATGACGGCGTGCAAGGCGCTAAGTTTGACTCTAGCAAAGACCGCAACCAGCCTTTTGAGTTCAGCCTCGGCGCTGGCATGGTCATCAAAGGCTGGGACGAAGGCGTGGCAGGCATGCAGGTGGGCGGCAAGCGCACGCTGACCATTCCAGCCGCTTTGGGCTACGGCGCGCGCGGCGCAGGCGGCGCGATTCCTCCTAACGCAACACTCAAGTTTGATGTGGAGTTGCTGGCTGTTCGCGGCTAAACCGTGCTTCCAGGCATTGATAGTTAAGGCGCACAGGTTGCGCCTTTTTTCATTTTCCTGCTAACCGTGTGAACACACCTTCCTCCCATCTGGCGCAGTCCCTGCGCACTGCGCTCATATTTGCCACAGCCATTGCCGTGGTCAACGGCTTTGGCCGCTTTGCCTATGCGCTGCTCTTGCCGGTGATGCGCCAAGACTTGGCCTGGGACTATGCGCTGTCGGGCTGGCTCAACACGGCCAACTCGTTTGGCTACGGGCTAGGCGCGCTGGCGGGCATATTTTTACTCTCGCGCTGGTCGCCGGCCAAGCTGTTTGTCGCCGGTTTGGGCATCACGGTGCTTACTTTGCTGCTGTGCGGCCTCACGCGCGAGCTGGGCTGGATGATGCTATTGCGCTTTGTCTCGGGCGTGGGCTCGGCATGGGTGTTTGCCTGCGGCGGCGCGCTGGTGGCGGCGCACTACAGCAAAGACGCGGCCAAATCTGCCGCCGCGATTGCTATTTTTTATGCGGGCGGTGGGCTGGGTATTGCGCTGTCGGGCCTATTGATGCTGCCTGTGCAAAGCGCAATGTGGTCGTGGGCTACGGGTTGGCTGGTGCTGGGCATGGCGGGGCTGGGGTTTTCACTTTGGCCTAGCAAGCTGGCGCTGCGCATCGACCCGCCCATTGCGGGCCACAACGCAAGCCAAAGCGCCCAGCGGCTGCGTTGGCAACACTACACGCCCATACTGGTCGCGTATTTTTTGTTTGGTGTGGGCTATATCGTGTACCTCACTTTCGTCATGGCCTGGCTGCGCGAAATGCGCCTGGGATATGAAGCGGCCACGGGGGTATGGCTGGTGCTGGGCTTGTCTGTTATCGCCTCGGGCTATGTGTGGCGCGGCGTGATGGGGCGCTGGTGGCCTGCGCATACGTTTGCAACGGCCTGCATGTGCACAGCGGTGGGCACTGCGCTGCCGCTGCTGTCCCATAGTCTGCCTGGGTTGCTCATTTCTGCGGTGTTTGTCGGCTCGTTTTTCATGGCACCAGGTGCCATGATGGCGCTGGCCCGCAGCACTCTGCCCGCTCATTTGTGGGCCAAAGCCATGAATTTATTTACCCTTGTATTCGCCATTGGCCAAGGCGTGGGGCCAGTGGCAGCGGGCTGGATAGCCGACACTTACGGCATGAACGCAGCGATGGGCGCGGGTGCGGCCACTTTGGTGGCGGCGGCGGCGCTGGCTTTTGCCCAAAAAAGAGGCTCTGGCGCGCTGTAGGGGCTGTGCGGATGCATTTACCTTGGACCTTGCGGTTTTGCCAAGGGCTTGTAAGACTTTGCGTTTTATAATGTAGGCGAACAGCTATGGTTTTGCGAGCCAAGCGCCTCGAAAGCGCTCTTCTGTGCGTTTTTTGCGGCGTTCGCAGAGGGCCGTTTTGCAACTTTTAGCTGTTCACCCCTTGAAATATCGCTTTCAGCGCTTATCTGTGCGCCAAGTATTACTTTTGTCTGTTGTTATCTATGTCTGAAAATCTAAAATCTGAGGAAACCGGCGCAAACAGCGCTGACGATGCTGCTAGCTTAGCCGCCCAAGCCATGGCTGCAGGCGTGCCCGCAGACGCATCGCCCGAAGAAATCGAAGCCGCGCTGGCAGCCAACGCATCTGAGGTGGTGGACGAGCTGACCGTGGCACAAGCCGAAGTCGCCACGCTCAAAGCCAAGTGCGCTGACCTGCAAGACCAGTATGTACGCGGCCAAGCCGAAGTACAAAACGCCCGCCGCCGCGCTGACGACGAAGTCTCCAAAGCCCGCAAATTTGGCGTCGAAAGCTTTGCAGAGAGCCTGCTTCCCGTGGCCGACTCACTGATCGCTGGCCTGGCCATCAAAGACGCCACCATCGAGCAGATCCGCGAAGGCGCCGAAGCCACTCTGCGCCAACTGACTAGCGCGCTTGAGCGCAACAAGGTCATGGCGATTGACCCACCCGCTGGCGAAAAATTCGATGCCCACAAACACCAAGCCATCAGCATGGTGCCCTCTGAGCAAGAAGCTAATACGGTGGTGTCAGTTTTGCAAAAAGGCTACACCATAGCGGAGCGCGTCTTGCGGCCTGCTCTGGTTACGGTTGCGGCAGTTAAATAGCTTTCATGGGGCATTAATACGGGTACCGGACGCGAAGAACGCGAAGATTTCGCGAAGGACGCAAAAGAACAGCCAAAAAAAGAAAACATTAAGAAATTAAAAAACTAAGTCTGCAAAATAAATTAAAAGTTTGAGGCCTCATTTTTGTATTTTTTCTGTCTTCTTTCGCGTCCTTCGCGCAACCTTAGCGCCCTTCGCGTCCGGAAGTCCAAATTAAACCCCTTGCAAACCACCATCTCATCCACAAATACATACCAACAGAAATTTAGGAGTTAAATCATGGGCAAAATTATCGGTATCGACTTAGGCACTACCAACAGCTGCGTTTCCATCATGGAAGGCAACGTGACCAAAGTCATCGAAAACAGCGAAGGTGCGCGCACCACGCCGTCGATCGTGGCTTACCAAGAAGACGGTGAAGTGCTGGTGGGTGCGTCGGCCAAGCGCCAGGCTGTTACTAACCCCAAGAACACGCTGTACGCGATCAAGCGTTTGATCGGCCGCAAGTTCACCGAAAAAGAAGTCCAAAAAGACATCGGCATGATGCCCTACAAAATTGTGGCGGCAGACAACGGGGATGCTTGGGTAGAAGTGCACGGCAAAAAAATCTCTGCGCAGCAAGTGTCTGCCGACATTTTGCGCAAAATGAAGAAAACCGCCGAAGACTACCTGGGCGAAACTGTGACCGAAGCGGTCATTACCGTGCCAGCGTACTTTAACGACGCACAGCGCCAAGCCACCAAAGACGCTGGCCGCATTGCCGGCTTAGACGTTAAGCGCATCATCAACGAGCCCACCGCCGCCGCACTGGCTTTTGGCCTGGACAAAAACGAAAAAGGCGATCGCAAGATTGCCGTGTACGACCTGGGCGGCGGCACGTTTGACGTGTCGATCATCGAGATTGCCGATGTTGACGGCGAGAAGCAGTTTGAAGTGTTGTCCACCAACGGCGACACCTTCTTGGGCGGCGAAGACTTTGACCAGCGCATCATTGACTTCATCGTGGCAGAGTTTAAAAAGGACAGCGGCATTGACCTGTCCAAAGACGTGGTGGCATTGCAGCGCCTGAAAGACTCGGCAGAAAAAGCCAAGATTGAGCTCTCCAGCAGCGCAGCCACCGAAGTCAACATTCCGTACATCGCACACGACCCTGCCACTGGCCCCAAGCATTTGTTGGTCAAGCTCTCGCGTGCCAAGCTGGAAAGCCTGGTTGAAGAGCTGATCGAGCGCACCATTGCGCCTTGCCGTGTGGCCATCAAAGACGCAGGCGTATCGGTGGGCGACATACACGATGTGATCTTGGTGGGTGGTATGACCCGCATGCCTAAAGTGCAAGAAAAGGTCAAAGAGTTTTTTGGCAAAGAAGCACGCAAAGACGTGAACCCAGACGAAGCTGTGGCCGTGGGCGCGGCGATTCAGGGTCAAGTGTTGTCGGGCGACCGTAAAGACGTGTTGCTGCTTGACGTGACACCACTCTCCTTGGGCATCGAAACCCTGGGCGGCGTGATGACCAAGATGATCACCAAGAATACGACCATTCCAACGAAGTTTGCACAAACCTTCTCTACTGCTGACGACAACCAGCCCGCAGTGACGATCAAGGTGTACCAAGGCGAGCGCGAAATGGCCAGCGGCAACAAGTCGCTGGGCGAGTTCAACCTCGAAGGCATTCCGCCAGCTGCGCGCGGCACACCGCAAATTGAAGTGTCGTTTGACATTGACGCCAACGGCATTTTGCACGTAGGTGCCAAAGACAAAGGCACTGGCAAAGAAAATAAGATCACCATCAAAGCAAACTCTGGCCTGAGCGAGGAAGAGATCCAAAAGATGGTGAAAGACGCCGAGCTCAACGCCGAAGACGACAAGAAAAAGCTCGAACTCATTCAAGCGCGCAACACCGCTGACGCGCTGGTGCACAGCACCAAAAAGAGCATGACCGAGTACGCTGACAAGCTGGACGCTGCCGACAAAGAAAAAATCGAAGCCGGTTTGAAAGACCTAGAAGAAGCCATCAAAGGCGAAGACAAAGACGCTATCACGCAAAAGCAAGCTGCACTGGAAATCTCTGCGCAAAAACTCGGCGAGAAAATGTACGCCGACATGCAAGCCACCCAGGCCGCAAGCCAAGCTGCAGCAGGCGCTACTGATGGTGGCGCGGATGCAGAAGCCGCAGCCAAAGCCAAGGCGCAAGACGATAACGTGGTCGATGCTGAAGTCAAGGAAGTAAAAAAGGGCTAAGCCTTTTACCCCTCTACGCAATCACGCGCCGCGCATGAATGGTCACACCAGATCGTCATCGCGGCGTTTGCGCTAACTGAATACTGAACCATATGGCTAAACGCGACTATTACGAATCACTGGGTGTAGCTAAAAGCGCCTCGGACGAAGACATCAAAAAAGCCTATCGCAAGATGGCAATGAAGCACCACCCTGACCGCAACCAAGGTGACGCTGCTGCTGCTGCCGAGGTGAAGTTTAAAGAGTGCAAAGAAGCCTACGAGATGCTGTCTGACGGCAACAAGCGCGCTGCGTATGACCAGTATGGCCACGCGGGCGTTGACCCTAACCGCGGCGGCGGTGGGCATGGTGCAGAAGGCTTTGGCGGATTTGCCGAGGCGTTTGGCGATATTTTTGGTGAAGCATTTGGTGGTGGACGAGGCCGTCAGCAAGGCGGTCGCCAGGTGTACCGTGGTGGCGACTTGAGCTACGCGATGGAAGTCACTTTAGAGGAGGCGGCTACTGGCAAAGAAGCGCAAATTCGCATTCCGAGCTGGGACAACTGCACCACCTGCCAAGGCAACGGTGCCAAGCCGGGCACCAAGCCAATTACGTGCACAACCTGCGCAGGTCACGGCCAAGTGCAGATGCGCCAAGGCTTTTTTAGCGTGCAACAGACCTGCCCTACCTGCAAAGGCACGGGCAAGCTCATTCCTGAGCCGTGCGTGGCCTGCCACGGCGTGGGCAAGACCAAGAACAACAAAACCCTGGAGGTCAAAATTCCAGCGGGTATCGATGACGGCATGCGCATTCGCAGCGCGGGCAATGGCGAGCCGGGCACCAACGGTGGACCAGCGGGCGATTTGTACATTGAAATCCGCCTAAAGAAACACGATATTTTTGAGCGCGATGGCGACGACCTGCACTGCCAAGTGCCAGTGAGCTTTTCGACTGCAGCTTTAGGCGGCGAGATTGAAGTGCCCACGCTCGCGGGCAAAGCAGGTATCGACATACCCGACGGCACCCAGCACGGTAAAACCTTTCGCCTGCGCGGCAAAGGCATCAAGGGCGTGCGCTCAAGCTATCCCGGCGATTTGTACTGCCACATCGCCATTGAAACGCCCGTTAAACTCACCGAGCATCAGCGCAAGCTGCTCAAAGAATTTGACGAATCGGTACGCAAAGGCGGGGCCAAGCACTCGCCTAATGAAGACTCTTGGACCGACAAACTCAAGAGCTTTTTTAACTAAAATTGCTTTAAGTCAAAGCAACACACAAGCGCCTTGGCTCAACCCAAGGCGCTTTTTTATGGGCGAGCTTAGAGATGCAGCTGAAATTCCAGCTTGCTGCCAGCCAACTCAATCACGTCGTAGTCATGCATCAGCATAGGCTCGTCGCCAATCGGATTGCCGTTAAGCGTGGGCACTTGGATCGCCTCGATGCAGGAGATGTAGTAGCCTTGGCGGCGGTGGGCTATGGCGATGGTAGCGATACCGCGCTTGCCAAAGGTAGACACGGCCTTGACCACTGGCAGCTCTAGCCCCGCCGATGAGCCAGTGAGTACTTTAAGGTTGGCCTGCAGCGCGCCGCTGGAGCTGGGGAACTCCATTTCATGCAAAGGCATGGCGGCGGTTCGGCCCTCTTCTGTCAGCTCGTTGGTGCTGTGGTAATGAATTTTGAATTTAGAAATAGCAATCACATCACCGTCTTGCAGCAAATGCATTTTGACCATATTGCTGTTGATATAAGTGCCGTTGGTGCTGCCGTTGTCGATCACCACCACGTCCGTCAGGCCTGTGAGCTCAAAACTGCAGTGGCTGCCGCTCACAGCGGGGTCGGTCAACACAATATGGTTGTCTGGCTTGCGGCCCACGGTAGTGCGGTCGCGGGTTAAGAACACGCGGTGTATTTCAACACCATCGACTGACGTAATGAGTTGCGGCATACCTGAGCCTGTAGAACTGATTAAAAATTCATAATATCTGGGCTGTAGCGCTTTCGCAAGACTCAATATGTGAGCAAATGGTGCAGGTTGAACGATCAATAACTATGAAATTAATAGCGAACTATTGAATATCCACGTCGGAAAAGTGTTAATTTCTTTGGCAACAATTGACCAGTTGATGGACTGAGACTATTCTGAGCTTGAGTCTTAAATCCTATGCCGTGCGGCCCACGTTGGTGGTGACGATACAGCCGGCAATACGCCAAGTAGCGTCCTTAAGTTTGCCCTTGATTTTGCCTTGGGTTTTAGGCCGCTCTAGTGCGTAGACCGCCAGCCAAGGCGTGTCTTTGGCGTCCGTCATTTGCACTTTCATGGTGATCATCTCGCCATCAGTCTCGGGTTTGAAATAGGCCACGCTGGCGGGGCGGTAGACCACGGGGTACTGGGTTTGCACCATAGCCATGAACTTGGCGGGTGTTTTGAACATGTCTTGGATAGGGGTGGCCGCTAGGGCAAAGGCTTTTTTTGCGTCGTCTGCGGCAAACGCGGCCAACTGCGCGGCCACCAGGTCACGCACGGCTTTTTCGTCTGCGGCGCTCAAGCCGGCAGCGTTTGATACAGGTACGGCCAAGCAGCTCAGCGCCAAAACCAACAGCCCTCGGCGACTTTGCACTACAGCAGCAGCACCAGCAGGGCCAAAGGGATTAAGAAACTGGGTTTGCATAACGTGGTCTCCGTGAATGAACAACTTGACACATGCAGATCATGCCCCAAGCGCGTTAACAATGCTGTCATGGTGGAGATACGCGCTGGCTGGGGTTTTAGATGCGCACGTTGGGATGCGGGTGATAATCCAAACCATGAAAACTGTTGAACAGATTGCTGCCGAACTGCAGGGCTACGACCCTAACGCCCTGAGTGCCGATACGGTCAGCGCATTTCTAGCGCAGCTGGTGCACAGCGTCACGCAGACTGAGCTGGTCACCCTGCTAGCTGCTTTGGGTCGGGTGCTGGCGGCAGATGTGGTCTCGCCCATCAGTGTGCCGCCGCACGACAACTCGGCGATGGACGGGTTTGCGTTGTCTGGTGCGCAGCTGGGCGCTTTAGAAGCCAGCCAGTTCAAAGTGGTGGGCACTGCGCTGGCGGGCAAGGCTTGGCAGGGCGCGCTGACGGCAGGCGAGTGCGTCAAAATTATGACCGGAGCCATCATGCCGGATGGCTTGGACACCGTGGTGCCGCAAGAGCTGTGCAGGGTGGACGGTGAGCACATCAGCATTGCCCCTGGCGTGCTCAGCACAGGCGACAACCGCCGGTTCAAAGGCGAAGACCTGTTGCAAGGTGCAGCGGCTTTGACGCGCGGTGAGCTGCTCACGCCCGCAGCCATTGGCTTGCTGGCCAGTATCAATGTAGCCCAGGTTAGCGTGCTGCGCAGGCTCAAGGTGGCGTATTTTTCAACGGGCGATGAGGTGCTTAGCCTGGGCGAGGCTGCGCGTGAGGGCGCTATTTATGACAGCAACCGGTACACAGTGATTGGCATGCTGAGCCAGCTGGGCGCCGAAGTGATTGACATGGGCGTGGTGCGCGACGACCCTGCCCTGCTCGAGGCGGCTTTTCGCAGCGCGGCAGCCAACGCCGATGCGGTGATTACCAGTGGCGGTGTGAGCGTGGGCGAGGCTGACTTTACCAAGGCGATGATGCAGCGGCTGGGCAGCGAGGGCGCAGATGGTCAAGCGGGTGGTGACGCAGGCGGCGTAGCATTTTGGAAGATTGCAATGCGGCCTGGTCGGCCTATGGCGGTGGGACGTATATATGCCAAAAAATCTGAAGTTTTCCTACGTGGGATATCAGAAGTTAGCTATCAAAATGATACTAAAAATGGCAACCTGAACAGCGCTGTATTGTTTGGCCTGCCTGGCAACCCTGTGGCCGTGATGGTCACCATGCTGGCGTTTGTGCGCCCTGCACTCTTGCGCATGATGGGCGCGAACCCTGCCAAATACTGCGGTCCACCACTGTACTTGCAGGCCCACTGCGCCGAGCCTTTGCGCAAAAAGCCCGGCCGCACCGAATACCAGCGCGGCTCGGTAACCCGCGCGGCTGACGGTACTTTGCAGGTCAAAACCACAGGCAACCAAGGCTCGGGCGTGCTCAGCAGCATGGTGCAAGCCAATGGTTTGATTGTGCTGCATCACCATCAAGGCAATGTGAGTGTGGGCGACGTGGTGGATGTGCTGATGCTGGATGTTTAGCGACGCATGCAGCGCCCAAGGTTTTGCAATTAAAGCTATGCTCTAGGTATGAAAAACGCACTCGCC